>CAZYLP010000410.1:0-7820 GCA_964648345.1 uncultured Planctomycetota bacterium
GACGAGGAGTCGAGGTACGGGTTGTCGATCTGATACGGGTCGCCCGTGAGCACGATCTTCGTCTCGTGACCCGCGCGGCTGATGATCGTCTTCACCTCGTGCGGCGTGAGGTTCTGGCACTCGTCCACGATCATGAACTGCGCGTGGATCGAGCGCCCGCGGATGTAGGTGAGCGCCTCCATCTCGACGATCCCCGACTTCATGAGCTCGCTGATCTTCTTCGACACCTCGCCCGGCTCGCGCTTCTCGCGGAGCACGAACTTCATGTTGTCGAAGATCGGCTTCATCCAGGGCTCGAGCTTCTCCTCCTTGGTGCCGGGGAGGAACCCGATGTCGCGGCCGAGCGGCATGATCGGGCGCGAGACGAGGAGCTTTTCAAACTGGTGCTGCTTCACGGTGAGGTGAAGCCCGGCGACGAGCGCGAGGAGCGTCTTGCCCGTGCCCGCGCGGCCGACGAGCGTGACGAGACTGACCGCCGGGTCGAGGAGCAGATCGAGCGCGATCCGCTGCTCGAGGTTGCGCGGAGCGATCCCGAGGATCTGTTCCTGCGCGAAGAGGAGAGGACGCACCACCTTCGCCTCGGTCGGCGAGCGGCGGCCGATCGCGGTGCGCTTGGTGCGCGAGCGATCGCGGAGGAGGACGCCCTCGTTCGGGTTCAGCTCGACGCCCGGGAGCTCGAGGCGATGCTCCTCGAAGAACTTCCGGAGATCGTCCTCGCCGACCTCGACCTCGCGCCAGCCCGCGTAGAGCTCCTCGACGGTCGTGATCTTGTCCGTCTCGTAGTCCTCGGCCTTGATCCCGAGGGCGTCCGCCTTGATCCGGACGTTCACGTCCTTCGAGACGAACGTGACGGTCTTCCCCTCCTTGAGCAGCTTGTAGGCGATCGAGAGGATCCGGTTGTCCGGGGAGTCGCGCTCGAGGCCCGCCTCGATGAGGACGAGGGGCTTGAGATCGACGCGCAGCATGCCGCCCTTGTCGTTGATCTTGACCCCGACTCCGAGCCGGCCCCCCTCCTCGCGGGCACGGTCGAGGATCCGGATGACCTCGCGCGCGTTCCGGCCGAGCTCGTCGTTCTGCGTCTTGAACTTGTCGAGCTCCTCGAGGACGTCGATCGGGATCACGACCTCGTTCTGGCCGAACCCGCGGATCGCCTCGGGCGCGTGGAGGAGGACGTTCGTGTCGAGGACGAAGCACTTCATGGATGCGGAGGGCACTCCCATCGTTTGCCTGTCACTTCTTGGAGACGGATGACACCCGCGCGACGCCCGCTCGCTCGCGCACGAAGCGCCGGCAGGAGTCGGCATCGGGGAGACGGCGGTAGGCGTCTTTCTCCTCTCGTGTGAGGTCCTCCTGATGCGCGAGGAGGAACTGCTCGCGGAGCTGGAAGTCGAGGATCCTCAGACCGAAGCGCTCGAAGCGCTCCTCCTCGGGCGTCCTCAGGTACTCGCGCTTGAGCTCGGGTGACATGTAGGAGCCGTAGTTCTCGGACCAGTGGTCGGGCCGCCCGATCCCGGGCTCGACGGGCTCGTCCTCGAGGCCGCCTCCGATCGCCGGCGTCGGCTGGATCCCGGACGGCGGCGGCGGCGCATCCGGCGGCGGGTCGTTGCAGCCCGCGAGGAGCAGCGCTCCCAGGAGGATGGCCTTCCCCGACACCGATGAGACACCCCACGATGGGCGGATCCTACCGCGGCGGTCCGTCATCCAACGCTCTCCGGCACCGGGTCGTGTCCCGCCCTGCAGAACGGCTGGCAGCGCATGAGCCTGAAGCCCGTGAGGAGGAACCCTTTGAGGGCGCCATGCTTGAAGATCGCGAGGAAGCCGTAGCGCGAGCACGACGGCTCGAAGCGGCACTGAGGCGGCAGGAAGCGCGAGACCGCGAGCTGATAGCACCGGATGAGCACGAGGCCCACGACCGCGACCGGGACGAGCGCGAGCGCGACCGGGAGGAACGCGATCCTCAGAGCGAGCGGCAACCGCAGCCCGGCGATCCAGGTCGAGGCCCAGTGCGTCGCCTCGGGAGGCCGCTGCCGCGCCTCGGCGCGCCAGTCCTCCTCGGGGCGGTGGAGCCTCGCGCCCGCGGCGGCGAGGAACGGCCCGAGCACGAAGGGCACGAGGACCCTCACGGCGAGGAGCACGGGGTCGCGCTCGACCTCGAGGAACCACGCGCCGGCGAACGCACCCGCGGTCGCGCCGAGGGTCGCCGCGAGCCGCACGTTCCACGGCGCACGCCCGCGCTCGACCCCCGAGCCGAGCGGTCCGACGAGCGCGAAGGGCAGGGCGAGGAGCGCACGGACGACGGGCGACAGGAAGACGTGGAACGGATCGAGGGGCGCGACGCCGCGGACGGCCACGACGCCGAGGAGCGCGAGCGCCGCGCACGCGAGCGCGTCGAGGCCGACGAGGAGCGGCTCCGCGGCGAGGGCCGGACGCTTCGGTGCGACGAGGGGGCCCGCCTCGACCGTCACTTCTTGGTTTCCCCCTCGCGCGGGAGGCGGCTCGCGATCTGGTTCGCGAGCTGGACGAGGCTCCGCCTCACGCGGATGAGCTCGGGCTCGTTGCCCTCGCGGGCCGGCGAGACGATCACGTCCACCGGCGGGAGGTTCTTCTTCTCGAGCCGGAACGCCTCGCGGTAGATCCGGCGGAGCTTGTTCCTCAGGACCGCGCCGCCCGACTTCCGGCCGACCGCGAACGCGATCCTCGGGTGGCCGTGAGGGTTCCGGCTCACGATGAGGCGGATCAGAGCGTCGCCACCTCGGCGCCCTTCCTGGTACGCCTTCGCGAAGTCGGCGGCGGACGAGATCCGCTCGGCGCGGCCGATCGCGGCGCCAGCCCGCACTCCTCGAGGCTTGCCGGTCCGTGACTCGTTCATGTCGGCTCACTGTAACAGGGAGTTCGGCTTCCCACCCACAACCGCCGTTGATAGAATCCTCCCCCTCGCAGCGGGAGTGTCCGACCCTTTGAAGGTCTTGCTCGTCGATGATTCGGTGCTCTCGCGCAAGGTCCAGCTGAAGGTCTTGCAGGAGCTCTCGATCAACGACGTGGTCGAGGCGAAGAACGGACTCGAGGCGCTGCGCAAGCTGGAAGAGCTCAACTTCGGCGTGGACTTCGTCCTCACCGACTGGAACATGCCCGCCATGGACGGCGTCACCTTCGTGCGCGAGCTGCGGAAGAGCCCGCAGGGCCGCCGCCTCCCGGTGATCATCGTCTCGAGCGAGGGCGAGCAGGACAAGATCTCGACGGCCTTCCAGGCGGGCGCGAACAGCTACGTGACGAAGCCGTTCAAGAAGGAAGTCCTCGCGCGGAAGATCCAGTCGGTCCAGTCGGTCGCCAAGCTCCCCGACTCCCCCAAGCCCGCCGCCGCCGCCGCGGGAGATCCGGCCTCCACGGCGGCGCTCTCGGGGGACCTCTCCGCGCTCGGGTTCGCCGAGCTCGTCCAGTTCCTCAACTTCTCGCGGAAGACGGGCGAGCTCATCGTCAAGCCCGAGGCCGGCGAGGCCGGCGTCAGCTTCGGCGAGGGAGAGGTCAAGGACGCGTGGATCGGCCGCTTCGCGTCCGAGGAGGCCTTCTTCTCGATCGCCCGGCTCAGGAAGGGCCGCTTCGAGTTCCACGAGAACCGTCCGGCGCGCGCGCCGCGCATCAAGCAGGGCACGCTCGCGCTCCTCATGGAGGCGATGCGCCTCGTCGACGAATCGGATGCCTCCTGAGAACGAGGGCACTCCTGGCGCCGGGAGACCGCGGGGGACGACGGGCCGGCTCGCGGCGCCCGTCCTCTCGCTCATCTACCCCTCCGCGCGCGGCGTCGCGATCCACCCGCTGAAGCAGGGCACGACGACGGTCGGCCGCGCGACCGAGAACGACCTCGTCCTCGGCGACGCGACGGTCGCCGAGCACCACGCGCTCATCATCCGCGACGGCGACAAGCTCACGCTCCGCGACCTCCTCGTCGGGAAGACGTGGGTCAACGAGAACGCCCAGAGAGGCGGGGAGCTGAAGCCGGGCGACGTCCTCCGCCTCGGCGAGGTGCGCGTGCGCGTCGCGTTCGCGGCCGCCGGTCAGGGGAGCGGCCCGCAGCCCGGGGCCGGACCCTCCACGTCGCGGCTCGCGCGGCCGGCGGACCTCGGCTCGGCGCCGCCCGAGCCCGAGACGCCCTCGAAGGCGAGCAAGTCGACGAGCACCGACCTCGGCGGCCGCATGGCGCGCGAGCGCGACGCGCGCCGCTCGAAGGCGCTCGCCCGCACGCGCCAGCTCTCGGACGAGGTCGTCGTCGAGACGGACATCGAGGCGCTGCTCAAGCGCATCGCCGTCGGGTTCGTGGAGATCTTCGACGCCGACCGCGGCGTCTGCCTCCTCCTCGAGGAGGACGGACGGAACCCGCTCCTCACCGTCGAGAAGCGCAAGGACGGCTCCGAGGAGGGGACCGGCGTCGCGCGCGAGATCATCGACACCTCGCTCCAGGCGCGGACCGTGGTCCGGATCCCGCCCCCGGGCGGCGACAAGCGCTCGCCGGGCGGTGGCTTCGCGGCGCCGCTCATCTCGGGCGGGAAGGCGATCGGCCTCCTCTTCTTCGAGCGCGGCGAGCGCGGCGCGCCCTTCGAGGCGGACGACGTCCACCTCATGGCGCTCATCACGAACCAGACGTCGTTCGCGATCGCGAAGCTCCTCGCCGCGGGCTGAAGGCTACTTCTCCTTCGGCGGATGCTCCATGACCGCGAGCTTCTTCTGGAGCTCGAACTTGTCCTTCTTGAGCTGCTCCACCTCGGCGTCGATCGCCTTGATGCGCTCGGGGTCCTTCTCGTGGATGTCCTTCACGCGGAAGCGGCCCTCGCGGTGGCTCCCCTCCTCGATGAGGCCCTTGCGCTCCTCCTGGAGCTTCGCGATCTGCGCGTCCTTGTCGGCGATCTGGGCCTTGAGCTCTTCCTTCTTCCGAAGGTCGCCTTGGCCGTGGTCGCCCTTCGCCGCCGGATCCTCGGCCTTGAGCGGCTGGCCGTTGTCCTTGCCCTGGGACTCGCGGGCCTTCGCGTTGAGCTCGTCGATCTTGGCCTGGTTCGCGGAGCTCTTGCTCGACGACGACGACGGGCCCGAGTCCTTGTGCTTCGAGCCCTTGATGACGATGGGCTCGTCGCTGCTCGGCGGCTCGGCCGGGGCGGGCTGGGCGGGCTTCGGCTGCTCCGCGGGCTTGGGTTGCGCCGCAGGCTGGGCCTTCGCGCCCGAGTTGTTCGGCGGCGGGCTCGCGTCGTCGCCCTTCTTGGACGAATCGGCGCAACCGGCGAGGGCGAGGACGAGCACGAAGCTCAGGCGTCGCATGAAGGACCTCTCAGATCTCGCGTGACTTTAGGCGGGGACTCCTCGGTCCGGCAAGGGCCGGCGTCGCGCGAAGCGAGCGTCCGCGACACGGTGTTGCCGAGACGCCGCGCCGCGACGAGCTCGGCCGCGACCGCGACCGCGATCTCCTCGACGGTGACGGCGCCCACGACGAGGCCGATCGGCGCGCGGACACGCTCGAGCCGGTCCGGCGGGAAGCCCTTCCTGGCGGCGCGCTCGAGGACGGTCGCGATCTTCACCCTGCTGCCGACGAGCCCGACGTAGCGCGCGTCCTGAGCGAGCGCCCACTCGAGGCACTCCTGGTCCTGCGCGTGGCCGCGCGTGACGACGCAGACGTAGGCCGGCGCCTTCGCGCGGAGAGAGGCGAGGGTCTCCGCGAACGGCGCCACGATCCGCTCGCAGCCGGGGAAGCGCGCGGCGTTGTTGAACTGCGCGCGGTCGTCCAGGACCGTGACCTTGAAGTCGAGCGGGAGCGCGAGGCGCGCGAGCGCGTGGGCGATGTGCCCGGAGCCGCAGATGTAGAGCTGGGGCGTCACGAGCGGCTCGAGGAAGACGTCCACCTTCCCGCCGCAGATGAGCTGGTGCTCGTCCGGCGCATCGACGCCCGTCAGGTCCACCTGGATCGTCCGCGGGACCTCGTCCTCGGAGACGCGGCGGGCCTCCTCGAAGACCTTGCCGTCCACGCAGCCGCCGCCCACGGTGCCGATCGTCTGGCCCGTCGCGAGGATGAGCATCTTCGAGCCGAGCGAGCCGGGCGCCGAGCCGCGCACCTTCACGACGGTCGCGAGGACTCCGGGCTCGCCGGACGCGACGAGCCGCTGAATCGCCTCGTAGACCTCGCGTTGCCGCATGCCGGAAACGATAGCTTTTCGCGGCCCCTTTCGCGCCCGTCAGAATGATTTAAGCTCAATCACCATGAAGCGTACCTCCCTCATCCTCGCCGCCTCCCTCGCCCTCGCCTTCACCGTCGCGCGCGCGCAGGAGCAGCCGAAGAAGCCCGACGAGACGCCGCCCTCGAAGAAGGCGGACGCCGCCGCCGCCAAGGCTCCCGACCCCTCGAAGGCCGCGCTCGTCGGCGAGCCGCTCGCCGCGGGCAGCGTCAAGCGCGAGCACCTCTACCCGCTCGACGCGGGCCGGACGTGGCGCTACGAGCTCAGGACCTGGCTCGCGACCTCCGCTCCCGAGGACGGCGCGCCGGAGGAGGCCGAGGCGCCGCGAACGCACCGGATGGACGTCTCGGTCGGCGACATCGACAAGGTCGATGGCAAGGACGCGCGCGCCATCGAGTGGAAGCTCGACGACGCGACGGCGCAGAAGGCCTTCTACGTCGAGGACGGAACGTCGGTCACGTGCGTCCGCCGGATCCTCGGCGCCGGCGAGCACAAGCACGACTACCTCTTCACGCCCGCGCAGCCCGTCTTGAAGGGCGAGCTCAAGGTCGGCGACAAGTGGACCTGGGAGGGCTCGGTCGGCCCGACGAAGGGCAAGCAGAGCTTCGAGGTCCTCCGCGAGGAGAAGCTCAAGGCCGCGGGCCAGGAGCTGCCCACGGTCGTCGTCCGCATGACCTACACGGGAGATGACGAGTCCACGGGCGTCTCGGTGAAGTGGTTGTCCCCGGGCATCGGGCTCGTGCGGGAGGAGAGCGAGGTCAAGGCGGATCAGCAGGTCTACCGGACGCTCGCGGTGCTCACGAAGTTCGATACGGGCAAGAAGTAATCACCGAGTCCTGACGTGGAGGAGCGTCCTCCGCGTTTTCAACGCCGAGACGCAGAGGCGCTGAGGACGCAGAGGGGTCTTCGAAGACTCCTCTGCGCCCTCTGCGTCTCTGCGCCTCTGCGTGAGCGACGAAAGGAACGCTCCTCCACATCAGGATTCAGAGTCGCTGAGCGATGCCTACCCCGTCTCGCACGGGAAGAAGCGTGAACCGGATCTCCCTGTCCGTCGCCGCTTCCTGAGCAAACCTCCTCAGGCCCTTCGTGTCGTCGTCCTGAGCGCTCGGATCGGCGACCGCCCCTGACCAGAGCAAGTTGTCCGCGATGACGAGGTCGCCCTTCCTGAGCTTCGGCCGGATCACCTGCCAGTAGTCCGGGTAGCGGTGCTTGTCCGCGTCGATGAGATAGATCTCGAAGGGCGCCTTCTCGATCTCGCGGCGGAGGTGCTCCATGGCGTCGCCCGCGTGGAACTCGAACTTCGTGCGGTAGCGAGCGCGGGCGAGGAACTCGCGCGCGGCGTCGAGGTTCTCCTGCTTGAAGTCGGTGAGGTGGATCTCTCCGTCGTCACCGACCGCGCGCGCGAAGAAGAACGCGGAGTAGCCGAAGCCCGACCCGACCTCGAAGACACGCTTCGCGCCGCGCATGCGGGCGAGGATCTCGAGGAGAGCGCCGACCTCGGCCCCGATGATCGGGAAGCGCGGCTGCTGCGCGCGCTTCTCCATGTCGCGCAGGACCGGGTCCTGATCGACCGGCCGCCGGACGAGGTTCGTGATGTAGGCCTGAACG
>CAZYLP010000411.1:0-7809 GCA_964648345.1 uncultured Planctomycetota bacterium
CGTGCTGACGTCGGGCGCGACCGAGTCGAACAACCTCGCGATCAAGGGCGCGGCGCGCGGGCGGCGCGACCGCGGGAAGCACGTCGTCATCTCGTCGGTCGAGCACCCGTCGGTGAGCCTCTCGGCGAAGTTCCTCGAGTCGCTCGGCTTCGAGGTCTCGATCGCCGCCGCGGGCCCGACGGGCCAGATCACGCCGGAAGCGGTCGCGGCCGTCCTCCGCAAGGACACGCAGCTCGTCTCCGTCGTCCACGCGAACAACGAGGTCGGGACGATCAACCGCCTCGCCGAGATCGCCGCCGTCGTCCGCGGGAAGCGGATCGTCTTCCACTCGGATGCGATCCAGACCGCGACGAAGATCCCGACGTCGTACCCGTTCCTCGGCGTGGACCTCCTCTCGGTGGCCGCGCACAAGCTCTACGGTCCGAAGGGCGTCGGCTGCCTCATCGTCGGACGCGGCGTCGCGCTCGAGCCGCTCCTCCACGGAGCGGGCCACGAGAAGGGCCGGCGCTCGGGCACCGAGAACACCGCGGGGATCGTCGGCTTCGCGGCCGCGCTGCGCCTCGCGCGGCGGACCATGATCGAGGCCGGCGAGCGGATCGTCGCGCTCCGCGACCTCCTCCACCTGCGCCTCGCGGAGACGCTCCCGGGCGTCGTCCTGAACGGCGCCTTGCTCGACCGGCTCCCCAACACGCTCAACCTCTCGTTCCTCGGCGTCTCGGGGGCCGAGCTCGCGGCGCGGCTCGAGGGCGTGATCGTCGCGACGGGCCCCGCGTGCCACGACCGCTCGAGCGCGCCCTCGCCGACCTTCCAGGCCATGGCCCTCGGCCCCGAGCGCGCGTCGTCGTCGCTCCGCATCTCGCTCGGACGCTCGACGACTCTCCCCGACATCGAGACGGTCGCCGAGCAGCTCATCGAGTCGGTGACCGCGCTCCGCGCGGGGAAGACGCTCGACGCGGCGGCCGGCAAGCGCTCCGAGCGGCCGCGGTGCCCGCGCTGCGAGAAGGCCCTGCGCCTCGAGGCGATCCGGAGCGTCGCGGCCATCGTCTGCGAGGCGCACCCCGCGTGTCGCTACGAGGTCGCGCTCGCGGAGCCGGCCTCTTCCGCCGCGG
This sequence comes from uncultured Planctomycetota bacterium, assembly GCA_964648345.1. Lineage (GTDB taxonomy): Bacteria > Planctomycetota > J058 > J058 > JACQDU01 > CAZYLP01. Next base: position 1,110 of record CAZYLP010000411.1, read on the forward strand.
AGTAGCCGGCTGTCGGACGTCGTTGCTACAGTCCCGCCCTACTCCGGAGGGGGGTCATGCGTTCGATTCGCGGGAGTCTCGGCGCACTCGTCGTCGCCGTGACCGTGCTGGCGCCGGCCGTCGCCCGCGCCGAGGATGAGAAGGCGGCGGAAGACGTCTTCGAGACGACCTACTTCGGCGCCAAGGCCGAGGTCTGGTACCAGCCCGCGCTCCGCCTGAACGCGGCCGTCGTCGGCGGTCTCCAGGCGAACCAGATCGCGAACCTGTTCCTCCAGAACTCGACGTTCGACGCGCACGACGACCTCGGGGTCAAGACGAACACCCCGCAGCCGACGTACCTCGACTTCTTCGGCAGCCCGATCATCCTCGACGCGTTCGTCGACACGCGGTGGCTTTCGATCGAGGGCTTCTGGGTGACACCGTTCGAGTACAAGGGCGAGACGGTCCTCACGCGGCAGTTCATGTTCGCCGGCGCGACGTTCGCGCTCGCCGAGCGGGTCAAGACGCGGCTCGCCCAGTCGTTCCTCGGCGTGGACATCAAGGTGAACATCCTCAACAACCGCTTCGTGCGGCTCTCGCCGATCCTCGCGGTGCGCGCGCTCGCGATCGACTGGGCGGTCGAGGGGACGCTCTTCAAGGCCTCGACCGAGGACATCGACTTCCCGCTCACGTTCGGCCGCTACAAGATCTTCCCGTACCCCGAGGTGGGCGCCGAGGTGCGCGTCGGTTACCGCGACTTCATCGAGGGCGACCTCAAGGTGACCGGCCTCTACATCAACTACCTCGGCGTCAAGGCGTGGACCGCGCTCCTCGACATCGGCGTCACGGGCTACCTGCCCTTCTTCAACCACATCGGCGCGCGCCTCGGGTACCGCTACTTCTACTTCGAGACGAAGACCGACGACCAGAAGGCCGACCGGCAATTCGCCGCCGACATGCGGATCGGCGGGTTCACGTTCGCGATCATCGCGCGCTTCTGAAGAACGGATTCCGTTCAGTCGATCGCCGTGAGGTACTGTCCACCACCGACCGCGCTCGTCGAGAGCCGAGACGGCGCGAGCCACCGCTCGAGCGAGCTCGATCCGTCGTGAAGCACGTACCGGATCCCGTTCCGCGAGCAGAACCCCCGGAAGCGCTCCGGCGGCGTCGAGGGTGAAGGCGCGTAGACGTCGTAGCGCCCGGCGAGAGCGATGAGCTCGCGACGGCCGCCCGGACCGCGGAGGATCGGCTCGTCGCGACCGACGAGAGCCGCGATCCGTGAAGCGACGACGTCGGCCTCGGCGCGCGGAGTGGCGCGCGAGCCGAGGTGAGCGAGACCGCCGAAGCGGGGCGGGCTCGTCGCGACAAACGTCCCCACTCCCGCGAGGACGGCGAGGATCGCGAGCGTCTCCGGCGAGAGCCGGAATTCGAGCCGCGCCTTCAGCCGCGCGCCGACGTTCGCGAGGCCCACGGCCGCCAGCGCGAGGAGCCCGGGCCGAAACGGGAGCGCCATGCGGGCCATGGTGTCCTCGTGCTGGAGGAGGAGGAGCGGGACGACGAGGCCGAGCAGGATCGTCGCGAGCGCGAGGAGCGTGCGTCGTGCCTCCGCCGAGGGGACGGCGAGCGCGAAGGGGACCGCGAGGGCGAACGGGAGGAGCGCGAGCGCGGCGGCGGCGGCGCTCGCGGTGAAGATGCGCGCCGCGACGGCGGGCTTCTCGCGCGCGACCTCGAGGGGGCCGCGCTCGTCCACCGCGGCCCGGTGGGTCGTGCCGCGCTCGTCGAGCTCGAAGTAGTCGGGGTACTCGCCCTCGACCCAGAGCGAGAGCTTCGCGAGCGAGCGCCAGTAAGCCTGCGCTCCGTTCCGCGCCTCGAGCGCCTTCTGCGCGCCGCCCACGAGGAGGAGCGCGAGGACGAGCCCGGCCGCGAGGCGCCGCTCGCCGCGGCGCGCGAGGCTCACCGCGGCGAGGAGGCCGAGCGGGAGCCCGATCGAGCGCACCGACGCCGCGAGGGCGAGGAGGAGGGCGCCGGCGACACCGCTCCGCCGCGGGAGCGGCTCGCGACCGATGAGGACGAGCCCGCCCCAGAGGAGCGCCGCGAAGACGGACTCGCTCTGGAGCGTGTGGCTGCGGGCGATGAGCTCCGGGTCGAACGCGATCCAGCTCGCGGCGAGGAGACCGGCCGCTTCGCCGCCCGTCCTTCGCGCGATGAGGAAGCCGAGCGGGACGAGCGCGGTCCCGGCGAGGAGCGAGAGGACGACGCCCGAGTCGCGCGTGTTGCTCGTGACGACGTTCGTGGCCCGGAGGAGGAGCGGGAGGCCGACGGGGTACACGAACGGCGCGCGCTCGCCGACGAAGCTCCGGAGCCGCCCGGCGACGGCCTCGTCGAGGCGCTCGGCGACCTGCATGTAGCCCGGGCCGTCGAAGTCGACGCCGTCGCTCGAGGGCACCAGCGCGAGCCGCGCGAGGAAGGCCACGGCCGCGAGGGCGATCACGGCGAGCCAGATCGGGGGCGGGAGCGCGAAGCGCGGCATGGGCCGCTAGGATAGCCCCGCAGTGAGCACCCCGCCGACCGAAGCCACCGCCGCCGTGGACGAGCAGGCGCGCCCGGGGCGGGGCGAGCTCGCGGCGCTCGCGGCGCTCGCGGTCCTCGGGCTGCTCCTCCGGATCGGCTGGGCGACGCGCGTCCCGTTCTACGACTGGGACGGCGGGCTCTTCTTCGGGCGGATCGTCGAGGACCTGGGCTCGATCTTCCAGGGGACGGCCGACAGCCAGTACGGCGCGCGCCATCCGGTCTACAACATGATGGGCTTCGGCGTCCTCGTGCGAGTCGTGCGGGACGTCCTCGGCCTCTCGACGGAGGCGGCGGGTCAGCTCGTCGTCTCGACCGGCGCGCTCGCCGTGCTCGTCTTCGCGTGGGCGTTCGCGCGAAGGCTCGCGGGGCCGCGCGCGGGCCTCCTCGCGGCGCTCTTCGTCGCGGCGGATCCGCTCGAGATCGCGTACTCCGTCCAGTCCTACAACAACCTCCCGTGCGCGGCCTTCGTGCTCGGCGCGGCGCTCCTCCTCGTCCGCTCGGGCCCGGGCGGCGCCGGGGCGCGCGTCGCGTCGCCGCTCGTGGCGGGGCTCCTCGCAGGGTTCGCGACGTGGCTCCGCGCCGATGCGCTGGCCGCGGGAGCGGTCCTCGCGGCGCGTTCGCTCGCCGAGTGGCGTCGCGGCCGCCTCCCCGCGCGGAGCGCCGTCTTCTTCGTGGGGGCGTGGCTCGTCGCGGCGGGCGCGACCGTCGCGACGCAGCGCGAGCTCATGCGGCGGAACGGCGCGGCCGACTACCTCGCCCACGTGCACGCGGACGCGGCGTTCAACACCGGGCAGTTCCCCGACGCCTACCACCCCGACGAGACCGGGCTCACGCTGAGGATCGCGTCGCACCCGCCGTCACTGTCCTCGTGGACGAAGGGCGACGTGGCGGCGCTCCTCGGCGCGAGCGCCCTCGAGCTCGCGAAGAAGCTCGGGCCGCTCCTCGCTCTCGCGGCCGTGGCGCTCGTGGTTCTCCCCGCCGAGAAGCGAGGGCTGGGAGCCGTCGTCGGTCTCCTCGCGCTCGCCATGCCGGTCTTCACCGTCCTCGCGCTCGCTCCTCCCGTGGACATGGAGCGCTACTCGATCGCCTCGCGGCCGCTCCTCCTCGCGGTGATCGCGGCCGGCGCGATCGCAGCTCTCGAGGTGCTCGGCCGCCGCGAGGGGACGGCCGGCGCCCTCCACCGCAGGCCCGCGATCACGGCGGTCGCGACCGTGGCGGCCGTCCTCGCGGCGTGGAATCCGTTGCCGGCGGCGCTCGGCCTCCGCGACATCTCGAGCGGAGTGCGCGCGCGGACGTCGGTCACGGTCGAGGGGCTCGCGCGGTTCGTCCCGCGTCGCGCGCGCGTCGCGAGGGGGCCGGGCGGCGACACGATCCTCATCGCGCTCGCGGGCGCGCGGCCCGTCCACATCGCGAGCGGCTCGCCCGCCGAGATCGAGCGCTACCTCCGCGGGAACGGGCTCGAGTGGATCGTCTTCGCGGAGGCCGAGGGCCAGAAGCTCGCGGGCGCGATCCCTGGCGTGAAGCTCGAGCGCGTGGCGACCTACGAGACGCCGGCGTTCGGGCGGCAGGTCCTCGCCCGCATCAAGCCGTGATCAGGCCCTGACGAGCGACGCGACCCAGCCGACGACGCAGCGGACGAGCGCGGGGACCTCGGCGAGGCGGAGCCGCTCGGGCTCGGGCGCGAGCACCGGTACCGCGCGGAAGGCGGGCGCGAGCGCGATGTAGGCCGGGACCGGCTCCGGCACGATCGTGACCGGGACCGGCTCGGGCACGATCGCGACCGGGGTCGGGGCGGGTGCGATCACGACCGGGGACACGGGCTTCCTCGCGCGGCGCGGGGGCGGCGGCGCATCGACGAGGAACGTCATCTCGGCGGCCTTCGGGCGGCCGGGGGAGAAGAGGCCGGGGAGGCCCTTCTTCGGGTCAAGCCGCCTGGGCATGGGCGAGGACCTCCTTCGCGAGCTGGGCGTAGGCGATCGAGGCGCGCGACTTCGGCGCGAAGAAGCCGATCGGGAGACCCGCGGCGGCCGCCTCGCGGAGGCGCGTGTCGACGCCGATCGCGACGTTCGAGAGCTCGGACGGGAACCGGTTCCTGAGCTCCTTGAGGACGGCGCGGCAGATGTTGTTCCGCGCGTCGTAGAGCGTCGGCACGATCCTGAGGGCGAGGTCCGGGTTCCGGCGCTCGCGGATCACGGCGACGAGCTCCATGAGGCGGACGACGCCCTTCGCCGAGAAGAACTCGCACTGGACGGGGACGACGCACGCGTCCGCCGCCGCGAGGGCGTTGACCGTGAGGAGGCCGAGCGAGGGCGGGCAGTCGAGGACGACGAGGTCGAAGTCGGCCGCGGCCGCCTCGAGCTTGCGCCTGAGGAGCTCGTCGAAGCCGACCTCGCCGTAGAGCTCCTTCTCGGCCTGGGCGAGGCGGACCTCGCTCGCGACGACCGCGAGCCCGGGCACGCGCTCGGTCGCGACGGCCACGTCCTGGACGCGGACCTCGCGTCGGGCGAGGAGGTCGTACGCGCTCTTCCCCTCGAAGCCGTCCGGGTCGAGGCCGAAGGCGAGCGTCAGGTTCGACTGCGGGTCGAGGTCCACGGCGAGGACGCGCCGGCCGCGGCGCGCGACCTCCGCCGCGAGGGAGACGGCGGTCGTCGTCTTCGCGACGCCGCCTTTCTGGTTCGAGACCGCTAGGACGTAGGCCATGGACCTGAGCCTCCCCCGGTCTCTATCGGCCGGACATGACGCGCTTCTTGAGCACCGCGTCACGGGCGCGACGAGCCGGGGCCGCGTAAGCTCAGTCCTGCATGCGCATCGCCCTCCTCGCCCTCTCCCTCCTCCTCGCGGGGATCGCGTACGCGGACGTGGTCGTCGTCGGCAAGCGCGAGATCCACTGCGAGATCATCGAGGAGACGGACGACAAGGTGAGGATCAAGGTCGGGCCCGACCAGTACCTCACCCTCGAGAAGAAGACCGTCAAGGAGATCCGCCGCGAGGGCGAGCTCGAGACCCTCGTCGGCGAGGCGCGCACCCTCGCGAAGAGCCTCGACGTGAAGGCGCTCGCCGTCTTCGACCGCGCGATCGAGGTCGCGAGGAAGAACGGCGACGCCAAGAAGGCGGACGCCCTCCAGAAGGAGCGGAACGGCTACGCGTCCCGCCTCGAGAAGGAGAAGCAGCCCGCGCGTCCGCGCGGGATCGGGCCGGCCGGCGCGGGCGAGAAGCTCGCCGGCGACGACCTGTTCCTCCTCGAGGCCGACCTCGACGAGGTCCGCGTCTACGTGAACGCCTTCAAGGAGGGCGACAGGAAGCGCGGGCAGGTCGGCGCGAGCCGGCTCGTCGAGCTCGCCAACCGTCACGTCACGAACGGCACGCCTCGCTGGGCCGTGGGCTGCCTCAAGCTCGCGCGCGAGATCGACCCCGAGGACGGGAAGCGGCTCTGGGGCGGCGAGAAGGCGGCGCGCATGCGGGCCTGCGGCCAGGCCGTCCGCGAGCAGGACGGCAAGATCGCGCGCGCCGCGATCGAGCCGGTGGTCAAGGACGACGCGAAGGACGCGCACATCGCCTACCTCGAGGGGCGCGCCCAGGAGATCTCGCTCTCGCCGGCCGCGGCGCGCGATGCGTTCAAGCGCGCGCTCGAGGGCGTCCCGGTGCCCAACATCGTGGACCTCCCCGTGGACTGGCTCCGCGAGCTCGCGCGGCGCCGCGCGCTCGGCCAGAACGTCGGCCCCGGCGCCCCGGGCTTCGGCGAGCACTGGCGCCGCTCCGAGAGCGCGCACTTCGTCGTGTACCACGAGCTCGGCGACGCGTTCAACGAGGATGAGCCGAGGGCGTTCGAGAAGGCGCGCACGGCCTCGCTCGAGCGCCTCTCCCTGAGCGAGGGCGAGGTGAACGGGGGCACGAAGGTGCCCATGTTCCTCTTCCAGACCCGCGAGGCGTACGTGAAGGGCGGTGGGCCCGACTGGGCGGGCGGCCACGTCGGCGTCGTCACCCTCGAGGACGGCGAGACGCGCACGATCTACACGTTCCCCGGGCACCGCATGGAGACGTCGACGATGCAGCACGAGCTCGGACACGTGCTCGTCGCCGAGGCGTTCCCGAAGCTCGCGCTCCCGGCGTGGGCGAGCGAGGGCGTCGCGTGCTTCTGCGAGCCCGACAC
>CAZYLP010000412.1:0-7805 GCA_964648345.1 uncultured Planctomycetota bacterium
ATGACGGAGGGGACGCCCGCCTACGCGTCGCCCGAGCAGGCCCTCGGCCGCACCGACATCGACGCGAAGTCCGACGTGTACTCGCTCGGCGCGACGCTCTACCACCTCCTCTCGGGCGAGCCGCCCTTCGACGGCGAGAACGCCCGGACGATCCTCTGGAAGCAGGTCCACAAGCCCTTCCCGGACATCGAGCAGAAGCTCGCCTCGGTGCCGGCTCCGCTCCGCGCGCTCCTCGCGAAGACGGTCGTGAAGGAGCGCGAGGACCGGCTCCCGTCCGCGCGCGCGTTCCTCGACGAGCTCGCGAAGGCCCGGAAGCAGCTCGCGAACCCGACGACCGGCGAGCAGCCCTCCGTGGCCGACGGACGGGTGAAGCCCTCGAACGGGAAGCTCGTCGGCGCCGTGGCCGGGCTCGTCCTCCTCGCGTCGCTCCCCCTCGTCTGGGTCGCGACGCACTCGACGCCGAAGCCGGACGACCAGACAGCCCAGGTCCCTCCTCCGCCGACCAAGCCTCCCGAGCAGACGAAGGACCCCGAGGACAACGCGACCAAGACGCCCAAGGTCGTTCGCCTCGACGACCCGCCCGAGACGCCGCCCGACAGGACGCCGCCGCCTCCCCCGCCCACGAACGGCAACGGCGGGACGCCCTCGGGCGATGACGGCGCGCGCTCGGCGCAGCTCCTCCTCGACCGGGCGAGCCAGTTCCACGAGCAGAACCCGGACGACCTCCAGGGTTACTCGGCGCGGCTCCGCTCCGTCGTCGAGAAGTACCCCGGCACGCCCGCCGCCGTCGCGGCCGCGAGCGAGATCGCGACCCTCGAGTCCCAGGGCCGCTCCGCGGTCGAGAAGGACCTCGAGAAGGCGAAGGCGGAGGCGCTCGCCCTCGCGGAGAAGGGGAAGTTCAAGGAGGCGGTCGCTCACCTCGACGCCCTCTCCGAGAAATGGGACGCGCGCGTCCTCGCGCCGATCAAGCCGTCGATCGAGCGGACGCGGCAGCTCGTCCTCGGCCAGGGCAAGAACCGGATCGCCGCCCTCGCGAAGGAGGGCGACCAGAAGATCGCGAAGGGCGAGCCGATCGACGAGACCGTGGACGCCCTCCTCGCGCTCGAGAAGGAGCTCCCGCCCGACATCGGAAAGGAAGCGCGCCAGCGCGCCGACGAGCTCAAGGCGAAGCTCGCCGAGGGCCTCGGCCTCGCGGCGCTCAAGGAGGCGCTCCAGAAACGCGACGACGCCTTCGCGGCCGGCAAGGTCGACGACGGCGAGAGGGCCGCGCAGGACGTCGCGAAGGACGCGCGGGCGCAGGCGAGGAAGAAGGAGCTCGACGCCTTCGTCGCCGAGACGGGCGAGATCGTACGGATCTGGCGCGCCTTCGACGAGAAGATGAAGTCCTTCGAGGCGGTCGCCAAGCGAGCCTACCGCCGGAAGGGCGTGCCCGTCATCGACGGCCAGCTCCGCGAGTACGACTCGGTCTCCTGGACCGCGAAGGTGAAGCCCTTCGGCCTCAAGGAGTCGGTCGCCCTCGACATCCGCGACCTCCTCGTCGACGACCTGATCGACGCGACGGGCGCCGGCAAGGAGACGGACAGCCTCCGCGCGGCGACGCTCTTCTTCCTCGCGCGCGGCGAGGCCGAGGCCGCCGCGGTGGCGCTCGACAAGGCGATCGCCCTCGGCCTCCCGGACGACCCCGTCTTCCGCGCGCGGATCGCGGCCTTCCGGGCCCAGGACCACGAGCAGAAGGGCCGGCGCCTCGTCGCGAAGGCGCTCGCCCCGAACGCGCACAACACCGCGCCCGAGGAAGTCATCGCCGCTGTGAAGGCGCTCGTCGCGGGCTTCGCCGACACGGCGGCCTACGCCGAGAAGCTCGACGACCTGAAGAAGGTCTACGTCGCCTCGCGCGTGCTCAGGGTCACGAACCTCTCCGACGTGGCGAGCGTCTTCTCGGCGAAGGTGACGCGCGGCTCGAAGGACCAGGTGAAGCTCGACTACGACTTCCAGAAGGACGCGTCGCAGGCGCGCGACTGGACGCCCGACCTGGGCCTGACCAAGGACTCGTCGGTGCGCTGGGTGAAGGGCCGCGAGTTCATGAAGGGCGTCGTGCGGAACCTCGCCGTCTGGGACGCCGGCGCCGTCACCGTCGACGCCCGGGTCATCACTCCGAGCTCGTCGCGGCCGAACGTGAACTTCATCATCTCCATGAAGCCGGGCTGGGACGGCGTCCTCGTCGGCTTCGGGTTCAAGACCGCGAACCTCGGGCAGGTCCGCGTCGACGCGAAGGCGCCGAACAAGCCCGGCTGGCGCGTCGTGACGCCCTGCAACCTCGCCATGGACCTCGGCGGCGCCGAGCCCAAGGACGCGAAGGTCCTCTGCGCCGAGGAGACCCCCTCGATCAGCCAGGGCTCCGCGATCCGCTACTCGGTCAAGCGCGACTCGAAGGGCGGCCTCACCGGCACGATCGGCTCCTCGAACCCCGTCTACGTCTCCAACTCGCCCCGCAGCGACGAGGCCGGCCAGGTCGCGATCGCGGGCCTCGAGACCGAGCTCGTCGTCGAGCACGTCGAGATCGTCGGCAAGCTCGAGCCCCAGTGGCTCGCCGACCGGGCTCGCTTCCTCGCCGACGCGGAGGCCGCGCAGTTCCCGGCGCCGCCGAAGGCGAAGACGAACGGCAACGGCAACGGCGGTTGAACCGGGTGAAGCAGAGCTCGCATCTCCTGCTCTCGCTCGTCCTGCTCGCCACGACAGGCTGCGGCCCCGTCCCGCTGGCCATAGCCATAGCATCGACGCGCGGATGACTCCGAACGGCCGGTTCGTCATCTTCTGGTCCAACGCGACGAACCTCGTCCCGGGCGACACGAACGGGGAGTACGACGTCTTCCTCCGCGACCGGCGGCTCGGAACGACCATCCGCGTGAGCGTGGACTCGTCGGGAGCTCAGGCAAACGGACGATCGGACCCGGTCGGCCTCAGCGATGACGGGCGGTACGTCGCGTTCAACTCCCTCGCGACCAACCTGGTCGCGGGCGACACGAACGGCGCGCGAGACGCGTTCGTGCGCGACCTCGCGACGGGACAGACCACCCGGGTCGGCGTCGGCCCCCAGGGCGGTCAGGCCAACGACGACACCGGCGCCGTGGCTCTGAGCGCCGACGGGCGGTACGTGTGCTTGCAGTCCAAGGCCACGAACCTCGTCGGAGCGCAGACGAACGGCTCCTACCAGGTGTTCGTTCGCGACTGCGTCACCGGTCGGACGGTGCTCGTCAGCAAGAGCTCGCAAGGGGACGCTGGAAACGACAACACGGACTACGTCGCCATGTCCGCCGACACGCGGTTCGTCGCCTTCGAGTCGCGCGCATCGAACCTGGTCCCGAACGACACCAACGGTGCTGCCGACGTCTTTCTCCACGACCGGATGACCGGAGTGACGACGCGCGTGAGCGTCGATTCGTCGGGGGCTCAGACCGTGAACGGTATGTCGGGAGGCCTCGGTCCAGGGCCGGCGGTGAGCGACGACGGACTCATCGTCGCGTTCGAGTGCATGGCCTCGGATCTTGTGCCATCCGACACCAACGGGTACTTCGACGTCTTCGTCCGAGACGCCGTGGCCGGGATCACCACGCGCGTGAGTGTCAGCTCGAGCGGCGCACAGGCCGATCACGAGTCGAGGCTCGGCTCGATGTCGCACGATGGCCGCTACATCGCATTCCGATCCGAGGCGGCGAACCTGATCACTCCGACGAAGCCGAACCACAATCGTGACGTCTACGTGCACGACCGGCAAACGGGCACGACGACGCGGATCAGCGTCGATGCCAGCGGTAACCATGGGGACGCCTTCGAATACGGAAACTACGTCCGGCGCATCACGACGGACGGGGCTTACGTCGCCTTCGACAGCACGGCGTCCACGCTCGTCCCCGGCGACACCAACAACGCGACCGACATCTTCGTCACGCCTCGTTAGGCCCGGACGTCGGCGGGACTCGAAGCCCGGAACGGCTCTTCCGTGGCCTCGATCCCATGTCACAATGCTCCCCTTCTCCAGGGGGAGGCTGTACATGCGCGCTTTCCTGGCGCTCCTGATCGTCTTGTCCGCGTCGTCGATCGCGAATGCCGAGAGCTATCTCAAGCAGCACGTCCGCGTCGAGCGCAACAACGGCACGAAGATCGTGGGGGAGGTCCTCTCGGAGGACGACGACCTCATCAAGATCAAGCGCGGCGCGACGGGCTGGACGACGATCCCCCGCGACGAGATCGAGAAGATCACCAGCCTCGAGCCCTTCTGGAAGGAGATGGTCGCCAAGGAGGGCGCGGCGAAGACGGGCGAGGACTGGTTCCAGATCGCGCTCCTCCTCGAGAGGGAGGGCTTCGACAAGGGCACCTGGGAGGAGCGCGTCAAGAAGGCGATCCAGCTCGACCCGAACCACGAGAAGGCGCGGAAGAAGCTCGGCTTCGTCAAGCGCACGAACGAGCGCGGCGAGTCGGTCTGGCTCGACGCGAAGAAGGCGAAGGACTTCGACGCCACCTCGGGCGCGATCAAGAAGGACGCCGCGGCGCAGGAGGAGCGTCCCTGGGCCGAGTACCGGATCGTCGTCCGCAAGCCCGACGCCAAGCCCGAGTACGAGATCATCACGAACCTGCCCAAGGAGCACGCGGAGGACTACGCGAACTTCATGGTGCAGCTCAAGACCCAGCTCGTGTCGCTCATCGAGCGCGAGGTCTACGGGAAGTCGGGGAAGAAGATCGCGTGGATCCCGAACCCGTGCAAGGTCTGCAAGGGCGGCAAGGGCAGCTGCGCGCGCTGCGGCGGCTCGGGGGAAGAGCCCTGCATGGTCTTCCTCACGAACACCCACAAGATGTTCATGGACCTGAACCCCACCCCCGGCATGGGCGGCTACTTCATGCCGGGCCCCTTCTCGCCGGGCGACCGCCAGGAGAGCTACGGCTACATCACCTGCGAGCGGCCGATCGTCGCGTTCCACGGCCAGTTCGGCGGCACGGGCAACACGTTCATGGTCCTCGCGCACGAGGGCACGCACCAGCTCGAGGCGAAGATGTGGAAGGGCGACGCGAGCTCGCTCCACTTCCGGCCGGGCTGGCTCACCGAGGGCCTCGCCTGCGTGTTCGGCGACGGCCTCGTCATCGGCGCCCCGGACAAGAAGACGGGCAACCGCGAGATGCGCGTCGACATCGCGCGCGACCGCCTCGCGGCGCTCAAGCGGCGCCTCAAGCAGGCGCCGGGCACGCCCGGCAACTATCCGCTCAAGCAGTTCACGAGCTTCGGCATCCGCGAGTTCCAGCAGGACGCGGGCCTCTACTCCTTCGGCTGGTCGCTCATCTACTTCATGCTGAACACGAAGGAGAAGTTCAAGTTCGGCGGCAAGGAGATCGACCTCAAGGAGGCGTTCGGCACCTTCTTCGCCGACAACTGCGAGAAGGGCGCCGTCGAGCAGTACCGCGGCGCCGCGGCGCTCGGCCTCGCGAAGGCGCTCGGCATCACGAACCCGAAGGACGCGGAGCAGGCCCTCGACGAGCTCGAGAAGGTGTGGAAGGACTACGTCCTCAAGCTCCCGATCAAGGCCGTCGGCGACTTCGACGCCAAGGACAAGAAGAAGTGGGTCTCGAACGAGCTCAAGTTCGAGATCACGCTCCCGGGCGGCAAGAAGAAGCCGAAGTTCAACTGGACGCTCGTCTCCCCCGAGGACCTGAACTCCGTGATCTTCGAGGAGGCGATGTCCTTCACGGACGGCAACGCCCGCGTCGTCGTCGGCGTCCACGCGAACGCCGAGAACTACGACATCGACGACTCGGTCGAGTTCCTCTACAAGAGCCTCGCGCGCTCGGGCTACGGGCGCTACGCCTCGACCGAACCCACGCTCATGCCCCCCGGCGAAGGCAAGCCCGACGAGCGGCCCACGGCCACCGAGGGGACGCTCGCGGGCTCCGGCATCGAGACGCGCACCGTGACCTTCAAGGCCAAGGAGCGCACTATCAAGGGCTACGTCGAGAACGTCCGCCCGAAGCAGCAGCAGGTGAAGATGCTCGTCTGCCGCACGGCCGCGAAGATCTACCAGGTGCTCCTCATGGCCGACGAGGACGAGTGGTCGAAGTACGAGGGCGAGCTGAACGAGATCCTCGCGAGCTTCGCCGTCACCGGCGGTTAGCGCTCTCGGAGCACGACCCGGAACCCGACGATGTCGGACCGCGACACCGGAGGCCGGCCGAAGCGGCTCGTCGTGCGGCAGTCGCGGCGCGCGTTGAGCCAGCTGCCGCCCCGGGAAGCGCGCGTCTGCTCCTCCACGACCCAGTCGTCGCACCACTGCCAGACGTCCCCCGCCATGTCGAGCGCGCCGAAGGGCGAGGCCCCCGATGGGAACGCCCCGACCGGTGAGGTGTACGGGTAGCCGTCCGTGTGCTCCTGGTCCCAGCCGCCCGACTTCGCGATCCACTCGGTGGCGGGCCGGCTGTCCACGCTGAGAGAGCCGAGGGGACAGCTCGCGTCCGCGAAGTTGCAGCGCCGGCCCGGGTCCCAGTCGTCGCCCCAGGGGTACTTCCGCTCGTCGTCCCCGCGCGCGGCCCGCACCCACTCGGCCTCGGTGGGCAGCTCGAGCCCGGCCCAGGTGCAGAAGGCCCACGCCTCCGCGAACGAGACCATGACGGCCGGGTGGTCGCCCCGCTCGCCGCGGAGGTAGTCCCACCAGGGAGGGCGCTCGCGCTCCTCCCGGCTCGTCGTCCCCGGCCCGATGGGCGCTGCCCGCGCGTGCGCGTGGTAGACGCCGAACTGCCGATGCGTGACGGGCACCCTCCCGATCCAGAAGCCGCGGGCGACGACGCGCTTCCGGCGCGGCTTCTCCTGCGGCCACGCGTCCTCGTCCTCCGCCCCGTCCAGGACGGTCCCCGCCGTGACGCGGACGAGCTCGAGCTCCCCGGCGTCGCCCGGGAGCGCCCAGACGTAGACGGGTACGCCCGCCCGCGACGACAGCGTCGCGTCCAGCCTGAGCCCGCGCGGGAGGGGCGGGTCCAGGCGCGAAGGCCTGCTCGATGCGGCCTCTGCGACGGCGAGAGGAGCCCCCGGGCCCTTCGCGTCCCCGGGGCGGATGACGATCGCGCCCGCCCCGATGAGGAGACCCAGGACCGCTCCCGCCGCCGTGGCGAGGAGGCGCGGCGAGCGCGGCCGGCTCGGGTCCTGGAGCGCCTCGCGCAGGGTCTTCGCGTCGGGGAAGCGCTCCTCGGGGTCGCGGGCGAGGCAGCGCATGATGGCGTTCACGAACCAGTCGGGCGCGTTCGTGACGAGCGGGTCGATGCGTCCGTCGCGAGCTCGGACGGCGACCTCGGCGGCCGTGTGTCCCTCGAACGGGTGGCGCCCCGCGAGGCACTCGTAGAGGACCAGCCCGAGCGCGAAGATGTCCGCGCGCGGACCGACGAAGCGCGAGTCGTCCATCTGCTCCGGGGCCATGTAATTGACGGTTCCGACGACGAGCGCGGAGAGGGAGAGGTCGCGCGACTCGCTGCCGCCGATCGCCCTCCGGTCGAAGTGCTTCGCGAGGCCCAGGTCGGCGATGAGCGGCCGCCCGTTCGAGTCGAACAGGACGTTCTCGGGCTTCAGGTCGCGGTGGACGACTCCGCGCTCGTGCGCCTTCGCGAGGGCCCGGGCGAGCCCCCGCCCGAGGACGACGGCCTGCTCCCAGGGGAGCGCGCCGCCCGCGTGGAGCTTGGCGCGGAGCGTGCCGCCGGGGACGTACGGCATGACGATGTAAGGCCCCTCGGACGACTCCCCCGAGTCGAGGAGCGGGACGAAGCCGTCTGCCTCGCCG
>CAZYLP010000413.1:0-4823 GCA_964648345.1 uncultured Planctomycetota bacterium
CCGCGCGCACGGCTTCGACCCCGGGCCCACCGACGGTGACTTCGGGCCCATGACGAACCACGCGGTCGTGTCGTTCCAGGCGGCGAACGGCCTCGTGCCCGACGGGATCGTCGGGCCGTTGACGAGAGCGGCGCTCGGGATCTGACCCTGACCTGACCCCTAGCGCCGACGGTTCTGCTCGAGGATGCGCGCCGCCCGCCGCAGCGTGCCGGCCGCGTCCTCGAGCAGCGCCGCGATCGCGAGGAGCGGCTTCGGATCGCGGGTGTCGCCCTCGCCGTTCAGGCCGAGCTCCATGATCCCGCGGGCATGGTCCGCGAGCTCGGGCGTCCAGTCCGGCGCCGCGCGCGCGAGGGACCAGATCGAGTCGGCGAGCGTCCCCAGCTCGTCAGGGGTCCGCGTGTGGGCCCACTCCGCGATGGCGCGCGCCGCGTCCATCTCGTGGGGCGTGTTGCGCTGCGTGGACATCATGTCTCCTCCTTTGGTCGCTGTGGTCGTGACGGGCGGGGAGCGGCGCCCGTTCGACTAGCAGCGACGCGGAGGATCGAGCGACGGAGGAGACGTCGAGGGAACCCCGGGCCCGAGCGGAGCGCGAGCGAGGACGGCCTTCCGGACGAAGCGCACGCTCGCGCGCGCGGAGAGGTCCACGCGAGGAGCCTCGCGCGGCGTCCGGACGGGCGCTGTCTCGGAGCTCGTCTCCGCGGCCTCGTCCTCCTCGGCGACCGCTCCCTGGCCCAGGAGCTGGACCGAGGTCGGGTCAGTCGCGCCGAGCGCGAGGAGGATGACGAGGATCGCGATGAAGAGCCGGGCCGGGGTCACGTGAGCGGTAGTTTAGAACCAGCGCCTCTTCGGGTCCACCTTCGGCTGGTCGGTCTTCGGCTGGGCGGCCGGAGTCTCGGGCGCGGTCGTGGGCGCCGGGAGCTCGACCTTGGGCGGCGTCATGCCCGGTGCGTCGAGGATCCGGATCTGCGTGCAGAGCGTGAACTTCATGCCGTCGACCGAGTAGACGGCCTCGCCGTAGACGGCGCGGCACCCCTCCTGCGGGCGGGGGCACTCGGCGGTCCACTTGGGGCCCGAGCCCTCCATCTTCTCGAACTTCCACTTCGAGTCGCGGAAGTCGCGGTTCTTCGCGTCGGTGCAGAAGAGGCGGCCTTCCTCGAGCGCGACGGGGCTCTCGAGGGTGAGCTTGACCGAGCCGTCGTCCCGGGTCTCGTAGGTCCACTTCGGCGTCGGGAGCTTGGTGCCCTTCGCGACGCAGCGGACGAACGCCGCCATGGTCGCGAAGACGCGGCCGCGGTCCTCGAGGCCGTGGCCGCTGTTCGGCACGTAGAGGACCCACTTCGGCCCCTTGAGGCCGTCCCAGTACAGGTTGAGCGCGTCCTGGGTCCAGTAGCGGTCGTTCGTGCCGTTGATGATGAGCTTGGGCAGCGTGAGGCGGTCGCGGTAGCTGTAGGGGTCCTCGAGCTCGAGGAGGCGGTCGCCCTCCTTCGTGCCGAACATCTTCGTGAGGCCGGCCATGGTGTAGTCCATGACCTGCTCGCTCGTCTTGCCCCACGAGGCCTGCTGGTAGACCGCCTGCGCCTTCACGTTCAGGCAGTCGATGACCATGGGCGCGATCGCCTTCACGCGCGGGTCCTTGCTCGCACCGACGAGCCACGAGGTCCAGCCGCGCTTGCTGCCGCCGCAGACGACGAAGGAGTCGATCTCGGGGAGCTTCTCCTCCTTCACGCAGGCCTGGATCGCATCCATGCCCTTGATGACGGCCTTGGCCATCGGGAAGTGGAGCGGCCAGGACTCGTCGCCCTTCCCGTCCTGCTTCATCGATTTGATGAACTGGAGCCACGTGTAGACGATGAGCGCGTCCTCGGTCTTGCCCCAGAGCGGCTGGTTCGGGATCCCCCAGATCACGGCGAAGCAGCTGCCGGACTTCTTGGCGAGCTCGGTCGCGAGCTTGATGTCGCCCTTCGAGCCGCCCTTCCCGCCCGTGTTGTAGAGCGTGCAGACGTTCGGGTGCTCGACGTTCTCGGGGCGCACGAGCGCGAGGCGGTGCTCCCAGGGACGGTCCATCCACTCCTGGGACACGAGGTAGAGGTCGTAGACCTTGCAGCCGTCGACGACCTCCTCGCCCCTCTTCTCCCACTTGAACGCGGGCTCGGGCTTGGCGAGGAACTCGTCGAGGTCCGCGCGAGCCACGCCGGGAGCGGCGAGCAGGACGAGCGCGGCGAGCGGAAGGATGAAGCGCATGGGGCCTCCTCTGCAGGGGCCCATGGTATCAGGGCTCGGGGCTCAGGCGACGTCGCCCTGGCCCCATCCGCGGAGGATCTCGGCCGAGGGCTTCGCGTCGAGCTCGGCGGCGAACTCGGCGAGGCGCGCGATCGGGATCGGCCCCGCGCGGCGCTCGAGCTCGTCCCAGGCCGTGTCCTCGATCGAGACCGGGGCGCCGGCCGCGAGCGCGAGCCGGAGCGCGGAGCCGGCGCGCGCGTCGAGCGCGATCCGAGCTTCCTCCGAGGCCAGGAGGATCCTGGCCGCGAGGTCGTGCCCGGTCCACGAGAGAGCGACCGACTCGACGCGCCAGCGAGCGGCCCTCGCGATCCCGAGGATCGCTTCGTTCCGCGTCTGATACGGGATGTCGCCTTCGCCGAGGACGTCGGGCCGGAGGGCGATGAGATGTCCCGTGTCGTCGTCCCGGAGCTCGAGGTGCTCGCGGGGTCCTGCTTTGCGGCTCGAGACGGTCACGTGCCGTTCGCGGGGCGCCATGCGGCCATCGAGTGCAAAGGCCGCGCCACCAAGTTAGGATCGCGCGTTCGGGGGGCAGCGTGACGAAGAGCAAGAAGCCGGATCCGGAGGTCATCGCGAAGTTCGTCGACCTCCAGGCGCAGACGGCCTGCCGCAAGTGCAAGAAGAAGGACTGGACGCTCGAGGAAGGGTTCGGCCTCGCGAACGGCGGCGACCGCGTCGGGATCTTCGTCGTCCTCGGCTCGTCGGCCGAGGTCGTCCAGACGGGCGCCTTCACCTGCAAGGGCTGCGGGGTGCGCTTCGAGCGGCCCTTCTACTCGCGCCAGCAGCTCGCCGCGCAGGAGTTCCCCGTCGTGAAGCTCGACGTCCACGCGGGCGACGAGAAGAAGCCGAAGACGAAGAAGCGGACGCAGGGCTCGAACGGTCAGTGACCAGTCCAGGAGAGGCGCGTGTCGGACAACCCGCTCGAAAACCTGCCTGACCCCGAGTGGTTCCTCGAGGCCTGGAAGGAGCGCGAGAAGGCCCTGACGGAGGCCTACGGCGAGAGCCTGCCCCCGGGGGCGGAGCCGGGCACCGTCATCGGTCTCCCGCCCGAGCTCCAGGCGATCGACAAGGTCCCGGGCGGGAGCATCTACCTGTTCCCGCCGAAGCCGGAGGCGAAGCGCCCGCACTGGATCCTCGCGACGCTCGGCCTCTCGCAGCCCCAGAAGAAGGAGGACGTGAAGGACCAGGACGCGACGAACCCGCCGCCCTCGCGGCTCGGGTTCGAGCTCGCCTTCGCGGTGACGGAGCCCGCGAACTGGACGGTGATCGGGCTCTTCTCGCTCGCGCAGTTCGCGCTCAGCCCGCCCGCGCCGCTCAAGCCCGGCTCGCGCATCCCGTGCTTCTTCACGCACCCCGAGGGCTCGCCCGCGACGCCCGAGCACGTCGTCCCCGTCTTCGGTCAGCCGCCTCCGGGCTCGAAGATCGTCGAGAACATCGTCTCCCTCCTCGTCTGGCCCGCCCTCGACCGCGACGGTCCCTTCGTGACCGGCACCGGCCGCTTCGACCTCCTCGTCGCGACGGGCATCACCATGGACGAGTGGGACGCCGCGAAGCAGACCTCCTCGATGCACGTGCTCTGGCTGCTGCAGAGAGCGGGCATCGGCCAGTCGACCGACCCCTTCCGGCCGAGCGTCTTCGCGGACGACCGCTGGCGCGCCGAGTGGGAGGAGATCAAGGCTCTCAGCGGAGACCAGATCCTCGACAAGCTCTACGGTCCTGTCTGACCGTCAGGGCTTGTTCTCGACCCACCGCTCGCCGCCCTCTCCCAGCTTCTCCTTCTTCCAGATGGGCGCGCTCTTCTTGAGCTCGTCGATCGCGAAGCGGCACGCGGTGAACGCCTCCGCGCGGTGAGGGCACGAGGCGACGACGACGACGCTCGCCTCGCCGATCGGGACGTGACCGAGGCGGTGGACGATCGCGAGGCGCTTCACGTCGGGGACGTGCGCGCGCGTCCTCTTCGCGAGGTCGCGGAACGAGGCGAGGGCCATCTCGTCGTAGGCCTCGTACTCGAGGTGGAGGACGTCCTTCCCCTCGTGGTGGTCGCGCGCGGTCCCCGAGAAGAGCGCGACCCCGCCGGCGGCCGGATGCGTCGCGAAGGCGTAGAGGCGCGCGATGTCGATCGGCCCGCGCGTGAGCTCGATGAGATCGTCCGTCACCGCGGTGCTCCCTCCGGTCGCCCTGGCTGATCGGTCGAACCCCCGCCCACCGGAGGGAGGAGCCCGACCTCGTCGCCCGCGATCAGCACCTGATCGCGCGGAGCGACGGCGAGGTTCACCGCGACCGCGAAGCGGCCGACGTGAGGCGCGAGCGCGGCGTTCTCCCGGGCGAGCTGGGAGACGAGGTCCGAGACGCGCGCGCCCTCGGCGAGGCGCACGCGGACCCTGTCGCGTCCGAGGGCTTCCCGCAGCCCGGCGAAGAGGCGGACCTCGAGCTCCATGAGCTCCAGTATCGCCTGGACCCGCTACTTACGAACGGTGACCGCGCCGCCCACGTCCACGAAGATGCCGACGGACGCGCCCTTCGCGTCCTCGACGACCTCGCCGGCC
>CAZYLP010000413.1:4833-7778 GCA_964648345.1 uncultured Planctomycetota bacterium
TCGCGCCGTGGCGCGAGCGGACGTCGAGGCGGTGCTCGCCGGGGCCGAGCGGCGGGGTGTCGAGCGTCGGGCTCGCCGTCCAGGCCGACCAGTCGCCGTTGTCGAGGCGGTAGGAGAAGCGGACGGTCGGGTCGGCGGAGTTGGACGTGAAGGTCGCCGTGACGGTCGGCCCCTTCGGCGACTGGGCGTGCGTCTCGCCGACGTAGGTCGTCGTGGGGAGCGTCTCGAGCGCGCCGTCCGTCAGCGTGAAGGTCTCGTCCTTGAAGGCGAGGATCCCGTGCTTGCCGTAGAGAACAGCGTGGTACTTCCGGGCGCCGCCGCCGGCGTCGACGCGGAAGAACGCGTGCTGCTCGCCCGGCGGGACCGGGACGCAGTAGCCCGTCGCGCCGCCGATCGTCTTCCCGGCGGCGTCGAGCTTCTCCTCGACGAGCTGGACCGCGACCGCGCCGCCGCCCACGACGGACGTGTCCACCGCGATGAAGCTCGCCTTGCCCGGCGCGTCCACCATGCGGACGGCGAGCGCGCCCTTGCCGTCGGCGAGAGGGCTGTCGAGGAAGTACTGACGGGCGAGCTCGGCCGTGAACTCGCTCGAGTGGACGCCCTGCTCGGGGTTCCACTCGGAGCCGTGACGCCCCTCGAAGACGACGTAGAAGTCGCAGCCGAGGAACGGCGCCTGGTCCATGCGCGCCGAGTCCACGCGCACGGTGCCGTCGCTCTTCGAGAGCGCCTCGGTGATCTCGTGCATGAGGTTCGGCGTGATGATCGAGAGGTACGGCGCGGCCTCGGGGAGGTTCGCCGCGTTGATGTTCTGGAAGGCGTTCCACACCGTCGCGAAGGTCCCCGTGAGCTGGATCCCGAGCGGGCCGGGAGGCGGCGGCGGCGCGGGGGGCGGCGGGGGCGTGCCCGGCGGGGGCGGAGGCGGCGGCGGCTTCACCTGCGGGCCCTCGGCGCCGTAGGCGGTCACGCCGCCGTAGCGGACGTCCTTCGACGCGCAGAACGCGTCCCATTGGTAATTCAGGTGGTCGATGAACGAGTGCCCGGCCCACGCCTTGTACTCGTAGCACATCTCGGCGTTCTCGCCGAAGCGCATGAACTCGCGCGGCGAGCCGTTGTCGAAGCCGTCGACGAACGCCTCGAGCGCGTTGATCCCGCGCTGCGGGCCCGCGAGGCAGAGGATCCGCCGGACCTTGCTCTTGCCGTTCGCGGCGCCGTCCGAGAGCCACTTGGTGTAAGAGCGGCCGACGAGGTTCCCCATCGAGTGGCAGACGAGGTCCACGCGGTCGCTGCCCGTCGCGCGGCGAACGCCGTCCACGATGCGAGCGATCCGCTCGGCGTAGCTCACGGGGTACTTCGCCGCGTTGCCGTCGCTCCGCGGGATCGGGATCCCGCCGATCGAGCCGGTGCCGACGCCGTTCACGAGGTCGTAGAGGACGCCGGTCTTCGTCTCCTTGTAGTAGCCCGCGACGACCACCGACGCCTTCGGGAGGTCTCCCGCGTTGAGGCCGTCCGCCTCCTTCGCGTAGAGCTCGTCCATGTGCGCGTAGCCGCGCGCGTAGCGGGCGAGGAACGGCTTGAAGCCGTTGGGGCTGCCGCCGTGACCGTGGATCACGATGACGGGCAGGACTTCCGGCGCGTCCTTCGTGACGGCAGGAGGCGGAGCTGGAGTCGTCGTGCTCGTCGTCGGAGCGGTGGTCCGGGAGGTCGCAGGGGCGATGCTCGCGCCGTTGCGCGATCCGCCTCCTCCACCGGAACACCCGAGCGCGAGAGCACCTGCGATGAGGCAGGCGATGCGCGGATGGCTGAGCATCATTCCTAGGTTTCCCCTCGCCCTGCGTCTCGCGCGGGCGTGCAATCCCCGCCCAGTGCGACCGCCGTGCCGGGTCTTTCGCCCCATGTTCTCCAGGCTTCGGGGGCTTGCGCGGCAAGGGGCGCGACCATGCCCCGACTCGGACGCGGCGATGGTCTCGGGTCCCGGTATTCGGGAAATCGCCTCACAGCGCTGACGGGATGCAGGCGTCAGGGACGCGGACGCCACGGCAACCTGGAGGAGCGCGGCAGGCCACCCTACACCCCCACCCGCATGGACTCGAATGCCCTTCTCCTTTAAGATTCGAGGGTTCTGGCCCGTCGCCCGCCCGTGGAGGCGTCCTTGTTCGAAGACAACCCGCTCACTCACATCGCGAACGCCATCGGCAAGGGCGTCACGGCGATCTTCGGCTCGCGCAACGAGCGGTTGATCAAAGAGCTGCTCCCTATCGTCGAGGAGATCAACGACCTCGAGCCCAAGTTCGAGAAGCTCTCCGACGCCGCGCTCGCCGAGCGGACGGAGGATCTCCGCAAGACGCTCAAGCAGACGCTCAAGGACGAGGGCGCGACCAAGATCCTCGAGGACGCGTTCAAGCTCCGCCTCGATGCCCGGACCCAGGACGCGCTCGACCAGGAGAAGCGCTACCGCGAGATCGAGCAGAAGTGCCTCGACGACATCCTCCCCGAGGCGTTCGCGCTCGTTCGCGAGGCGGGCAAGCGGTCGATCGGTCAGCGCCACTACGACGTCCAGCTCCTCGGCGGCATCTGCCTCCACCAGGGCAAGATCTCGGAGATGGTGACCGGCGAGGGGAAGACCCTCGTCTCGACGTGCCCCGCGTTCCTCAACTCGCTCCCCGGTTACGGCGTCCACGTCATCACGGTCAACGACTACCTCGCGCGCCGCGACCGCGACTGGAACGCGCAGCTCTTCAACGTCCTCGGCGTCTCGGTCGGCGTGATCCAGGCCGACATGGGGAACGCCGAGCGGAAGCGCGCCTACGCGTGCGACATCACCTACGGCACGAACAACGAGTACGGCTTCGACTACCTCCGCGACAACATGAAGGTGGACACCGAGTCCCAGTGCCAGCGGCGGCTCAACTACGCGATCATCGACGAGGTCGACTCGATCCTCATCG
>CAZYLP010000414.1:0-7775 GCA_964648345.1 uncultured Planctomycetota bacterium
AGCGCGCGCCGCGACACGCCCACGTACCTCGCCGCGGTCATCGAGCGCGCGCTCACGGTGGACCCCGAGGAGCGCTATCCGGACGGCCTCGCGCTGCACCCGGCGCTCGCGCCGGCGCCCGCGGCGCCGCGCCGCCGCGGCGCCGAGCTCGTCGTCGGGGCGCTCGTCGTCGCCGCGCTCGCCGTCACGGTCGCCGCCGTGACGGTGATCGCCGGCCCGGGCACGGCGGCCGGAGTGGGACCCGTCACGAGCGACGCGGCGACGAGACCCGTCACGAGCGTCACGCGCGCCACGGAGCCCGCCTGGTTCCTCGCGCTCCCCGAGCGCGAGCGTCCGCGCGGCAAGGGCGTGAAGCCGACCGCGACCCCGGGCGAGTGGCGGAACGAGAAGGACGGCACGATCCTCCTCCGCGTCCCGGGCGGCGAGTGCCGGCTCGGGCTCGGCGAGAAGGCTCGCCACGTCTCGCTCTCGAGCTTCTTCATCTCGAAGTACGAGGTCACGAACGCGCAGTTCGAGAAGTTCGTCGCCGAGACCCGCCACGTGACCTCGGTCGAGGAGAGCGGCGCGGGCCTCGTCGACAAGAAGCCCGACGACGACAACAACGTGATGAGCGGGTACGACACGAAGCCGGGCGTCACGTGGCGCAACCCGGACCTCCAGGGGAAGCCCCGCCCCGACGAGCCGGTGCTCCAGGTGAGCTGGGACGACGCCGCCGCCTACTGCAAGTGGGCCGGGCTCGTGCTCCCGACCCAGGAGCAGTGGGAGAAGGCCGCCGCGTGGGACCCGAGGGAGCGGCGCGCGCGCATCTTCCCGTGGGGCGACGGGAGGCCCGCGCCCGGGTCGCCCGCGTACGCGAACCTGACCGACCGGGCCTTCTTCAAGAAGTACCGGGGTCGCTCGGAGAACCTCTACGAGGACGGCGTCGCGGACCGCGCGCCCGTCGGGACGTTCCCGCTCGACCGCTCGCCGTGTGGAGCGCTCGACATGGGCGGGAACGCGTCCGAGTGGTGCCGCGACGACCTCGGCGGCAAGGAGCTCTCGGTGACCCTACGCCCGTTCCGGGGCGGGAACTGGTGCTCGACGAGGTCGTTCGCCGTCGCCGGCTCGCCGATCGACCCGATCCCCGCGCACTCGGGGACGACCTGGATCGGCATCCGGCCCGCCCTCGAGCGCTGATCGTTTCAGGGGCCGCCTCCCGGGGGTTGCACCCCCAGGCGGGATAACCGCTTACGGAAGCGAGCGTGCGGCTTCGGCACTCTCCTCGCTCGGCTCGGCCATCGAGAGAGAGCCCGTGAGAGTCTGGCTGCTCGTCCTCGCCGCCCTGCTGTGGCTGTGCGCCCCGGCTCAGGCGCAGACCCGCACCGAGCGCGTCGAGCTCGACTTCTGGTCGCCTCCTCTCGAGGTCCGCTTCGACCCCGCCACGTCGAGCGGCCCGCGTCCGACGATCCTCCTCGTTCACGGCTGGGGCATGAGCGCCGCGGACTACGAGTGGATCTCCAAGGACCTCGTTCGCCGCGGCTACGCCGTCGCGAGCTTCAACATGTGGAACCCGTTCCTCTTCGGCCCCGACGTCTGGGCGAGCGAGGCGAAGCGCGCGGTCGACAAGCTCCACGCCGTGGCCGCGGACCCGCGGAGCGCGCTCCACGCCGAGCTCGACATGTCGCGCCTCGGAGTCATCGGGCACTCGCTCGGCGGAGCGACGGCCGTGAAGCTCGCCGAGATCGATCGCCGGGTGCGGGCGGCCGTCGCGCTCGCGCCGGGCGCGGACCTGTTCACCGCGGGGAGCCTCAACGCGGCGGCCGACCGCGCGGAGGCGCCGCTCCTCGTCGTCACCGGCGAGCTCGACTTCGTGACGCCGACCGACCGCCGCCTCCTCCACGGCTGGAAGGACGGCAAGGGCGACCGTCTCCTCGTCGAGGTGAAGGGGGCGGACCACTGGAGCTTCACGCGCTGGCTCGGCGCGCTCTGGCCGTTCGTCCCGAGCAACCACCATCACGAGACCACCGCGCGCTTCTTCGAGGCGTGGTTCGGCAAGCACCTGGCCGGCGGGGGCGGGAGCGACCACGCCTCCTCCAGCACCTGGCCGGCGCCCCCGACCACGACGGGCTCACCGGTGAGGTCGGCGCGAAGAAGAACGTCGAGGAGCGCCGGCTCTCCCGCTACGAGGCGCGCGGGAAGGGCATGAACGCCCTGCTGGAGGAGCGCCTCCGTCCTGCGCGGGATCGCGTGAGATAGATTTTTGCCACAGAGGTCACAGAGGGCACAGAGAGTCGGCGTCCTCTCCGTCTCGCCGGAAGGCGCGGGACGCCGAGACGCTCTCTGTGCGCTCTGTGTCCTCTGTGGCAGAAACTCAAATCGAGAAGAGCGTCAGTGCAGCACGGCAGGCAGGAGTGATCGGCTCCTTTGATCGAGTGAGAGCGTCGAGCTGGGCGAGGGTGAAGGGGAGTAGTGCATCGGTCTCGAAGCGCTCGCGGGCCTGATCGAGGCGCGACGAGATCTCCGCGACGGTGAGGCGCACGCGCGCGCGGAGGACGGCCTGAGGCTTCCGGGTGCCCTCCATGCGCGCGAGGCCAAGGAGGTCGAGGGCGGTCACGTCGGCGGCGCGCAGGCCGAGCTCGCTCTCGAGCTCGTCGAGCGCGGCCTCGAAGGGCCCGGCGCCGGGCTCGACGTGGCCGCCCGGCGTGTCGATCGCGAGCGGCCACTCGAAGCAGCCCGCGCCGCGGCGGTGGAGGAGGACGGTCGGCTCCGGGTCCGCGACCTCGATCGCGACCGAGATCCCGAGCGCGTCCGAGCACGGAGCGCCCGTCGCGAGGTACTCCGCGCAGAGGTTCGTGCCGACGAACGCGCGGTAGTCCGTCGCGTGGAGCGCGAGCCGGAGCGTGCTCGCCGCCGCGGCATCATCCTGCGAGAAGAACGCGAGGCCGCGGACGGCGCCCGGGAACAGCCGCCGCCCCGAGGCGGTCGCGGCGTCGAGCGCGCCGCGCCACGCGCGTTCGACGATCGGCTCGTGCTCGCGCGCGACCGCGAAGGCGGGCGCCGCGAGGACGGTCACGCGCTCGCGCGGCCAGGGGCCGCGCGCGAGGACCGTGAAGACTCCTCCGTCCGCGCTTGACACGAGAGACCGGATGGCGATCATGCGCCGCCGGAGAGGAAAACTCCATGGCCGGCAAGCGCGGTCTCGAGTCGCTGGGGGACGTGAAGGGGAAGAAGGTCCTCGTCCGCGTGGACTTCAACGTCCCGATCGAGAAGGGCCGCATCGAGGACGACTTCCGCATCCGGAGCGCGGTGCCGACGATCTCGTGGATCCTCGAGCGCGGCGGCCGCGCCGTCCTCATGTCCCACCTCGGCCGGCCGGACGGCAAGCCCGACCCCGAGGCCTCGATGAAGCCCGTGGCCGACCTCCTCGGGAAGATCATCGGGCGCAAGGTCGCCTTCTCGAACGCGACCGTGGGCGGCGTCGCCGAGGCGGCCGCGAAGAAGCTCGAGAACGGCGACGTCCTCGTCATCGAGAACGTCCGCTTCGAGGCGGGCGAGAAGAAGAACGACCCCGAGTTCGCGAAGGCCCTCGCCAGGCTCGGCGACGTCTACGTGAACGACGCCTTCGGCGTCGCGCATCGCAAGGATGCGAGCGTCGTCGGGATGCCGAAGCTCCTCCCCGCGGCGGCGGGCCTCCTCGTCGAGCAGGAGGTGAAGACCCTCTCCCCCCTCCGCGACGGCTCCGCGCCGCGGCCGTTCGTCGTCGTCCTCGGCGGCGCCAAGCTCGGCGACAAGATCCCCGTCCTCGAGGCGCTCATCCCGCGCGTGGACCGGATCCTCGTCGGCGGCGGCATGGCGTACACGCTCCTCAAGGCGCGCGGCGAGAAGGTCGGCAAGTCGCGCGTGGACGACACGGTCCTCGAGACCGCGAAGAAGATCCTCGCCAAGGCGAGCGAGAAGGCGCCCGACATGCTCGTCCTCCCGTGCGACCACCAGGTCGCGCGCGGCATCGAGGACCACTCGGGCTACGACGTCGTGGACTCGGTGCCGGACGACCTCATGGGCCTCGACATCGGGCCCCGTACCGTCGCCGCGTTCCTCGGTCACCTCCGCGGCGCGAAGACCGTGTTCTGGAACGGCCCGCTCGGCGTCTTCGAGACGCCGCCCTTCCAGCTCGGCACGCAGCACGTCGCGACGTACCTCGCGAGCCGCGGCCACGCGACGAAGACGGTCGTGGGCGGCGGCGACAGCGCGTCGGCGGCGCGCGCGCTCGGGCTCGCGGAGAAGATGGGTTTCGTCTCGACGGGCGGCGGGGCCTCGCTCGAGTTCGTGCAGGGCGTCGAGCTGCCCGGGATCGCGGCGCTCCCGGACGCTTAGCCCCGGGATCTCGTCCTGCTCACGAGCGCGTGCACCTCGTCGGGGAGGACCCAGGCGAAGTGGAGCGCATCGCCGATCGTGATGACCGACCCCGACCGGAGCGTGTGCGGCCGGCGCTTCACGAGCGGGATCGCGTCGAGGACGGTCCCGTAACGGCTGCAGTCGGTGATCGTCCAGGCTCCGTCGCTCTGTCGCACGAAGCTCGCATGGAAGCTCGAGACGACCGAGTAGGGGAGGACGATGTCGTTGTCCGGGCCCCGCCCGAGCGTGACCATGGGGATCGTCATCTCCCGGTCGCGGCGCCTCACGGGGTGGACGTGGAGCGGCGTCATGAGCCCCGGTTCGACGGGCCGATCGAGGCGGATGACCTGGGTGTTCGCGGGCGCGTGGGCCGTCTCCGCGCCGTCGAACTCGCGGGCGGGCTCGGTGAGCTGGAACAGGAACGGGTGCGGGTTCGCGCGCGCGAAGTCGGCCGCGGTCGCCTCGAGGACCGTCTTCGCGAACGCGTCGAAGCCCGCGGGCCTCCCCGCCGCCCCTCGACTCGTGCCTCGCTCGGGACAGGGCCTCACGACGGCGCGCGCCTCGCTCCGGATCCAGGCGATGAGCTGGCCGGGGTCGGCCGGCTTGAAGAGGACGACGAACTCACCCGAGCCCTGGAGCTCGCGCACGGCGCCGTAGTCGGCGTGGCCGGTGAGGAGGATCTTGGCGATCCCGACATTCCGGCGCCGCAGGTCCTGGAGGAGCTCGGCGCCGGTGCCGTCGGGGAGCTGGTAGTCCGCGACGATCGCGTCGAAGGTGCCGGAGTCGATCGCTCGCCGCGCCTCCGCGATCGTCGAGGCCGTCGCGACCACGAAGTGGTCGCGCAGGATGGTCTCGAGGCTCGTCCGCGACGGCTCCTCGTCGTCCATCACGAGGACGTGAAGGCGCCGCGTCGCCCCGCTGTCCTTTCGCAAGCTCGACCCTCCCCGCCAGGGTCCGACGAAGAGTTAGCGCGTTGGTCCCGGCGGCGCAAACTTCGCCCCGCGCGCGAGGAGCGGGCCCGATGCGAGCGACGTGACGAGCGCCATGAAGACGAGCGCGACGAAGAGCCGCCGCCCGATCACCTCGTTCTGGAGGGCGATCTCGGCGAGCACGATCTCCATCGCGCCGCGCGCGTTGAGCGCGGCGGCGACCGAGAGCGCGAAGGGCCGCGGGTAGCCCGCGGCGAGGGCGCCGCCGGCCGCGCCGACGAGCTTCGTCGCGCACGCGGCGACGGTGATCGCCGCGACGAGCGGCACCGAGAGCTCGGCCGCGTAGTCGAGGCGGAGCCCGATCGCCGCGAAGAGGACCGGGGAGAAGAAGTTCGTCACGAACTGCGGGACGCTCTCGCGGACCGTCGCGGGGAGGTGCTCGCTCCGGATGGCGACGCCGACGAGGAAGGCTCCGATCGCGGCGTGCGTGCCGATGAGCTCGGTCGTCGCGGCGCCCACGAGCGCGAGGACGACGAGGGGCGCGAGCTGCTTCGGCGGCCACCGGTCGAGGAGCGGCCGGAGGACGAAGAGGACGACGGCCGCGAACGCGGCCGTCTGCCACGCCACGGCGATGGGCGAGCCGTGCGCGCCTCCCGGGTGCGTCCACGCGAGGACGAGGGAGAGCGCGAGCCATCCCACGAGGTCGTCGAGCATGGCCGCCGTGAGCGCGAGCGCGCCGAGCTCCGTCTCGAGGAGCCCGAGGTCGATGAGGATCCGCGCGAGGACGGGGAGCGCGGAGATCGCGAGCGCGGTCCCGAGGAACACGGCGAACGCTCCCCGCGGCACGGCGGCGGGCGCCTCGAAGAACGTGGGCGCGGCCCAGCCGAGCCCCGCTCCGGCGGCGAAGGGGACGAGGAGGCTCCCGAGGGCCGTCACGAAGGCCGGACGCGCGAGGCGCCTGAGCGCGGCGATGTCGATCTCGAGGCCCGCCATGAAGACGAGGAGGGTGAGGGCGATGAGCCGGAAGCCGGCGCGGTAGTCCGCGACGGGCCCGCTCGTCGGGAGGAGCCACTCCTCGACCCGGGGGGCGACGTGGCCGAGGACGGTCGGACCGAGGAGGACCCCGGCGGCGATCTCGCCGACGACGGCCGGGGCGCCCGCCCGCCGCGCCGCTCCGCCCCCGAGGCGGGCGCCGACGAGGAGCGCCGCGAGGCCGAGGAGGAAGCGGGCCGGGTCCTCCGTCACGCCAGCTCGAAGCCCCGGACGTCTTCACCCGCGCGGCGGGCGTCCCAGAGGTCGCGGGGCGCCTCCTTGCCCTCGGCGGCCGCGACGAGGAGCGGGAAGCCGAGCTCGCCCGCGATGACGACGACGATCTTTCGCTCGCGGCGGTGGGTCTTCCGGATCCTCAGGAGAGCCTGGCCGAGCCGCTCGCGCGCCGCGTCCACCTCCTCGGCCTCGGGGGGCACGACCGCGCGCGCGTCCCGCGGGAAGGCGCCGAAGGCGCCCGGGTGCCGCTGCTCGAGGTCCTCGAGCGTGAGCCCCTGCCAGAGCCCGAGGCTCGGCTCGGCGAGCTCGGCGAGCGGGCGCGCGCGGACCTTGAGCGTCTCGGCCACGAGCTCCCCCGCCTCGGCGGCGTACGCGGCCGCGGGGTGCCACACCGAGGCGACCTCGCCCCGCATCTGGATCGTCCCCGCGGTCGCGCGCGCGCGCTCGCGGCCCGAGGCGGCGAGCGGCACGTCGAGCGCGCCGGCGAGGCGGTCGCCGAACTCCGGCGGGCCCGCGCGCGCGAGCACGAGCTTCATGAGGCGAGCGTGGTCCCCCAGACGGCCGACGCGTTGTCGCGCAGCTCGCGGATCGC
This sequence comes from uncultured Planctomycetota bacterium, assembly GCA_964648345.1. Classification (GTDB taxonomy): domain Bacteria; phylum Planctomycetota; class J058; order J058; family JACQDU01; genus CAZYLP01. The sequence goes on from CAZYLP010000414.1 coordinate 7,162, forward strand.
CTGCTTCGGGTCGGGCGCGCGGAAGACGGCGCTCCCCGCGACGATGACGCTCGCGCCCGCGCCCGCCGCCTCGCGGACGGTCTTCGGGTCGAGGCCGCCGTCGACCTCGATCTTGACGCCCTTCGCGACGCAGAGGGGGGCGAGGGCGCGGACCTTGGCGACCTGGTCGGCCATGAAGGACTGGCCGCCGAAGCCGGGCTCGACCGTCATGATGAGGATCATGTCCACGTCGTCGAGGAGCGCCTCGACGCTGCTCGCGGGCGTGCGCGGCTTGACGGCGATGCCGGCCTTCTTGCCGCGGGCGCGGATCGTCCTCGCGAGCGCGCGCGCGTCCTTCGCGGCCTCGATGTGGAACGTCACGTAGTCGGCCCCGGCGTCGAGGAACTGCGGCGCGTAGGTCTCGGGATCCGTGATCATGAGGTGGCAGTCGAGCGTCATGTCCGTCGCGCGCCGGATCGACCTGACGACCGGCGGGCCGATCGTGAGGTTCGGGACGAAGTGGCCGTCCATGACGTCCAGGTGGAGCCAGTCGGCACCGGCCGCCTTCATGCGGGCGGACTCCTCGGCCAGGCGGGCGAAGTCTCCGGAGAGCAGCGAGGGCGCGATCTTCACGG
>CAZYLP010000415.1:0-7717 GCA_964648345.1 uncultured Planctomycetota bacterium
GACATGAGCTCGGTGAGGCCGAAGACGACGCGGTTCGCGGCGAGGCCCGCCTCGTCGTCGAGGAAGCGCGGCCGCAGCTTCGGCGCGTGGAGGACGCCGCGGAGGATCAGGTCGCGCACGATCGATGCGCTGTCGATCGAGACCTTGCCCGCGACGAGCACGGAGAGGTCCTTCCCGGAGAGCCAGTAGCGGACGACCTCGAGGAACCCCGAGAGATAGACGCCGTCCTTCGTGAGGCCGCCGCCGCGATAGACGCGGAAGACGAGCTCGTACGCGTCGTCGAGGTCGAGCGAGTGCGCTCTCTGCACCGCGCGCACCGCATCGACGAACGTCGCTCCCTCGACGAGCTGACCGACCATCTTCGCGCGGAGGCCGAGCGTCTTCAGGCGCCCGGGCGTGAGGGCGCCGGCGCGGTACTCCGCGAAGACGGCGAGTCCCTCCTGCGTGCGCCGCGAGCCGGGGAGGCCGTAGCGGAGCACTCCGAGCGGCTGGGCGCCGCCGTTGTGCGTCGTGAGCGCGTGGACGCCGACCTCGTGGACGGCGAGCCCCTCGGCGAGGCGCGCGGAGAAGCTCGCCTCCGCGCGGAGCTCGACGCGCTTCTCGAGCGTGATCGCGCGCGAGGCGAGCCCGTGCTTCACGAGGATCCGGCACTTGAAGGTCGGGTCGCGCTCGACGTAGAGCGCGACCTCCTTCTCGAGGCGCGCCTGCACGTCCTTCGCGGAGAGCTCGCGCGGCTCGGGGACGGCGTCGAGGGCGAGGAGCGTCTCCGCCTCCTTGAGCGTCGCGCCCTCGGGGCGGCCGTAGAGCTTGAGCGATGTGAGCAGGAAGTCGCTCGTCCCGCGCTCCGCGAGGAGATCGACCTTCGCGTCGAGCTCGCGCCGCTTCGCCGCGTAGAGGCGCTCGAGCTCGGGGTCGTCGATCTCCTCGACGCGGACCTGGTAGAGCTTGCGCTTCAGCGCCGCGGGGTCGAACTCGAGCGGGCGGTACCGGAAGCGCGGCGAGTAGTCGCCCTCCGCGGCGAGGAACTTCTGGCGCTCCTGCTCCGCGTTGATCGGGTTTATGTAGCGGAGGAGGCGGAGCTGGCAGCTCACCTCCGTGAGCGCGGCGTCGACCCTCTGCGCGATCTCCGGGATGTCGCCCGCCCGGAGCGCGGAGGAGTGGAGCGGCCGCCACGCGGTCCGCGCGCGCGCGAAGGTCGTCGCGACCTTCGCCATGGCGCGACCGAGGTCGCGCCGCAGCCTTCGCACGACGGCGGGGTAGAGCGTGCCCTTGTCCGGATCCATGTAGACCCGGCGGACCGCGGTCGGGAGGACGAGGACCTGCGGCCCGAGCGAGCGGAGGCGCCGGCCGAGCTCGCCGATCCTCGCGAGGCCCGCGTCCTCGCTCACCGTCGCGCGCTTCCCGAGGACGCGGAGGCCCGAGAGGACGGCGCGCCACGCGTCGATCTCGGCCTTGAAGCGCGAGCGGTCCTGGCCCAGGTGCTGGAGCGCGATGTCGAAGAGGGCGTCGCCCTTCGCCCGACCCTTGGTTCCGGCCGGGGCGTCCACGGCGATCAGCTCGAAGACGAGGCACGCCCCGAAGCGGTCGATGATCGCCTGCGCGATCGTCTCGATGACGCTGGTCACCTCGCGGTGGCGGACGATGCTCTCCGCGGCCACCTCGGCCGAGGGCGGACGGCGATAGATCCGGCTCGCGCCCGCCATCGCGGGCGCCTCCTCGGGGAGCTCGATGTCGTACTCGAGCCTCGAGTCGAGCGCGGCCACGTAGATCGGCGCCGCGCTCACGAGCCGGTCCGTGCCGGGCGACTCCTCGCGGCGGCGCGCCTCGTCGTCGAGCTTGACGAGCCGCGCCATGTCGCGGCGGAGGCGGTGCCCGCCGTGCGGCGCGACGGCGAGGTAGGGCACGATCTTCGAGACCTGGAGCCGGCAGGCCGAGCTCTCGCTGCGGCCGCGGAGCGGGACGCCGTCCGTGAGCGCGCGGCGGAGCGAGCTCAGGGGGATCCGGCTGGCCGTGGACATTGGTTATGATTCTAAGCCCAAGGAGCGCACGAATGCGCCGGCCGCTCGCTGCCGCACACCTCGCCCGCGTGATCCACATGACGAGCCAGGGCTCGCTCGCGCGCGCGGTCGCCGAGAAGCGCGTCGACGTGAAGTCGACCGGCCCGGACGACGAGCTCGTCCTCCAGCCGCTCCGCACGCTCGCGAAGGCGGAGAAGCTGATCGAGGAGGAGGCCCGCGCCCTCGCGCAGCAGCGAGGCTGGCCGACGAACATCGCGGGCGCCGCCTACGGGTGGACCCGCCTCGCCGGCGACACCGCCCGCGAGGCGCTGCCGCGCATCATCCGGATCTTCGAGCGCGAGATCTTCGAGCTCGACAACGACGCGCGCGAGACCTCGGGCGACGAAGAGGTCCGCTCGCTGGTCCTCGGGATCCTCGACGGACGGCGGAGCATCCACCGCTCGCTCTCGGCGCTCGACGCGCAGGCGACGCTCCCCGGGGCGAAGTAGAGGGCGACCGGAGGGAGCACCGCGGTGCTCCCGGGAACGCCTGTTGCGCACTCTCCCGCGGTGCGGCGCTCGTGCCGCGGGAGTGGACATCGTGGCGCGGAAGAAGGACACGAAGAAGAGCGCGAAGAAGCCCGGGCTCGTGCGCCGGATCGTGAAGGCCGTCGCGCGGAAGCTCCACCTCCGCGGCGATGAGCCCGAGGAGCGCCCGGAGACACCGACGAGGACCAAGGAGCGGACCCCGACTCCGCGCGCGGTCGCCGCACCGGCGGGCCGTCGGGCCCCGGCCGAGGTCTCGCGCACCGCGCGCGTGGAGCCCATCGAGACGCCTGAGCGCCACGGAGCCGCGCGCGACGAGCGCTCCTACGAGCAGCGCCGCCGTGGCGGGCCCAAGACCGGCGGGGCCACCAAGCGCGCGGGCCCGCATCACGCGGGCGGCGGGAAGACGCGCGGCCGCGACGCGAAGACGAAGGAGATCCTGGACGACCTCGCGGCGTAGGGCCCCTCGACTCCGCACTCGTTACACTCGCGCGTCGCTCGGGGACTCGGTGACCTCCGAGGACTCGGTTACACGCGACGGCGCGCGACGACGACGAGCGCGACGAACGCGAGGAGCGGGTGGATCGCCGCGGGCGAGCTCTCGCTCGACGCGACGGAGACCGCGCAGCCGCCGCCGCCGCCGCCGCCGCCGAAGTTCGGCGTGCGCGACGCGGGCGTCGTGTTGCCGCCGCGGTTCGGCGCGGGCGGGTTGCCGATCCTCGGGCCCTCGAACGTCGTCGCGAGCCGGTTGAGCTCGTTGCCGAACGAGTCCTGGGGCGCGTCGCGGAAGTAGACGACGAAGGTCGCCGTGTTCGGCTTCGGCCAGTCGTGCTGGGCGAGAGTGACCTCGTCCGCGTTCGTGACCTCGAAGACGGCGTTCTTCGTCTGGCCGTCGTCGGTCCAGCCCGTCGCGTTCGCGGGCACCATGCGGGCGCCGGCGACGGAGCCGTCCGTCGTCTTGCCGCTCGCGTCGAGGGCCTTCACCTCGACGGCGTAGACGTTCGGGGTCATGCTCGTCGCGAACGTGAAGCGGACCGTGATCGAGCCCTTCTTGAACTTGCCCGCGGCCGAGTCCGGCGTCGCGATCACGTCCACCTTGACCGGCGCGATGAAGACGGGGTTCGTGTAGCAGCGCGACGCGGCGTCGGGCGACTTGCCCTTCGCGGGGTCGGCGCCGGCGAACGCGCCGAGCTGGACGGCGGTGATCTTGTCGAGGGCCTCGGCGGGCGCCTCGTTGTCCTTGCCCGCTCCCTGGAGGGGGAGCGTCGCCGACGGAGCCGGGGCGTCGTAGCCGGTCGGCTGGATCCGGCGGGTCTTCGGCTTCACGCCCGCCTCGACCTTGTAGAGCTCGACGAGGGAGACGGCCGCCTCGGGCGCGTCCTCGTAGCGGTAGCGCCAGCGAGCGTCGCCCGACTTCGCGACGACGAGCGCGGTGCGCGCGCCGTCCGGGCCCTGGCCGCCGCCGCCGATCCGGCCGTCCTCGTCCTCGAAGGACGCGGCGCCGGCGTGGTAGACGAGCGAGTGCGAGTCGAAGTGCGCGTTCGCGTCGAACGCGAGCTTCGCGAGCGGGCCGTCCGTGACGATCGAGTTGCCGTTCGCGAGCGCGTTCATGCCGCGCTCGACCTGGCCCGGCACGCCGTCCTCGAGGACGTAGGTGCGCGCCTTCGCGAAGGCGTTGTCCGAGACGCCGAACGTGAGGCTCACGTTGAGCGGCGTCGCGAGCCGCTCCTCGCAGTAGTTGAAGTCGCCGTGCGCGTCCGAGCCGGCCGCGACGTAGAGCTTGCGGACGAACACCCGGCCCGGCTCCACGTCGTTCTCGTAGCGGAGGAGCGACGAGAGGTGCTCGTGGTAGGTCTTGAGGCCCGTCTCGACCGCCTTCGCGGTGTTGTCGTGGCCCTTCGCCCACTGGGTGTCCACCCAGGGGTTCAGGTCGTACCAGTCGATCTTCGACGACGGCAGCTCGCGCGCCGTGCGGCCGTTCCAGAGCTGGTGGCCCTTCATGACGAAGTTGTTCGTCTTCGGGTTGATCGTCTTCCCCGTGCGGCGGCCCGTGGCCGTGGGCTTGAGCTCGAGGCCCGCGTCGAGGCTCTCGTCGTTCCAGCCCTGGCTCGAGAAGGGGTGCGCGGAGTAGAGGAACGCGTCCTTGTGCTGGTCCGGCGCCTTCTCCGCGAGCGTCGAGAGGATCTCGCCGAGGGCGAGCGCGCCCTTGCCGAACGCGCGGTTGTTGGGGCTGCCGCCGCCGTCCGAGCCGTTCCAGTTCTCCTCCCAGTGCGGGCCGCGGAACGAGAGCATGTGCGCGCCGAGCGGGATCCCGACGACGAGGATCTTCTTCGGCTGGTCGAAGGCGACCTCCTCGTTCGCGGAGAGGCCGAAGAGCTCCTGGTAGCGCTCGGTCTGCGTCTTCACACGGCCCGTCGGGTCCATCGAGCGGGCGGGCGAGGTCGGGCCGACCTGGATGCGGCGGGCCTCGGTGTTCGCCTTGGGGTCCTGCTCGTTCCTGAAGCACGAGTGGTCGGTCGTGATGATCCGGCCCTCGCCGGGGTCCACCTGCGACGTGATGCCGAGGGCGTAGGCCGCCTCGCGGATCATGGTGACGGGGCCGCCGTACGCCTTCTTGGGAGCGAGGAGGTCGTAGGGGCTCGTGATGTACCACTCGGCGACCGTGTGGACGTGCGTGTCGTAGTAGCGGCCCTCGCCCGGGAGGACGGGGAGAGCGCGCGCCGCGAAGTTGACGCCGAGGACCTTCTTGTAGGTGCCCTTGTCCGTCGCGACGGTGAGGCCGAAGAACGCGGAGCGGTGCGCGGTCCACGTGAGGCGCACGTCCACGAAGCGCATGACCGGCGCGCCCGGGCGGAGCTGGACGCCGAACGCGGCGCGCGGGAACCGGAAGACGTTGTAGGCGCCGTTGTAGGGGAGGACCTTGTTCGCGAAGAGATCGTTCGACGGCATGCGGACGCCGTCCTCGTCGAGGAGCTCGGTGCCGGGGGTGGCGGTCGCCGCGGCGCCGCGGACGTGCGAGTAGAGCTGCCCGCCCGAGGTCGCGTTCGGCTTGTCGAGCGAGTAGACGTTCGCCGAGTCGATCGCGAGGTCGATCCCGCGGCCCGAGTCGCCCTTCGACGGCGCGAAGAGCATGACGGGGAGGTAGGTGCGGTCCGGCTCGAGCCGCCACGGCGCGTCGGCCACGAGGTCCACGTCGCCCGACTGCTGGTAGAGCGGACGGACCGGGCGCGGATCCTTGCCGGCGATCCGGACGTCGAGCCGGCCGAAGGCCGCGACCTCGTTCACGCGCGCCTCGAAGCGGCAGACCTCGGGGAGCGTGACGGGGAGCGCGAAGACGAACGTCGCGCTCGCACCCGCCTCGACGCGGCGAGCCGCCTCGCCGCGGAGGAAGTCCTTCTCGGCGAGCGCGGCGACCGAGACCTCCTCGGCCGTCTCGCCCTGGTTCTCGACGGTGACGCGGAGGACCTCTCCCAGCGTCATGTCCACGACCTGGAGCTTTGACACCTTCGCGCCGCGCGCGACGGGGAGGAAGATCGTCTTCGTGTCCTCGTCGAGCTTCGCGACGAGCTGGCCCTCCTCGGGCGCGGTGACCTTGACGGAGACCTCGACGGGCGAGCCGTCCGAGGGGAGCGCGGGGAGCGCGACCGAGACGCCGTTCACGACGAGCGAGCCGCCCGCCGCGACGCGGCCGCCGCTCGCGCGCACGCGCACGCGCACGTCGAGCGTCGTGCCCGGACGAGCGACCATGGGGAAGGCGTGCACGGAGTCGATCGTGCGAACCGCGGAGTCGAGGCGAGCGAGGGCGAGCGCCGCGTCGAGCTCGCCGATCGTCAGGAAGCGCGCGTGCGGGGCGAGGAGGGGGAACGCGTGACGCGCGCCGCGGACGACGCGGAGGACCTCGTCGGGACCGGCACCCGTCCCGAAGGCGAGGGCCGCGGTGCCCGCGACGTAGGCCGCCGACATCGAGGAGCCGCCCATGACGCCCTTGCCGCCGATCGCGGTCGGGAGCGTCGTGAGGACCTCGTCGCCGGGGGCGGCGAGCTCGATCGCGCCGTCGAGCGGCGTGTTGAGCGAGAGGCGGTGGCCGTCGCGCGACGCCGCGACGCCGACCGCGCCCGGAGTGCGAGCGGGGTAGAGCGCGCGGCAGAGGGTCTCGTTGCCCGCGGCGGCGACGACGATCGAGCCGCGCGACCGCGCGTAGCGGACCGCGTCCTCGAGGACCGCGCTCGGAGCGGCGACGCCCGCGCTCACGAGGACGACGCGCGCGTTCTTGTCGGCGGCGCGCACGATCCCGCGAGCGAGGGTGACGAGGTCGCCCGTGCCGCGGTCGTCCATGATCTTGATCGAGAGGAGCTTCGCGCCCGTCGCGATGCCGCGCGGCGCGAGCTGGTCCTCGCGGTTGCCCTTCGCGACGATCACGCCCGCCACCGCGGTGCCGTGGCCGTTCTTGTCGGACGGGTCGCGGTCCTCGTCGAGGAGAGACTCCGCCTCGACGATCGACTCGGCGAGCGCGGGGTGCTTCGAGTCGATGCCCGTGTCGAGGAGCGCGACGAGAGTCCCGCGAGCATCCGCCGTCGTGACCTTGTCGAGCCCGAGAGCGCGGCGCGGCCAGCCGAGCTGCTGCGCGCGCTTCGCCGCCGCGGCCGGGTCCTCGGCGCGCGGGCCCTCGGTGCCGCAGCAATCGCTGCCCTCGGCGCGCGAGACGACGCTCGCCTCGACGTACGTGAGCGGGAGCTTCTTCGACTTCGCGAGCGACGCGATCCGGTCGGCGAGCGAGTGCTCGTCGAGGTTGGCCCATTCGCCGCGGCCTTCGAGCACGACGGCCTTGATGGCGGGGATCGCGAGAGGTTCGACGAGGCGGCCATCGGCCGCGACGAGGAGATCGGCCAGGAGGGCCGCGCGCTCCGCCCGTACGACCACGCGTGCGCGAGCCCGGTCACCCGCCAGCACAGGACTGGCGAGGGCTACGAGCAGCGCGAGCAGTGCGAAACTACGCAGCATTGACCTCTCCTGAGACCACCCACGCCCGCTTCCTGAGCAACCCCCTCGCCGATGCGTAAACCGATCTCAACTCTGGCGTTGCCAGGATGGCGCGAGGCGATCAGCCCACCGGCAACTGGAAATTCGTCTCATGAAATGAAAACTAGTGGGGGCCAGGGGGCGGAGCCCCCGCCG
>CAZYLP010000416.1:0-7716 GCA_964648345.1 uncultured Planctomycetota bacterium
CCCACGTATCGATGCTATTTTTTTCCGCGCCCGCGAGCGCAGCGAGCGACGGCGCGGAAAAAATGGGAGAGGCCGAAGCGGGCGGGTAGTTGCCTCGGCCTCTCCCCTCGATGGTTAGTAGTTGTCCCCGGCAACGAGCCGGAGACGGGAGAACACGAGAGCTAGGAGCGTGCCTCTACCCCCCGGGGTGCCTGGCCTCACTCGCCCGGAGCCTTGCAAAAATCTGGCAGTGCCAGGGTTCCGGCGGGTGCCGAATCGAAACGGGGCCGGGTTCGATTTCGAAGCACGGGGCGACGCCCGGTGCATCTTGCGGTGCGTAAAGACCCGGTGAGAATGCTGGGCTCGAACGCACCGGAGAAGGAACGATGACCGAACCGACGAACACCGCCGCGACCCCCGAGACCGCCGCCCCGAAGAAGAAGGGGATCATCCGGCGGCTCTTCAAGTGGACGTTCATCCTCCTCGTGTTCCTCGGGATCCTGATCGCGGTCGCCCCCGCGATCGCCTCCGCGACGTTCCTCACGGGCACGGTGCGCGGCAACCTGAAGAAGCAGTTCGGCGAGGGCGCGGAGGTCGGCAAGGTCTCGTTCGGCTGGACCGACGGCCTCGTCATCGAGAAGCTCCGGCTCCCCAGCGCCGCGCCGCACGCGAAGGTGAAGGACCGGAACGCCGTCGAGCTCGAGGGCGTCCGCGCGGACCTCTCGCTCGTCGCGATCCTGAAGGCGGCCGCCACCGGCGGCGAGGCCGAGACCGTCATGACGGTGGACTCGGCGAGGATCTATCTCGAGCTCCACCCGAACGGGAAGACGAACCTCGCGACGCCCGAGAGCCAGCCGGCCGCGCCCTCCACGGCCGCCGTCGACTCGAAGGCTCCCGACATGAACAGCAGCGCGTCGCCGGCGGACGGCCCGCTCCCCTGCTCCGCGAGGAGCCGGATCGAGGTGAAGTCGATCGACCTCGAGATCGCCGACATGACGAGCTCGACGGGCGTCGTCCAGCGCACGGTCGTGAAGGGGTTCCGCATGGGCCTCGTCGCGACGGTGGACAAGCAGCGGAACGCGGAGGTGAAGACGCTGGACGGCGCGAACGCCGCGACCGTGGCGTTCGAGAACGTCACGATCACGAGCGAGGAGCCCGGCAAGCCGCCGCGGCTCGTCGTGGACATCGAGAAGGCCGCCGTCGTCGCCGAGGCGAAGTTCGCCGGCAAGCCGCCCGAGAGCGCGAAGCACGCGCCGATCTCCGGCGCGGCCGCGGCGCATCGGGTGGACATGAGGCCGACGAAGCCTCTCCTCCACGTCGCGCGGATCCACGGCGAGGACTACGACCTCCGCGGGCTCGCGATCAACGTCGCGCTCGCGCCCGAGAACGGGAAGCCTGCGGCGACGTTCACCCTCGACGGCATCCTCCACGGCCTCCACGACGGCGGGATCCACGTCGAGGGCAAGGCCGATCTCGGCGCCGGGAAGGCGACGCTCCCCGCGAGCTTCAAGATGAACCTGAAGCAGGTCGACATCTCGGGCTACCTCGCGAAGCAGCTCCCGCTCGTCCTCCCCGTCCTCGACGGCTCGGAGAGCGCCGAGAAGGGGAAGAACAAGCTTCCGGCCCTCTCGTTCAACACCGCCGGCTCGATCGACGTGCGCTTCGATGCCAAGGAGCAGTTCGACCGCTCGCCCTCGATGAAGACGATCCTGAACGAGGGCGAGCTCCTCCTCGGCCCCGGCAGCTTCGACGGCTCGAAGATCCTCCAGTCGTTCGTGAAGGCCTTCGAGAAGCTCGAGCTCAAGGAGTACCTCGAGAAGGCCGCGGGCGGCGACCCCTTCGCCTTCGAGGGCGTCATCGAGAACTACGCGATCAAGGACGGCGTCGTGACGATCAAGAAGCTGGAGATGACGAAGCAGGGCTTCGGGATCGCGCTCTCGGGCACCGTCGACTTCGGCGGCCACTACGTCCTCGCGATCCACTTCGACGAGAAGATGTACGCCAAGCTCGACAAGGACGTGGCGAAGCTCCTCCTCGCCGTCGACAAGGCCGGCGGGATCGGGGTCGCGGGCGACCTCGCGGGCGGCTGCTCCTTCTCGACGCCGCCCGCGGACGTGCTCGCGAGGGCGCTCCTCGAGGGCGGCGCGCTCGACATGCTCCGCGCGAAGAACCCGAAGCTCGCGGCCTCGTTCGACGGGGCGCTCGGCAAGGCCGGCACGTCCGTCGACAAGATCGTGAACGACCCGGGCCAGGCCGCGAAGGACGTCGCCAAGGACCAGGCGACCAAGCAGACCGACAAGGCCATCGACCAGAACAAGGAGAAGATCGAGAAGGCGACGGGCGTGAGCGGCGACAAGCTCAAGGACGGCGTGAAGGGGATCTTCGGCGGCTCCGACGAGAAGAAGGAGGAGCCCAAGTCCGGCGAGACCAAGCCCGACGAGGAGAAGAAGGAAGAAAAGAAGCCCCTCTTCAAGAACCCGTTCGGGGGTTGAGCGTAGAAGGAGCCTAGAGGGACCCGGCCGTGGGTGACGGACGTCCGGTCTACTTCGCGAAGGCGTGGCGGATGCCGCCCCCGCCGCGCCGCGCTCAGGAGCCCCTGCCGGCGAACGGCTGCCACCTCTGCCGCGCTCCTTGCTGCCGCCTCGAGGTCGAGATGACCAAGGAGGAGGCCGAGTCCGGCCGCTGGGCGTACTACCGCGGCGAGGACGGCGCTTACCTCCTCGCCAAGAAGAGCGCGACCGACGACCGCTGCCTCTACCTCGGCGAGGACAACCGCTGCACGCGCTACGGCGACCGGCCGAGCCTCTGCGGCAAGTTCGACTGCACCGGCGATGGCCGCTTCGAGTTCCTGAAATGAGACGAGCGGCAGCGAGGCGCGGTGCCCGATGACCCTGGAGCTCCAACGGGCCCCCGAGCCGCGCACGTGCCGCCTCTGCGGCGACCCCTTCGACGACGTCTGCCCGAAGTGCGGAGTGGACAAGCAAGGCGACCTCGTGAATCCGCCGGTCGAGCCGGAGCCCGGTCCGGTGCGCGACGGCACGCGCCCTCTCCGCCGCAAGGCGGCGCGCCTCCTCGCCGAGCAGATGATGTCGGCGAGCACGCGCCAGTGGCTCGGCCGCATGCTCCGCGAGTCCCTCCAGGGCTGGCCGGGGACGATCCTCTGCGGGGTCTTCGTCGGGGTCTCGCTCTCCTTCCAGCGGATCCCGTGGGTGAACGAGCCCATGCCCTGGCCCGGGCAGCTCATGTCCGCGTTCATCCTGTCGTTCCTCACGATCGAGCACGCGCGCGGCTCCCGCGAGGGCCAGAAGGGAGCGCTCGACACCAAGGGCGCCTTCGACCCGTCCTCGCTGGGGATCTCGCTCCTCATGGCGATGTTCCTCACGCCGCTCTACGCCGGGCCCTTCCTCGGGAACCCGTACATAACCGCGTTCGCCGCGCTGCCGGTCTCGCTGCTCTTCCCCGCGTTCCTCGGCGCCCTCGTCACCGACAGCCCGCAGGAGCTCTCGCTCTCCCGCTTGAAGGAGGCGATCGTCGAGTCGCCGCGGTACCTCAGGACCACGGTGGTCTCGATGATGTTCCTCATAGGATCGCTCGTGGCCGTGTTCGTCCCGAGCGACGAGTCGCCGCTCTGGCGCGCCCCGCTCGCGGTGCTCGGCACCACGTTCGCGGCCGTCCTCTGCGGCATGATGCGCCGCGACGCCGAGTGCATGATCGACGAAGATGACGAGCCCTCCTGAGGGCCCGTCGCTCGCGGCGAGCGTCCTCAAGGCCGCGCTGCTCGCGGCGCTCGTGGGCGGCGGCTACCTCGCGGCGCGCGCGTTCGGCTTCACGGCGATCGACCGCGCCGACGCGCGCGCGTGGGCCGATCAGCACGCCCTCGCCGCGCCGGCGTTCGTGCTCGGCTACGCGCTCCTGACGATGGCGGCGGTCCCCGGAGCGGCCCTCACGCTCGCGTGCGGCTTCACGTTCGGGCTCCTCCGGGGGAGCGCCATCGCCCTCCTCGGAGCGAACCTGGGCGCCAACGGAGCGTTCCTCCTCGGCCGGACGCTCGGACGAGACGCCATGGCGAGGCTCCTCGGCGCACGCCTCGAGAGGCTCGAGACGCGGCTCCGCGAGGGCGGCGCGGCCGTGGTCGTGACGTTGCGCCTCTTCCCTTTCGTGCCCTTCACGGCGATCAACTACGGCTCGGCCGTCGTCCCGGGGCTCTCGTGGCGGGACTACGCCTTCGGGACCGCCGTCGGGATCGTGCCCGGGACGGTCGCCTACACCGCGATCGGCGAGACGCCCGACCCGTCGCGCAAGGAGTTCTGGTTCGCGGTCGCCGCGATCCAGGTCTTCGCGGCGCTGCCGATCGTCTGGCGGATGTGGCGGCGCCGGCGGTCCGCGCCCGCGCCCTAGGACTTCTTCTTCTTGTTCTGCGAGCCCTCGAAGAAGATCTCCTTCACGTCGCGGAGCGAATAGCCGGTGTCGAGCGCGTCCCGGATGATCTTCAGCTTGGCGAGCACCGCGGGCTCGAAGAGCCCGTGGCCGGCTGCGGTCTTCTCGACGGGCTCGATGAGCCCCATGGTCGTGTAGAGGTAGAGCATCTGGCGGGTGACGCCGCTCTTCGAGAGGACCTCGCTCGTCTTCATGAGGTCGTTCCGGTCCGAAGGAGGCGTCCGACGGCGCGTCATGCGCGGAGGGTAGACCGGCGCGCCGGGCGGCCGCAACTTGAAACCGGCGCCGCCGGATCGTTAGGCTCTCGGCATGAGCCTCATCGGCTCCGCGACTCTCCGCACTCCGGGCAACCCGCCCCGCAGCATCACCGACCCGTTCGACGAGCGGACCCTCGCCCGGCTCGCGCCGGCGCTCGAGGTCGTGAGCCTCGACTTCGAGGTCGCGTTCTACGAGCGCGCGCGGCGGCGCGATCCGGACTCCGGCCCCGTCCTCGAAGCGCTCGGCCACGCTTACACGCAGAGCGGCCGACTCGAGGACGGGCTCACGGTGGACCGGCGGCTCGTCGAGCTCCGCCCCGGCGACCCGATCGCGCGCTACAACCTCGCGTGCAGCCATGCCCTCCTCGGCGACAAGTCCGAGGCGCTCGACGCCCTGGAGCGCGCGATCGAGCTCGGCTACGACGACCGGGAGCACCTCGAGAAGGACTCCGACCTCGACTCCCTCCGCTCCGAGCCCCGCTTCGTGGCGCTGATCGCGCGACTGTCCTAGCTTCTTGCGGGAGGGCGCAGCCCCCCCACGGATGAGAAGATCCTCGCCATGCTCCGCCCGCGCGAACGCCGGATCTGGGACGCGTTCGTCGACGCCATGATCCCTCCCGCCGAGGATGGCCTCGGCCCCTCCGGGCTCGAGGCCGGAGTCGGGGACCGTCTCGAGGCCACGCTCGCCGGGTTCCCGCCCGCTCAGCGCCGCCTCTTCCCGCTCGCCCTCTGGGCGCTCGAGCTCTACCCCATCGCCGTCGGGCCGCTGCCCCGGCTCTTCTCGCAGCTCGACCGCCGCGAACGCACGCGCTGCCTCGCGAGGCTGGAGCATCACTTCCTCTACCCGCTCCGGCAGGGGTACATCGCGCTCAAGCTCTTCGCGTTCATGTTCTGGGCGGAGCACCCCACGGTCGCGCGCGCGACCGGTTGGGCGGATCGCTGCGCATGACCGCACCCGCGGGCGTCCAGCTCGGGCTCGTGAGGGACGAGAGCGTCGAGCACGACGTCTGCGTCGTCGGGTCCGGCGCCGGCGGCGGGGTGGTCGCGAAGGAGCTCGCCGAGCGCGGCCTCTCCGTCGCCGTGATCGAGGAGGGGAGCTGGTTCGACCGCAGCGACTACGGCCGCTGGTCACCGAGCGAGTCGTTCAGCCGGATCTACCGCGACGGTGGCACGACCATGGCGACGGCGGGTCCGCTCTCGCCCATGATCGCGCTCCCGCTCGGCCGCGCGGTCGGCGGCTCGACCGTCGTGAACGGCGGCGTCTGCTACCGGACGCCGCCCGACGTCCTGGACGAGTGGGAGCGCCTCGGAGTCCCGTTCGCGCGCGAGGAGATCGACCGCGCCTTCGAGAGCGTGGAGGAGACGATCCAGGTCCGCGCGACCAGGGAGGAGGTGCTCGGAGGGAGCGCGCGCGCCTTCCGCCGCGGCCTCGAGAAGCTCGGCCTCCCGGCGCATCCGATGAAGCGGAACACGCCCGACTGCGACGGCTGCTGCCGCTGCATCTTCGGGTGCCCCGAGGACCACAAGAAGGCGATCCACCTCTCCTACGTGCCGCGCGCGCTCCAGCACGGCGCCCGCGTCTACGCGGAGTGCCGCGCCGAGGAGCTCCTCCTCGAGGGGAGCCGCGCCGTCGGAGTCCGTGCCGTGGACCGGAAGGGCATGCGCCTCACGGTGCGCGCCCGCTCGGTGGTCCTCGCGCTCGGAGCGGTGCACACTCCGCTCTTCCTCGCGCGCCATGGCCTCGGCGGCGCGAGCGGCGCGCTCGGCCGGAACCTCGCGATCCACCCCTCCGCCCGCGTCCTCGCCGAGTTCGAGGAGCCCGTCGATGGCCACAAGGGCGCGTTCCAGGGCCTCTTCACGGACGCGCTCCAGGGGATCGGCATCAAGATGAACGGGATCTTCCTGCCGCCCGGCCTCATGGGCGCGCAGCTCCCGTACGTCGGCGCGCGCGCCCGCAAGGCCGTGACGCGCTACCGCCACATGGGCGCGTTCGGCGTCATGGTCTCGGACGAGTCCGTGGGCCGCGTCCTCTCGCTCCCCTGGGGGCACCACATCCACTACGCGCTCCACCCGCGCGACAAAGAGCTCCTCGTCCGCGGCGTCATCGAGGCGGCCAGGGTCTGGTTCGCGGCGGGCGCGCGCCGCGTCTATCCGGCCCTCCGCGGCCTCGCGAGCGTGGACCGCGTGGAGGACCTGAAGAAGATCGACCCGCGCCGGGTGCGCGCGACCGACCTCGAGCTCGGCGCCTTCCACCCCATGGGGACGGCTCGCATGAGCCCCGACCGGCGCCGGGGCGTCGTCCGTGCCGACTTCCGGCACCACGACGTCGAGGGCCTCCACGTCGCGGACTCGAGCTGGTTCCCGACGAGCCTCTACGTGAACCCGCAGGTCACGATCATGGCGTTCGCGACGCTCGCGGCCCGCGAGGTCGCGCGCTCGCTCGGGAGATAGCCGCGGCCGGACGGGGTAACTCTTACACCCTGGCCCGCGCCGTGTCGCTCCGAGCGACGCGACCGGCATCCGGCACGCGCGTTGTTCTCCTCGGCAGGGAGGACCGCTTGATCCGGACCATGCCCACCCTGCCCGACGCGCCCCGCCGGCGCTCTCTCACGCTCCGCCAGAAGACGGCCTTCCTCGGCGTCAACGCGCTCGTCGGCCTGGGCCTCATCGAGGGCACGGCGCGGTTCCTCGTCCCGGCGCCGCTCGAGTGGCTCGAGCGGCCGACCCGCATCCTCCGCTTCGACGCGGAGCGCGGCTGGGCGCTCCGAGCGGACACCGACGACTTCACGGTCGACAAGCCGGTCCACGTGAACTCGGACGGCTTCCGCGACCGCGAGTTCGAGGTCGCGAAGCCAGCCGGGACCAAGCGCATCGTGTGCGTCGGCGACTCCTACACCTACGGCTGGGGCGTGGACGTGGAGGACAGCTTCCCGAAGAGGCTCGAGACCCGCCTCGCGAGGGCGCGCCCGACCGAGGTCCTGAACCTCGGGCTCTTCGGCTACAACGCGAAGCAGGCGCGCCTCACGCTCGAGAAGACGGGCCT
>CAZYLP010000417.1:0-7704 GCA_964648345.1 uncultured Planctomycetota bacterium
GAACCTTCCGTTCGTGACGTGGATCATGGTGAGGTCCTGAACGTTCGTCCGGGCGCCGATCCGGACCCGCTCTACATCCCCGCGGATCACGGAGTTGAACCAGACGCTCGAGTCTTCGCCGATCTCGACGTCGCCCACGACCTGGCTTCCGGGAGCAAGCCACACCGAGGGATGGATCCGCGGACGCTTACCGTCGATCTCGAAGACCGGCACGAGTTTCCCCCTTTTAGAGTGAAACAGTTCGCTTCACCAGGTGTCCCATCTTGCCGATAGGATGAAGAGGAAGCGAGTGCGCCCGGGAGTTGCTTCCCAGAAATCGCCGCCGACGTCTCTAGACGTTCTGCGCAAAAGTACCCTATAATCGCGGGCGCCTGACGAACGGCACGGTTTTTCCGATAAACGCGGCAAGCCCTTCACGTCAAGAACCAAATGGCCCCACTCGATGCGACGCCTGGTGGCGTCAGTCGAGCGGGAGCGGGCGGGAGGGGTGCCGGGTGGTTTCGGAATCAACCGGTGACGTGAGTGGGGCCCGAGGGTGAGTTGCCGCGGGGCGACAGCTCGGCTCGGAAAGGGTAAAGGGGTCTGACGGGTCGGGAAAGCCCGTCAGGAAGTGAAAGGGGTCGGCCTTGGAAGCACAGAAGTCCGACGCGCGGGAACAAGATCTGGTCAAGGTTTACCTGAACCAGATGAGCGACATCCCGCCGATCTCCCTCGAAGAGGAACGCATCCTCGCGAAGGAGCTCGAGGAGTCGCGCGCCTGTTATCGCGCGCAGATCCTGCAGTCAGCGCTCGCGATCGAGATGACGGTCAAGCTCCTCGAGAAGATCGTCTCGGGGCAGCTCCCGGTCGATCGCGTCCTGCTCATCGAGGCCAACGACAAGGTCAAGAAGGACCGGATCCGCCGCGAGCTCAAGAAGCAGCTGCCGATCGTCCGCAAGGCCGCGACCGAGCACAAGCGGATCTTCACGACCTACCTCGAGTCCTCCCGGACCGAGGAGGACCGCGCGATCCTCCGCAAGGCGCTCTCGCGCACGGTCCACGACGCGTGCTCGATCCTCCTCCCTTACCGCATCCAGGTGTCGCGTCTCGTCCCCATGGTGGACAAGCTCCGCGAGATCGGGACGCGCATGGGAGTCCTCGAGCGCTCGGCGCAGCTCCTCCGCGAGCGGAAGACCGACGAGGCCAAGCTCGACCTCGAGGCCATCGAGCGCGAGCTCCTCGGCCTCCAGCTCAAGGCGCACATGACGCCGCAGCAGGTCCGGGATCACCTCGAGCTCTGCGATCGCGGCAAGCAGCGCTACGAAGAGGCGAAGAAGGCTCTCAGCAAGAAGAACCTCCGCCTCGTCGTCTCGATCGCGAAGAAGTTCCGCAACAAGGGCCTCCCCTTCCTGGACCTGATCCAGGAGGGCAACACGGGCCTCATGAAGGCGCTCGACCGCTACCAGGCTTCGCGCGGCAACAAGTTCTCGACGTACGCGACGTGGTGGATCAAGCAGACGATCACCCGCTCGATCGCCTACCAGTCGCGCACGGTCCGCATCCCGATCCACGCGATCAACAACCTGAACCGCCTCATCGAGGACCGCGAGGACTTCCTGAAGAAGCAGGGCCACGAGCCCACCCAGGAAGAGATGTCGAAGATGTCGAAGATCTCCCCGAAGGAGGTCGGCCGCCTCTTCGAGCTCAACCGCTCCTCGCTCTCGCTCGATCAGCCGTACGGCAACGGCGACGAGGGCTTCTTCGGCGACCTCATCGAGGACCAGAAGGGCGAGACGCCCGTCGATGCCTCGCAGCACTCGATGCTGCGCGAGTCGATCGGCAAGCTCCTGAAGACGCTCAGCTACCGCGAGCGCGAGGTGCTGAAGCTCCGCTACGGCCTCGGCGACGGCTACACCTACACGCTCGAAGAGGTCGGCGCGATCTTCAAGGTCTCGCGCGAGCGCATCCGCCAGATCGAGGTCGGCGCGCTCCAGAAGCTCCAGCTCCCGCAGCGCAAGGACAAGCTCCGCGGGTTCTGGGAGGAAGTCGCCTCCGCGAACTAGCGGTCGCAGCGAGCGACGAAGCCGAGCCCGTGCTCGTACTTGAGGAGCCCGGGCTCGCCGTCGTTGCGATCGAACCACCAGTAGCCGAACACGGCCGCGTCTCCGAGACGGGAGACGCGGTCGAGCCTGAGCGCGCTGCCGAACAGCGACGCGTCCGCCGGCACGTGCACCTCGCCCGTGGGCTCGATCACGCAGTAGCCATCCCCGCGGACGACGTAGAACCGGTCCGCGATCCCGACCGCGGCGCAGACCGACCGGCAGGCCGGCACCGGCCGCCGCGCGCCCGTCCCGTGCGCCACGAGCGTCACGGGCTGCCCATCGGGGCGAGCCGGACCGACCTCGAGGTCGTGCGTGTCGGAAGACACGACGAGGCGCTGCGTCCCCGCCCACCAGACCGCCCCCTCGACGAGCGGCGCCGCCGCGAGCGTCGTGTCCACGGGCACGCGGGCGAGGTGCCGCTGACGCTTCGCGATCTCGGCGTTCGCGGAGGCGTAGATCTCGGGCGCCCGGAGGACGGCCTCGAGCATCGCGACCAGGACCTCGGGGCCGTGCTCGCTCAACACCTGGTTCTGGTGCTCCCCCCGGAGAAAGTCCGCGTGCGTCACGGTCGCCGCGCCCTCGTCGAAGCGCGAGGAGCCGCTGCCCACGACGACCTCCCGGCGGCCGACGCTCGCGAACCAGTTCCAGGCGCCGTCCGTCTTCTCCCACCGCGTCGCGGAGACGCCCTGCCCGACGCGCGCCCGCTCGCGCGCGAGGTCGAGAGCGCGGCCGAGGTCCGAGGGGTCTTCCCGGAAGCGTTGCTCGAGCTCGCGGAGCTTCTCGTCGCTCATGACGGGACGAGCATAACCTCTCCCCTGGCGCACCCCGGGGGCGATGGGTTTCAATCGCTCCGGGGAGAAGTGCGCATGCGCCCGAAGCTCAGCCTCTCGTTCGCGGTCGCCATCGTCGGCGTCGCCGGTCTCGCTGCCGTCGTCCGCGCGGAGGATCCGCCGAAGGACCCGAGCGAGGTCGAGGTCGAGGCCGTCACGGCCGAGCTCGACAAGCAGGCCGCGGCCGCGAAGGACCTGAAGGAAGGCGCCCCCGAGGCGCAGAAGATCATCGACGAGCTCGGGAAGCTCGGCTCGCGCCTCTACGGCGTCAAGGATCGCTCCGTGAAGGGCTGGGTCGATGCGGTGAAGCGCACGACCGCGCTCGAGGCGAAGGTCTACGAGACGGCCTCGGGTCAGAAGATGCCCGCGGAGCCCGCCGACGACGCGACCAAGAAGGCGGTCGAGCTCCTCGACGCCGCGGACAAGGAGCTCGCCGGCGGCGCGACTCACGACTCGCAGGTCCCGAAGGTCAACGAGGCGCGGAAGCTCCTCGGCGGCACCGAGCAGCGCCGGAACGACCTCTGGCCCGAGACGGCCGCGCGCGCGGACGCTCTCGTGAAGGGGATCCGCGCGGCGCCGGCGCCGAAGCCGCCGGCGCAGCCCGACCCGCCGAAGCCCGACGCCGCGAAGCCCGACGCCCCCGTGGGCGACAAGCCCGCCGAGCCTGCCTACAAGCTCATCGCGGGCGAGCGGGCGCCGAAGGCGGCGACGCCGATCAAGGGCGGCGACAAGCTCACGCGCGTCTTCTACGCCGAGCTCGACCAGGCCGGCGTCGAGTTCGCCGCCATGCAGCCCAAGGACTGGGCCGACGCGAAGAAGGTCCAGTCGATCCGCTCGCTCGTCTCGCGCATGGACAAGATGCTCACGACCGTGATCGAGAGGATCGACGGCCGCCACCCGGACGTCGCGTGGATGAAGGGCTGGGTCGCCGCCGCGAAGAAGAAGATCGACGACGGCGTCGCGAGCGGCAAGGCCGCGGCCGAGGAGCACGCGAAGGCCGACAAGGAGAAGGCCGACAAGGAGAAGGCCGACCGCGCCAAGGCCGACGCCGACCGCGTCGCGAACGCGACCTTCAAGATCGAGAAGGGCGAGCGCCCGCCGAAGGCCTCCGAGCCGCTCAACAGCGGCGTCCGGTCGTACTTCGAGGACGAGGTCTACCGGGAGTTCGACCGCGTGGCCGGTGTCCTCGCGAAGGGGGTCCCGAGCAAGCCCCAGGACGAGGTCCGCGACATGCGGAACGCCCTCGAGCGCGCCGAGAAGGGCCTCGGCCGCTCGCCCGACCAGAACCACCCGGACGTCCTCTGGAACAAGGGCTGGATCGCGGAGGCGCGGAAGAGGATCGACGCCTTCGAGGCCGAGATCAACAAGGCGACGGCGGCCGCGGATGCCGCCAAGGCCGCGGAGAAGAAGGACGTGGACGCCCGCATCGAGGAGCTCCGCACCTTCTTCGACGCGAAGACCTTCAAGACCGCTCTCGAGCCGCCCTTCACGAAGGACCGCGTCGCGGAGTGGATCAAGAACCTGAAGGAGTGGGACAAGATGAGCCCGAAGGGGCTCGCCGAGGTCCAGAAGATCCGGACGGAGCATCCGACGTACGCCAAGGACCAGCGGCTCATGAACCTCGAGTTCACCTTCTCGAAGTTCCTCCCGAAGAAGATCAAGGAGGGCATCGGCCGCACCGTCGACTGGTACGAGACGGGCAACGGCAACATGCAGGGCTACGTCCTCAAGGCCCTCCACGACGTCGAGCACTACGTCGAGGTCCCGGGCGGCCGCGGCAACAAGCCCTCGGAGATCACCGACGACATGCTCAAGGACGACGACCAGGCGACGAAGCTCCTCAAGGACTTCAAGGCCGCCGTCGAGGGCTGCGAGTGCCGGATCGCCTACGCCAAGGACTACCTGGGCAAGCCCGACACCGCGTACGAGGCTCTCCTCCCCAAGCTCTCGGAGATGCACGCGAAGATCGAGGTCGCCGCGAAGGGCCTCTTCGAGAACGCCACCATGCCGAAGTCCGACTCCGACGACGCGAGCCTGATCGAGACGGCGAAGACCGCCTTCAAGTCCGCGCGCGAGGGCTACGGCCCGCAGGGCGAGTGGAAGCGGATCGTCGTCAACTGCAAGCAGAGCCGCGAGACCGAGAACAAGAGCACTTCGTGGGTCGAGGGCGAGTGGATCTACACCAAGAAGTGGACCGAGACCTACTCCTACTTCCAGGTGTGCCTCGCCGAGAAGGTCGGGAGCGACTGGCGGCTCGTCTACTACGACATGAAGAACCTCGACAAGGAGCCCGGCTGGTACGTCGCGGGCCGGTGGGTCAGGAATCGGATCCCCGAGGCGAACATCGAGAAGTAGCTCGGGCGGTGTGAAGCCGGTGTGGTCGAACTGCACCTCCTCCCCGGCGAGCGCCTGGTCTGGTCGGGCCGTCCTCGCATGGACGGCCCGGAGCGCTTCGACGTCCTCGTGGGCGGGGGCTGCCTCCTCGTCAGTGTTGGATACATCCTCGGCCCGACGGCCCTGCTCCTCTTCGCGATGTTCTGGACGGCCGTGCGCCTCTATCACGACCCGTCGATGCCCTGGCTCGTGATCCAGTTCGTGGAGACGGGCCTGCTGATCTTCCTCGCGTCCTACGTCGTCTTCTGCACGAGGACCGCGCTTCGCGAGGTCCTGGAAGGCCTCGACGCGCGGGACCTGGAGGCGTGCACGCGGACACTCACAGCTGCGAGCGCTCCTCCGTGACCGAGCCGGCACTCACGATCGAACGCCTCCTCCTGCCCGGCGAGCGGATCCTCTGGCAAGGCGCTCCGCGCCGCCGGCCAAAGGGCCCGGTGGTCTTCGAGATCCTCCTCGGTGGCGGATGCTTCGTGGTTCTCGTCGGCGGTCTGCTGTTCGTGATGCTCGCGACAGCGGCCCAGCTCCTCCGAGGAGTGACGACCGAGATCCTCATCGCGCAATTCGCCGAGACCGGCGCCCTCCTCATCGCGGTCTTCTTCGGCTGGTCGTTCTTCAAGGGGACCTACGCCGAGCTGCGACGAAGGAACCGCCACCGCTCGGTGAGCTACTACCTGACCGACCGGCGCATCATCACCCTCGACGCGAACGCGCCGCAGGAAATCGCCATCGAGTTCTCCCAGCTCGAACCCGGCGAGCCCACCACGCTCGATGAGCTCGACGAAGCCGACGCCCGCGCGTTCGTGGAGGCGCTCGCCGCCGCGCGGAAGTGACAGTCGCGCTTATGCTGGGAGCGTGCCCGACGAGCGCCCCGAGACGGCCGACGCCGAGGACGTGCTCACGTCCGCTCTCCGCCCCGAGGAGCGCGCTCTCTGGATCTCGCAGCCCGACCGCGCGATCTGGCTCCGCGCGCTCGTCTGGGGGCTCGGCTGCCTGCCGTTCACGATGTTCCTCCTCGCGCTCCTCGCGGTGACGCTCGTGCTCGGAGCGGTGGCCGCGCAGTACACGCTCGGCCAGGGCAAGCTCCCGCTCGACGTCGCATTGCCCGCGACGATCGGGGGACTACTCCTCGTGATCTTCCTGTATCCGCTCCTCGTCTCCGAGCTGCAGCGACGGGAGCGGCGTTACGTGATCACGACTCAACGCGCGCTCATCCTCGACTCGAAGCGCGTCGAGCACGAGGTGGATCTGGCGCGCGTGCGGCTCGTCGCGCTCCACAAGGGGCTGTTCGACGACTCGCCGACGGGCGTCGAGCTACGCGTCGCCGACGGGACGGCGGCGGTGATCTTCAAGGACGTGGCCGACCCGCCGGCCATGCAGACGGCGGTCGAAGGCGCGCTGAAGACAGCGCGCGATCACTGACCGTACTGGGACGCCATGCCCCGCGCGGAGCGAGCCTCGCGGACGCTGCGCGGCCGCGCCGGCTGCTTCTTGAGGACCCGCTTCTCCTCGTGGACTTCGGCGACCGTGGTCGTTGTCGACGGCGGGTTCGTGCCCGCGGCGGCCGGAGGCGCTTCCTTCTGCTTGGTGAGGACGAGGTCGATCGGGGACGGGATATCGTGGAGCGCCCCCGAGTTGTAGTCCACGGCCATCGGGAGCCAGAGGATCGGCCACATGAAGGCCTGCTCCCCGAACAGCCAGTCCTCGTTGATCGAGGGGTAGACCGTCAGCTCGAGCGAGTCGTAGCCCGGCGCCTCGGCGTGGATCACGTGCACCTTGCCGCGGTCCATCTCGATCTCGCCGAGCTTGGCCGGCTGGCCGTCGACCGCGATCTTGATGCCCGGGACCTGCGACTGGACCGTCACATCCTGCATGTCGCCGCGGACGAAGACGGCGCAGCCCTGCGTCGCGAACGAGAGACCCGCGAGGAGGAGAAGACCGAGATACCGCAAGCTACTTACCCCCACTTTTCGGAGAGAAGCATAGCGAAACGGGAGGCGGCGTGCACCTCAGGCCTCGACCTGGTCCTGCTGCTCGTCCTTCACGCCATCGAGGGCGCGCACGTCGCCGTCCACCATGAGATTCACGAGCTCGAGGAAGCTGACCTTGGGCTTCCAGCCGAGCTCGGTGCGAGCCCGGGTCGCATCTCCCAGCAAAAGGTCCACCTCGGAGGGGCGGAAGTAACGCTCGTCCACGGCGACGAGGACCTTGCCGCCGGGGCCGATGCCCTTCTCCTGGACACCCTTGCCCTCCCAGCGGAGGGGGAGACCGACACGCTTGAAGGAGAGCTCGGCGAACTCACGGACGGTGTGGGCCTCGTTCATGGCGACGACGTAGTCGTCCGGCTTCTTCGCCTGGAGCATGAGCCACATGGCCTCGACGTAGTCGCCCGCGAAGCCCCA
>CAZYLP010000418.1:0-7690 GCA_964648345.1 uncultured Planctomycetota bacterium
GCGGCCGTCGCGTCGATCTCGGCTTCGTTCGTCGCCGTGATCGTCGGATTGTCCGTGCCCGTCGTGCCCGTGCCGATCGTGAGGAGCTTGATGAAGAGCCGGTCCTCGGTGCCGTCCGAGTAGAGCCAGAGGATCGACATCTTCGTCCGGTCGCCCTGGAAGCCGCACTTGTAGCCGATGTTGCCCTGGAAGTCGTAGGCAGCCACCGGCGAACCCGTGAAGCCACCCAGCGAGCCGATGTTCGTCAGCTGCGCCGAGTAACCGACCGTGCCCGCGGTGTTGACGACGAGCGGCGCCGCCGTGGGGAAGCGCTGATCGAGCGTCGGGACCGTCGGCGACGCGGCGGAGCTACCCGACGCGACCGAGCGGAACACCTTGTAGACCGTCGAGAGCAGCGCGAGGTTCGCCTGCTCGCTCGTGCCCTGGACCTGCCGCCACGCGAGGACCGCGTAGGTGCCGTCACGGCTCGGCTGGACCTTCAGGTCATAGAGGTCGTCAGCAACGCCCGTGTACGCCGTGTTCGTCGTCGTCGCGAACGGAAGGTCCGCGACGTGAGCCGAGACGCGGCGCGGGTTGTTGGTGAACGCCTGGAGCGTGCCGGCCGTAGCGCCGGTCGCCTGGAGCGCCACCGCCCAGAGCTCCTGGTCGATGTTGTTGAGCGTGCCACCACCGCGCGTGCCGAACGTCGTGATCGTGCCGTTCACGAACGCGACGATGTCGACCTGACCCTCGTCCGGCCCGATGATCTGGCAGCTACCGCAACCCACGAACAGCGACGTGAACTCCTCGCCGACGATGATGCCGTTGGCGACGTTGTTCGTGTTGTTGAGGATCTGGTGCCGGCCCGCCGTGCCGAGGAGCGTCACGTCGTTCTGGTTGCCGATCGTCGCGTCGCCGTTCGCGCCCGGAAGGACCGCGACCGTCGACAGGATGTTCGAGCCGTTGTTGTTGATGTCACCCTCGACCGTGCCGGGCGCGCCGCTGGGCGCAACCGCGAGCGAGGTGTCCTGGTAGTTCCAGAACAGGATGTTGTTGTAGGTCGTGAGGAAGCTGCTCGGGGCAACCGCCGCGCGACGCCCATCCGTGAACGTGTTACGCGTCGCGGGAGCCGCAACCACCGTCGCCGTCGCCGAGTCGGGAGCGGAGAACGGCGTCGCCGCGCCACCGATCGTCATCGTCGAGAGGTTCCAGTTCGCCGTCATGAGCTGCCACGTCGGACCGAGCTGGACCGTGCCCGAGCTCGCCGTCGGGGAGAAGGTCGTCGAGACGCGGTTGAGGCCCGTGCCCGACGTGACGAGCTGCGTCCAGAAGAGCTGGATGAAGCTGGTCGAGTCACCCACCTCGTAGCTCGCGAAGGCCGGAACCGCCGTGCCGACGCCCGGGATCGCCGGAGCCGGGGTATTCGGACCGTAGACGAACCGGCCGCCGTTGATGTTACCGAGACGCGTGCCACCGAGGCCGCCGAGGTCGAACGACTGCGAACCGAACGTGCTGCAGTGGACGAACGTGTCCGTCGCCACCGCGAGGCTCGCGATGTCCTCGGCCGGCTTGATCAGCTGGTTCGCGTTGTTCGCGAAGCCCGTGACGAGGCCGCCCGTCGCCTGGCCGCCCGCGCTCGCACCGTTACGGTACGGGCTGATCTGAGCGCCGTTCCGCTGGAACCCGAAGAGGCACTCGATCGCGGGGCCGTTCGCCGTGCCGCTCGCAGCCGTGTTGCCGATCAGGTTCGTCGTGGCGATCGCCTGGCTCGCGAGGTTCTTGATGAACACCGTCGACCAGAACGTGTGGTGCTGGCCCACCGCGCTGCCGGCGAGGACGATGCCAGCCGTCGTGGTGTTGCCGTCGAGGGCCGAGTTCCGCGTGAACGTGTTACCGTCCCAGAGGATGACCCAGTTACCGGCGTTCGCACGGACGCGCGCGTTCGCGGTGCCCGTGTTGCCGACGTAGCCGCTCGTGTTGAGCGGGATCATGACCGCAGCCGACGGGTGCGTCCCCACGTTGCTGCCCGCGACGAGGTTCTCGTCGCGATCCTCGCCCGTGATCTCCTGGGGCGGCGTGAAGCTGCTGCCGTTCCAGTAGGAGACGAAGACGTGCTCGCGACCGCCGACGCCGGCCGTCGAACCGTTGTCCGCCGTCACGAAGAAGAACATGGCCGAGTCGTCGGCCGTCGAGGCCGAGTCGCTCTCGGGGTGCTTGAAGTTGAACTTGCAGGTAAAGCGTCCAAAGCTCGCGCTCTGGTTGTTCTCGCTAAAACCGCCGCCGTCCGACGCGAGGTTGTTCGTCGCGATCGAACCGGCCGGGAAGCCGTTGTTGTTCAGCTCGCCACCGGCCTGGCCCTGGATGATCGTCTTCTTGCTACCGCAACCGCCGATTGCGATCACGGCCGCGGTCAGGGCGAATCCGGCCCCGAGCCCCAGCTTCTTCCTCATGCGCTGTCCCGTCTCCTTAAGATTGCCCCGGGTCGCCCGATTTGAGCGATCCGAGAGGCGTATCCTGTAAGCCCAACCACCGACATCCGCCGACTGCTTTGGGCACCGCCGTTCTTGCGTCCCTTCGTCTTCGCGAGAAAACTGCGTCTCACGACGACGACTGACCGCCGAAACTTCGGCACCGCCCCCCGGTTGGAGCCGGAGGGCCGGATGCGGCCGTTGGTTATGAGTCCCCTGAGTATTTCCCCCGCCACTGGGCCCCTCCCACGGAGGGAGCAGCCCATTCGGTAGATCAGGTTGCCCTGCTCTGAGCGAGCGGAGGACCAACACGAAAAGTTATCGGTCGCAAGCCACGGCGAGGTGAAGCGAGAGCCAGCAGCTGCCGACGCGGCGCCCTCTCGAGCGCCGTGTGGCCGTGCTCTCTCCTCGTCGAGACCCCGGCGCGCCTGACTTCGGCGCCCCACGCGGGCGCGTATTGTCAAAATCGTCTCCGGGGACGTCAAGAAAATTGGAGAGGCCGGGACGTGGATCTCTGCCAGAAACCCGGCAATCGACTCGAAACCGAGTCACGGTTTTCCGGCGTGTCAACGCCCATTGAGAGGGCCTGGTTATCGGGCCCGTCGTTTGCCCGCCGCCGACCGCGCGAGTACCCTCGGAACGCCGCCTGGCACCGAAGGTACCGATGCAGAGCGCGCACGACCTCCTCCTCGCGAAGCTCGCCGTGAAGACCGGGCTCGTCAGCCCGGAGCTTCTCGATGAGTGTTTGCGTGAGCAGCAGGGTCTCCACGCGCGCGGTCAAGCGATCACCCTGCTCCAGGTCTTCGTTCGCCACCGCGTCCTCTCCGCCGAAGCTCTCGTCCCGATCAACCAGGCGATCGAGTCCACCTCGTTCGATTGCGGCCGCTGCCACGCACGCTTCCCGTTCCGGACGATCGCGAACACGTCCCTCGCCTGCCCCACCTGCCGCGGCCCGCTCGCGATCGTGCGGGAGGACGGCGAGATGGTCTCCGAGCGGTTGAGCTCGAGCCGCCGCGGAAGCCAGCGCTTCGCGACCCGCGCCGACAGCAGCTCCCGTTTCGGCCGCGAGCTCAGGAAGACCCTCTCGACGGGCGACACGCCGATGAAGTCGTTCGGACCGTACGAGATCCTCTCCGAGCTCGGCCGCGGCGGCATGGGCGTGGTCTACAAGGCACGCCATCCCCAGCTCGACCAGGTGATCGCCCTCAAGGTGCTCCTCGCGGGCGACATGGCCTCGAAGACCCAGGTCAAGCGCTTCCAGCGCGAGGCCGAGCTCGCCGGGAAGCTCAAGCACCCGAACATCGTCGCGATCCACGACGCGGGGACGCTCGACGACCGCCACTACTTCACGATGGACTTCATCGAGGGCGTGGCCCTCAGCGACCGCATCAAGGCGCGCGACCTGTCGCTCCGTCACGGCGTCGAGATCGCCCGCGACCTCGCGCGCGCGCTCCAGCACGCCCACGCGAACGGCGTCATCCATCGTGACGTGAAGCCGGCGAACATCATCCTCGACGCGGAGGGCCGGCCGCACCTCACCGACTTCGGTCTCGCGCGTGAAGCGGACGCCGAGGAGTCGGCGCGCCTCACGCGCGAGGGCGCCGCCGTCGGCACGCCCTTCTACATGTCCCCCGAGCAGTGCCGCGGGAACAGCTCGAAGGTCGGCCCGCCGACCGACGTCTACTCGCTCGGGGTCGTGCTGTTCGAGATGCTCACGTTCGAGCACCCCTTCAAGGCGAACGCGCAGGTCGAGCTGAGCCGCAAGATCCTCACCGAGCCGCCGCCCCGTCCGACCAAGCTCGAGCCCTCGATCGACCTCGACGTCGAGGCGGTCGTCCTCAAGGTCATGGAGAAGGAGCCGCTCGACCGCTACCCGGACGCGGACGCCTTCGCCGACGACCTCGACCGCTACCTCAAGGGGCAGCCCGTCCTCGCTCGCCCCCCGCGCAGCCTCAGGCTCGCCCGCTCCGGCGTCGCGGTCCTCGCCGGCGCGCTCGGGGTCGTGGCGATCGTCGCGGCGGCTTACTTCGGGAGGTCCTTCTACAAGAAGTACCGCGAGGAGCAGCAGGCCGCGGCCGAAAAGGCTGCGCGCGAGATCGCGGCGAAGGAGACGGCGAAGCGCGTCGAGGAGGCGCTCAAGGTCCTCAAGGACGCCGAGGCCCTCTTCAACGACGCCGACCGGATCCCCGTGATCACGGCGGCGGACGCGTTCTTCGACAAGCTCAAGGCCTCGATGGACAAGGCGAGCGAGTGCCTGAAGCTCGACCCCAAGTGCGCGCGGGCCTACCTCCTTCGTGGCCGCGCGGCCGAGATCTCGCGCCGGGTCGACGCCGCGACCGAGGACTACGCGCGCGCCATGGACGTGGATCCGGGCGGCGCCGTCGGCCAGGAGGCGGCCTACCGCGAGGCGCGCATCCAACTGCGGGCCAAAGGCGACGTCGAGCGCACGAAGGAGAAGCTCAAGAAGATCGCCGAGGGTCAGGGCCCGCCGCTCTGGAAGACGCTCGCCCGGGCCGCGAAGATGCGCCTCGACGGCGACCAGCCGCCCGAGAAGCAGCTCGCCGAGGTCGAGGCCGCGAAGAAGCTCGACCCGAGCTGCCCCGAGGCCTACTACCTGACGGCCGTCATCCAGAGCGACGACGAGCAGGGGACGCACTCCCGCGAGGCGCTCGAGGCGCTCCAGCTCTGCGTCGACACCGACCGGAAGAACGCCCGCGCCTACGCGCTCCGGGCGCGCGTCTACCACGCACTCGGTCAGACCGAGCAGGCGGAGGAGGACATCCGCCGCGCGACGGCGCTCGACCCGGAGGAGCCGATCGCCCTCAACGTGCGCGCGATGCTCGGAGCGGCGCGAGGCGACTTCAAGCAGGCGGCGGACGAGGTCGGGCGCGCCCTCGCGGCCCAGGCGGGACACGAGGACGTGACGACCCTCATGCTCGCGATCCAGCTCTACGGGCTCGCCGACGACATGCCCTCGGCGCGGCGCGCGGCGATGCGCGCGGCCGAGATCGCCCCGGGGCGTCACGAGACCTACCTCGCGCTCGCGCGGGCTTCGAAGACCGCGGAGGACGCGCTCGCCGCGCTCCAGGAGGGCCTCAAGCGCTGCACGACCGACGCCTCGCAGGACCGGCTCGCGAGCGAGTACTGCGGGCTCCTCAGCTCGCGCGGACCCTCCGGCATCGACCGGGCCGTCGAGTTCGCCCAGCAACACCAGGAGGCCGCGCCCCAGGACGTGAAGCGCGCGCGCCGCCTCGCGACGACGCTCGCGATCCGGCGGCGTCCGGGCGACCACGAGCGCGCCTACCAGATCCTCGAGGAGGTGCGGATCAAGGCCCCCGCCTACGTCGAGGCCTACGAGACGCGGCTCACGCTCCTCGTCGAGATGAACCGCCCGAAGCAGTGCGAGGAGACGATCGACTACCTCATCCAGTCCGCGCCGAGCGACCCGGCCGCGTGGCTCGTCGTCTCGCGCTTCATGTTGGCGATCGGGCGGAATCGCGAGGCGCTCGAAGCGGCGAAGAAGGCCGTCGGCTTCGAGGCGAGCGCGGACGCGCTCTCCCAGCAGGCGCTCTGCGAGTTCCAGATGGACTCGATCCAGGACTCCATCACGCACGCGCGCGCCGCGCTCCAGAAGGAGTCGCGGAACGCGCGCGCGCTCATGATCCTCGGCGTCGTCTCCTTCCGCGAGCGCGGCCCGAACCCCGAGGCCGAGCGCTTCCTCAACCAGTCGATCCAGGCGAACCCGCGCGACTCCGACGCGACCTACTTCCTCGCGAAGCTCTACTTCAACGGCGGCAAGCCCGAGCTCGCCATCCGGGTCGCCGAGGCCGCCCTCCAGCGCTCGAACGGCCGCGAGCCCGCTCGCATCTGGGAGATCCTCGCCGTCTCGCAGCTGCAGCTCGGGAAGCTCGACAAGGCCGAGAAGGCCTTCAGGCAGACGCTCGCCCTCGACGGGTCGAGCCCCGTCACTCACACGACGTTCGCCGAGTGCCTCGCCCAGCAGGGGAAGAAGGACGAGGCGCGCGCCGAGGTCCAGGAGGCGCTCAAGATCGAACCGGGCTTCGAGCCCGCGCTCAAGCTCCGCGCGCGCTTGCAGTAGCCCGACTCAGTCGCGCCGGCGGATCACGAGGCGGAAGCCCGCGTCTTCCATGCGCCGGCCCGCACGGATGGTCCGTCCCTCGGACGTCATGACGCGGGTCAGCTCCGCCTCCCCGTCGGTGCTCGAGCCGCCGAGCGCCGTGTCGACCGCATCGCCCTCGCTCGCGATCCACTCCCGGACCGAGCCGGTCAGGTCGGCTACGTCGAACGGCGAGCAGTCGATCACGGAGGACCCGGCGAAGAAGCTCGCGTCGAAGACGTCGCCCCACGGGTACGTCCGGTGGAGCGGTCCCCGGACCGCGCGATGGAACTCGCTCCGCGTCGGGAGACCGACCTCCCAGTTCGCGGGGAGGGCGAGCTCGCTCGAGGCGTACCACTTCGCGACGCCCAGGGCCTCGGCCAGGCACACCCCGCGCGCCGCGCTCGTGGGTGAGCCGTCGCCCGGGGCGCCGGCCGAGTAGCGCCGCCACTCCGCGACGGTCACCTCGCGCGCGGACATGAAGAAGTCGCGCCCGCACATCATCGAGTCCTTCAGTCCGGCACCGGTGCGAGCGACGCCGCGCGGGACCGGCCGGAAGTCGCCCGTCCGCGGTCCGAAGATGTCCGCCGCGTAGAGGCGGACCGTCAGGATCTGGCGACTCTTCCGGTGGACGGCGAAGGGGAGCCGCGTCGGGATCATCCCGTCCGCCTCGATGACGACGGCGTAGTCCCCCGACGGGAGCTCGTACGACACCGGGCTCGGGTCGGCGGTCGGAGGCCCGGCCGGGGTCAAGTACGGCGAGGGCCGCTCGAACCCTTGCCGGTCGTCGTGGACGTAGGCGAAGAGTCGCACCGTGGCTCCCGGAGGCTCGGTCTCGATCGTCACCCTCCCGGAGACGAACGGGTCCGTCTGACCGAAGCGGCTCGCGAGGACGCGCGCCTCCGCGGCGATCCGCTCGCACCTCGCGGGCGAGGCCCTCTCGGCCTCGAGGTCGTACGCGCGGTCCAGGTAGGCGAGGAGCCGCTTCGCGATCGCGGGGTCCGGGGCGAGCGCGAGCGCGCGGCGGAGGAGGGCCTCGCCCTCGGCCTTCTTCGCGCCGAGCGACTCGATCCGGGCCCGGTTCACCGTCGCCCGCTCGGCGAGCTCCTGCTTCTCGGGGCTCTCG
>CAZYLP010000419.1:0-7641 GCA_964648345.1 uncultured Planctomycetota bacterium
GCGGCCTCCTCGAGGTCGGCGCGCGCGTCGTCGAGCGCGAAGCGGTGCGCGCGCGCGAGCCCGCGGCCGTGGAGCGCGTTCCACCCGCGCTCGGCGCCCGAGAGGCGCACGGCCTCGTCGTAGGCCGCCGCCGCGAGGCCTCGCTGGCCGTGAGCGAGGAGGATGTCGCCGCGGACGAGCGCCGGCTCGGGGGAGCTCGGCGCGACCTGCTGCGCCTGCGAGCACGCCTCGAGGGCGTAGGTAACCGCGGCGCTCCGGCGCTCGGCCGTCGCCTCGGTCGCGGCGCGCGCGCGGTGGACCGCGGCGTTCGCGAGGTGCGCGTCGGGGGAGTTGCCGTACTGGTCGAGCGCGTCCTTCGCGTCGTTCCGCGCCGCGTTGAGCGCGGTCTCGCGCGTCGCCGTCGGTCCATACAGGGCCTGGGCCACGTAGGCGCGCGAGCGGAGGAGGAACGCGCGGAGGCGCTCGGGCGGGCTCCCCGAGGGGGCGAGCGCCCGCAGGACCTCGGAGAGGTCGAGGATCGCCTTGTCGGGCTGGCCCGCGTCGAGGAGCGCCTCGGCGCGCTCGATGCGCGCGACGGCGTCCTTCGAGTCGAGGCTGAGCGCGTCCGTGAAGGCGGCGATGGCGCCCGCGAGGTCGCCCTGGACGTGGCGGAGCTTCCCGAGCTTGTGGAGGAGCTGCTCGTCGGGCTGCGGGAGCTTCGCCGCCTCTTCCAGGGCGTCGCGGGCCGCGACGGGCGCGTCCGTGAGCTCGAGCGCGCGGGCGAGGAGCCAGAGCGTCTTCTTCCTGAGCGCGGGTCCGGCCGTGCGGAACGCGTCCGCGGCGCCCTGGCCGCGCGGGCCCTCGAGCGCGCCGAGCTCCCGCGCGCGCTCGAGGTCCTCGAGGGCGCGCTCGGCGGCGTCGCGGGTCTCGGCGGGCTTCGCGGCGAGGTTGCGCTCGCCGGACTCGACGATCGACCCGGCGCGCTCGATGCACCCGCGGACCTCGCGCGACCCGGCCTCGCGCGCGGCGTCGGCCGCGATCCGGGCGAGGATCGCGATCGCCCCGATCGAGATCGCGAGGACGACGCAGACGATGATCGCGCCGATCGCGACGCCGCGGCGATGGATCGAGAGCCAGGTCGTCGCGTCGTCGAGCGCGGTGTTGGCCCGGGCCTTCGGGCTCACGCCCTTCAGGTAGCGCTCGAGGTCCTCGGCGAGGAGCTTGGACGTGGCGTAGCGATCGTCGCGCTTCTTGTGGAGGCAGCGCATGGCGATCGCGTGGATCTTCTCGTCGATCCCCTTCTCGGGGTCGAGCTCGAGGACGACGGGCTCGCGGTCGATCTTCTTGAAGAGGGTGAGCGCCGAGTCGGCGTCGAAGGGCACGTCGCCCGTCAGGATCTCGAAGAGCATGACGCCGATCGCATACGTGTCGGCGCGGCCGTCCACGTCGCGCTCGCCGCGCACCTGCTCGGGCGCCATGTAGTAGGGCGTGCCGACCGCCTGGCCCACGCGCGTGATGCGCGTGTTGCGGTCCATGTCGCGCGCGAGGCCGAAGTCCGTGACGCGCGCGCGGCCGGTCGCCGACTCGACGAGGATGTTCCCGGGCTTCAAGTCGCGGTGGACGATCCCGCGCTTGTGCGCGTGGTCCACGGCGCGGGCCGTCTGGGCGAGGACCTCGATCGCCTTGAAGCGGTCGAAGTCGCTCTCGAGGATGTCGTCGAGGCTCTTCCCGTCGACGAGGTCCATCGTGAAGTACGGCATGCCGTCGATCGCGCCGGCGTCGTAGACCTTGACGATGCCCGGGTGATCGAGGGCCTTCGCGAGCTCGGCCTCGCGCTCGAAGCGCTGGAGCCGAGCCTCGTCGTCGTCGGCCTCGATCATGACCTTCAAGGCCAGGATCTGGCCGTTCGCCTGGTCCTTCGCGCGGTAGACGATGCCCATGCCGCCGCGCGCGATCTCCTCGACGAGCTCGTACCGCCCGAACGTGGGCGGCATCTCCTCGCGCGAGGGCATCTCGATGCGGACGTCCTCGGAGGAGAGCGCGGCCTCGAGGCTCTTGCCGTCGATCTCCCCGGTCTCGAAGTCCTTGAGGGCCGCCTCGAGCGAGCGGAGGGACGCGGCGGACCCCTCCTTGGTGACGCTCTTCTCGCACTCGCGGGCGACGTAGAGGTACTCGCTGACCGTGAGGAGCTTCCGCCGGACGAGGAGCTGTCCGAGCCCGTTCTTCTTCGAGTCCTCGCCCGACCGCTCGCGCGCCTTGCGAGCCTCCTGGACGAGCTTCGGCAGGTCCTGCGCGGGGAGCATGCCCATGCGGACGGCGATCTGGCCGAACTTGAGGTCGGTATCTAGGGCGCTCACTGGCTCAGGAAGATGGCACGTCTCTGGCATCCACGCGAGGAACGCTCCTTGCCCTTGCCCTCGCCCTCCTACTTGTCCTCTTCGTCCTCCGGCGCCGGCTTCTTCTCGGTGGCCGCCGGGACCTTGAAGGTCTCGTCCGTGATCTTCGGATTGGCCTCGGCCTTCTCGATCGTCACCGTCTGGAGCGGCTCCGACTCGGGCTCCCCGGCCTTGCGGACCGAGAGCTTCTTCGGGAGCGTGACCCCGCCCACGACCTCGGTCTCGTCGACCAGGACGTGGAGCTTGCCGCCGGGGGAGTCCGCCTCCTTGCCGAGGAGAGCGCCCGTCTTCGCGTCGATGAAGAAGGTCTGCTTCCTCGCGCCCTTCACCTCGATGACGACCTTCTTCGCGTCCTTGCCCGCGAACTTCTCGTCGGCCTCGGAGACGACCTTGCCGTCGCCGCGGACGATCGCCTTCAAGATCGCGGCCGTCATGTTGATGAACTGGCCCTTCACCTGCGCGAGCTGGGGGCCGGCGAGCTTCTCCGTGCCCTGGCCGGGGACCTCCGCGGCGGCGTTGTTGCCGTTCATGACGACGGTGACCTTGCCGACGGGGGTGTCCATGGTCCAGCGGACCTTGTCCGGGAACTGGAAGAGGATCTCCTCGTTCCGCTCGGGGGAGCCCTCGGCGGCGGACTTCTGCTTCACCTTGATCGCCGTGAGCGCGTCGAGCGCCTTCCTGCCGCCCGCGCCCTCGACGATCTTGGCGAGCGTGCCCGTGAGCTCGGGGCCTGCGGCCGTCTTGTCGCCGCCCTTGTCGCCGCCGCCCTTGTCGCTCACGGGCCTGTCGCTGATGGGTTTGGCCGTGCCCTGGATCCAGCCCTCGGGGTCCTCGATGCGCTCGACGGGAGTCTTGGCGATGGCCGCGATCTTGTCGGCGCCGCCGATCTCCGCGACGTTGCCGCAGACGACGACGACGAGCGCGTCCGGGTTCCAGTAGGTCTTGGCGACGCGGAGGACGTCCTCCCTGGTCACCTTCTTCACGCCCTCGATGAGGCGCTTGATCGTGTCCTGCGGGAAGCTCCGGTACGCGTAGCGGAGCGCGTTGTTGATGAGCTTCTCGTTCGTGTCGAACAGGAAGGGGAACTGGTTCAGGGTCGAGTCCTTCGCGACGGAGAGCTCCTCGTCGGTGCAGAGCTCCTTGCGGATCACGTCGAGCTCGTGGAGGAGCGACTTGATCGCCTGGACCGTGGACTCGGACTTCGTCTCGCAGACCATGACGAACGTGCCCGGGTGGTCGTACTCCCAGCCGGCGCCGGAGCCGACGCTGTAAGCGAGGCCCTGGTCCGAGCGGACGTGGAGCATGAGCCGCGAGGAGAAGCCGCCCGAGCCGAGGATCTGGTTCGCGACGAGGACCTTCGCGTACTCCTCGATCTGGTCCGGCGTCCTGACGACGCCCACGTGACCGATGTGGATCGCGGACTGGTTCACGTCCGGCTTGTCGATGAGCGTCCAGGAGGCCTTCTTCGAGACCTCCACGAGCGGCATCTCGGGGCGGGGCTCGTCGCCGTCCACCTTCCACTCGCCGATCGCGTGGGCGAGCTTCTTCTGGATGAAGTCCGCGGGGTGGTCGCCGAAGGCGCCCACGATCACGTTCGCCGGACGCACGAACTTCTTGTGCCAGGCGAGGACGTCGTCCCTCGAGATCTTCTCGACGATGGGCGCGAAGGAGACGCGCGCGTAGGGGCTCTTCTTGCCGTAGATCTGCATCGAGTAGACGCGGCGCGCGATCGCGGGAGCGCGGTCGTTCCGCTGCTCGATGCTCGAGAGCATCTCGCGCTTCGCCTGCTCGATCTTCTCGTCCGGGAACACCGGCTCGGTGAGGAGCTCCTTCACGAGCGAGAGGCCGAGCTCGAGATCCTCCCTCAAGCAGTTGAGATGGATCGTCCCCTGGTCGTGCCCGATGCTCGCCTCGAGCGACATGCCGTGCTTCTCGAGGAGCTGGTCGAGCTTCTCCGCGGGGTGCGTCTTGGTGCCGCCGGCGCGCCACGCGTCGCCCGCGATGTCGGCGAGTCCGATCTTGTCCTCGGGGTCCCAGACGGACCCCGCGCGGAGGCTGATCTGCACGTCCACGAGCGGGAGCTCGTGGTCCTCGAGGATGAAGCACTCGATGCCGTTCGGGAGCTTGACCGACTTGGCGGCCGGCGGGTCGAAGGCGCGGAGCGGCGGGATCGGGATCTTGTCGACGACCCGGTCCTTCTTCTTGTCCTCGCCCCTCGACAGGCTCGGGGAGAACGGAAGGGCGAGAGCGGACGCGAGGAGGAGCAGCCCGTACGTGGTCTTCAT
Organism: uncultured Planctomycetota bacterium; assembly: GCA_964648345.1. Taxonomy (GTDB): domain Bacteria; phylum Planctomycetota; class J058; order J058; family JACQDU01; genus CAZYLP01. The sequence goes on from CAZYLP010000419.1 coordinate 4,661, forward strand.
GACTACTCCTTCTCCTTCTTGTCGTGCTTCTCGGACTTCTCCGGCTTCTCGTTCTTCTCGTCGGGCGCCTTCACGATCTCGCCGCGGCTCATGTTCGAACGGATCAGGTACTTCTTCGCGACCCGCTGGAGGTCCTCGCGGGTCACCTTGTCGATCTTCGCCGCCTGCTCGAAGAGGCCCTTCCACTCGCCGTAGGTGCCGATCCGCATGGCGAGGCTCTGGGCGAGGTCCATGTTCGAGCGGAGGCCGCGGATGAAGTTCGCGCGGGCGCGCGTCTTGACGATGGCGAGCTCGTCCTCGGTCACGAGCTCGTGCTTCACCTTCTCGAGCTCGGCCTGGATCGCCTCGACGCACTCGTCGTTCGTCTTCTTGGGCGCGGGGACCGCGTAGCTGCAGATGAGGTTCGCGTACTTCTGGCCGGGCTGGCCCCAGAAGATCCCGGTCGCGACCGCGAGCTTCTCCTTCACGATGAGCTTCTGGTAGAGCCGCGACGTGCGGCCCGAGGAGAGGACGTCGGTGAGCGCGTCCACGGCGACCGAGTCGGGGTCGCGCGCGGCGGGGCCGTGCCAGCCGAGGACCACGAAGGGCTGGGCCTTCGACTCGACCTCGATGCGGCGGAGCCCTTCCTGCTTGGGCTCGATCGTCGGGACCGGGTCGATCCTCGGGCCGCGAGGCATGGGGCCGAAGTACTTCTCGGCGAGCCGCTTCACCTCCGCGGTCTGCACGTCGCCGACGATCGAGATCGTCATGTTGTTGGGCGTGTAGAAGCGGTCGAAGAACCTCCGCGCCGTCGTCGCCGAGAGCGACTCGAGGTCGCTCATGTAGCCGATCGTCGGACGGCCGTACGGGTGAGCGCGGAAGGTCCCGGCGAGGAACTCCTCGAAGAGCTTGCCCTGCGGGTTCGAGTCGACGCGCATGCGCCGCTCCTCCTTGACGGCGCCCTTCTCCTTGTAGAACTCGCGGAGGACGACGTCGCGGAAGCGGTCCGACTCGAGGTGGAACCAGAGCTCGAGGCGGTTCGCGGGCATCGAGACGTGGTAGACGGTCTGGTCGGCCATGGTGAAGGCGTTCAAGCCGCTGCCGCCGTTCCGCTCGATGATCTTCGAGTACTCCTCGCCCTCGGTGAACTTGCCCGCCTCCTCCTGGAGGCGCTCGAAGTGCTTGCGGGCGTCCGCGATCTTCGCCTTGTGCTCCTCCGATGATGCGGGGCCGCTCATCTCGAGCTCGCGGAGGGCGAGGAAGCCCTTCTCCACGTCCTCGAGCGCGACCTTCTCCTTGGCCCAGTCCTTCGTCCCGATGGTCGTCGAGCCCTTGAAGGCCATGTGCTCGAACATGTGAGCGAGCCCGGTCTCGCCGGTCGTCTCGTCCACCGAGCCCACGTTGACCGCCGTCGCGAAGGCGACGACCGGCGCCGCGTGGCGCTCGAGCACGAGGACGCGGAGACCGTTCGGCAGCACGATCTCGTTCACCTTGCTCGCGAGGCTCTCGAGCGCGGCGCCGCCCTTCGCGCCCTCGTCGGCGCTCGTGCGGCCGATCGCGAGCGCGATGACCGCGGCGGCCGCAATGACGGCCAGACCCCTCTTCATGTGAGTAGGCTCCTTACTTCTTCGGTTTCGAGGCGCGATCGACGAGCTGCTGGACCGCCGCGGCGAGGCCTTCGCCGCGGACGTTCACGAAGCGGATCTTGCCGTCGTGGTCGATGAGGTAGCGCCGCACGCCCGGGACGCCCCAGGCGACGACGGTGTCGTCGGCGAGCCCCTTCCCCGAGAAGACCTGCCGCCAGGGGAGGTTGTTCGCCTTCACGAAGTTGTCGAGCGCTCCGCGATCCTTGTCGAGCGAGACGCCGATCACCTCGAGCTTGCCCTTGTGCTTCTCCTGGACCGCGAGCGTGTTCGCGGCCTCCTTGACGTAGGGCTCGTAGGTCGCGGACCAGAAGTCCACGAGGACGATCTTCCCGAGGTAGGAGTCGAGCTTGACGAGCTTGCCGTCGGTGTCCTTGCGCTCGACCGTCTTGCCGTCCGAGAAGGTGACGTCGAGCTTGGGCGTCTTCCCGATCTCGTCGAGGGTCGCGGCGTAGGCGACGCGCTCGCGCTCCGCGGCGATGAGGTCGTCCGCGGCGTCCTTGCTGCCGGCCGCCTGCTCGACCTTCTTGTAGAGCTCGACGAACTTCGTCTTGTACTTGGCCGCGTCCTCCTCGTTCTGGGGCTTCGAGACCGCCGCGATCGAGTAGGCGACGAGGTGGAGCGCCTTCGCGTGCTTCGCGCGGTCGGGGTTTCCCGTCGAGAACTCCTCCGCGGCGCGCGTCGCGAGGAGCGCCCCCTCGGGGTCGTCCTTCGCGAGCTTGAAGCGGCCGAGCTCGAGGAGCGCGCCCGAGTCGTCGGGCTTCTCCTTGATCTGCTTCTCGCAGAGCTCGATCGCCTTCGCGACGCGCTTCTGGGGCGCCTCGTCGTTCCACCGGTCGAGGAGGTGGGCGAGCTTCTCCTGGAAGACCGAGCTCGAGTCGGGCCCCTCGTCCGCGCGGACGGGGAGGAGGAGCGCGGCCGCGAGGAGCGACGCGGCGAGGAGAGTCCGGGGGACCAAGGGTTCGCCTCCGTCGAGCAGCCCATCGCGCGAGCGGGCCGCTCCGGGAGGACGGATTCTACCCCTCGAGTCTTCAATCGGGTGGAGGGAGAAGACAGGCCCGCGGGCGTGACGCACGCCCGCGGGCCTGTCGGCGGAGGTGGGTTTTGGTGCCCCATCGGGGGGCTGGGGGGCGAAGCCCTCCAGATGCAGGGAGAGCTAGAGGAGTGCCGTCGCGTGCGTGCGGCTCGCGCACGACGCAAACCTCGATGCGCGGCCTCATTCGGTGTCCATGCGCGAGCACCGTCCGTCGGCGCGAGGCGCGGTGCATTTGCGCTTCAAGCACCGTCGAAGAGAGTGACAGCCGGCCGTCGCGTAGACTGACGAGCATGGGTCGCTGGGATCGCTTCCACGAGGCACGG
>CAZYLP010000420.1:0-7634 GCA_964648345.1 uncultured Planctomycetota bacterium
GATGTTCTCGGGCTTGAGGTCCCGGTGCACGATCCCCGAGTCGTGCGCGCGGCCGAGCGCGGTGCCGAGCGTCGTGCCGAGCTTGACGGCCTCGGCCACCGGCAGCGGCCCCCGCTTGAGCCGGTCGCGGAGGGTCCCGCCCTCGACGAGGGGCATGACGATGAACGCGCCCTGGGTCGAGCTCCCCGAGGCGAGGAGCGGCACGAACCCCTCGCCGAGCGCTCGCTGGAGCGTGAGCTCGCGCGCGAGGCGGGCCGAGGCCGTGAGGTCGGTCCGGTGGAGGAGCTTGATCGCGACGATCTCCCCCGACGGCGCGCGCGCGCGGAACACCGTCCCGGCTCCGCCCGAGCCGATCGGCCCGAGGATCTCGTAGCCTCCGAGGTTCCCGAGGTTCACGGCGAGATCCTAGATCAAAACTGGGTCCGGGCGACGTTGTCGCCGCGGAAGAAGACGCTCGCGGGCCCGTCCTGCGAGACGACGAGCGCGCAGACGCCCTTCCGCTCGCGCGTGAGCTGGGCCGCGGTCGCGTGCTTGGTGCCGTGGCTCGCGTCGTCCTTCGGGCGCTCCTTCGTGCGGACGAGCCGGCCGAAGCCGAGGATCCGGCCCTTCGGCTCGACGATCAGGGCGCCGTCCTGCTGCGCGAGCGTGGCGAGCGCGTGGGGCGACGCGCCGCCGACGGCCGCGCCCTCCTCGAGCGCCTTCGTGAGGCGGCGGTTGAGCGGGATCGAGAGCCGCGCGATGCGGCGCGTCGTCGCGGAGTCGCCCACGATGAAGAACGCCCCGACCTTCTGCTCGGCGAGGACCATGGCGGCCTCGAAGACGGCGCTCGCGGTCGTCTCGGGCACGGAGACGTCGCCGCACGCCTTCGTGAAGGCGGCGCGGACGGCGAGCCGGTTGTTCGACCGCCACTGGAAGCCGTCGTGACGGAGGACCTCGCGCTCGATCGAGAAGACGCGGACGCTCCCGTCGCCCGGGAGGAGGAAGCCCACGTCGGTGTGGCCGCGGACGAGGCCGCCGAACGCGAGGCCCGGCGCCTGCTGGTGGATGAGACGCGGCGGCGTCGCGACGACGGCGCGGATCATGGCGAGGTCGTCCACGACGACGTAGGAGCCGGGCCACCGCGAGACGCGCGCGATCGCGTCCATGTCGTACTGGTGGATGCCGCCGAGCGAGACGCGGAGCTCCTCCGGCGGGAAGCGGAAGAGCGCGTTCGCGCCCCCGCCGAGACGCTGCGTCGAGAGCCGCGAGCGGTGAGTGAGCACGAACGCCGCGGGGACGCGGTGCCCCTCGAAGACGCCCGAGGCGAGGCGGCGGCACGCGCGCGCGAAGAACGTGAACGTGATGATGAGGCTCCGTCGCGTCGCGGTCGGGCTCCCCGACCAGAGCTCGGGCGGCGGCGTCGCACCCGCGAACTCGTACTTGAGCGCCTGGAACAGCGTGGGGTCGTCGGCCGCGAGCCCGATCGTCTCGGGGAGGAGCTCGGGCGAGATCCCGAGCCTGAGCTCGATGACCTTGTTCTCGACGAACGCGCGCACCGTCCGTGGGTTCGTGAGGTCCGACGAGATGATCGTCTCGAAGCCGAGGCGGCGGAGGCGCGCGTCGTCGTCGGCCGAGAGCTCGTCCACGATCGCGACGACGGGGTACTGGGGCGACTCGGCCTTGATCGCGGCGAGGTCGGCGAGCGCGAGCTCGAGCGTCGCTGGGTCCGTCGCGGCGAGCGACGTGCCCAGGAGCGCGAGCGTGATCCGGTTCGTGGCGTGGAGCTCCCGCGCTCCCGGCGTCTCGGTCAGGAAGTGGACCTGCCGGACGCCGTACAGCCATCCGCGCTTGCTCAAGAGTCCTTGCTGCAAGGCCTTGTGGAGGGCGTGGGAGCCGTCCAGACCCTTCAAGCGGATGACGTTCACTTCCATGGGTTTGTACGCGACTCCTTCTATCGCGCCCGCGCGTTCCGGTCCACGTAAGAACTCCTGGAGAGACAGGAGAGTTCAGCCATGTTCAACCGTGCCTGCGTCGCTCTCGCGCTCGTCGGTCTCTTTGCTGCCAGCGGCTGCATCTTCGTCGGGGGTCACCGTCACGGCGGCTACAGCCGCGGCTACGGCTACAGCCGGTCCAGCACCGTCGTCGTGCACCGCGCGCCGCGCCCCACGACCACGGTCGTCGTGCACCGGAGCCATTGCCGCTGAGTCGTTCTGTCGTATGACTAGGGAATGACCGTGTTGTTCCTGGGGGTCGTCACCCTCGCCGCGCTGTTCCTCTTGCAGCTGTTCTTCTGGCGCGTCGCGAACCCCCAGGCGGTCGATGACGTGAACGAGTACCTGCGGACCCTCGACGGACGTCGAGCGATCCTCCACGTGCTCGAGCACGAGGGCGTGAGCTGCATCCGCGCCCAGGTCGACCTCCCCGAGGACGCGCCGCGCCTCGAGCTCGCTCGCCGCGACAAGCTCCCGGTCCTCGCGAAGTGGGTCGGCGCGCTCCCGGAGCAGGCGCTCAACGACGAGGCGCTCGCCGCCCGCTACGTCGCGCGCGTCCCCGAGAGCCCCAAGGCCTTCGAGGCGCTCGCTCGCATGAAGCAGCGGCTCCTCGATGCGCTCGAGCGCTTCGACATCCGCGAGCTCAAGCTGGACCGACGCTCGCTCCAGATCGTCGTCGTGCGCGCGGGCCGCCCGGACCTCGATGCGATCGGCGAGGTCCTCTCGGGCCTCGCGACCGCGGCGCTCCTCCCGGGCGGCGTGCTCGTGAAGGGCGAGGAGAGCCCGAACGCCAGCTGCGGCTTCTGCCACGCGGACCTCGTCTCCGAGGGGCTCGCGACCGTCTCGTGCGCGGAGTGCTCCGCCGTCGTCCACGAGCCCTGCTGGGCCGAGCACGGGCGCTGCCCCGTGCTCGGCTGCAAGGGCACGCCTATGCGAGCGGCCGCTTCTTCCGGGCGAGGAGCGGCTTCGTCTTCGGCTTCTCCATGACCGGGGTGGCCGTGGCTCGCGACGAAGTCGAGCTCTTCGCGGCGGGGGGCCGCTCGGGCATCCCCTTCACGACCTTCTTCGTGCCGGACTTGGTCAGGGGCTTCGGCGCGGCCGCCGGCTTCTCGGCGGGCTTCACGACCTTCTTCGTCCGAGGCTTCTCGACCTTCTTCGTGACCGGCTTCTTCGGCGTCGGCGCGTTCTCGAGCCCGAGCTCGCGCGCGAAGTCGGAGCCGACCTCGATCATGCGCGGCTCCTCGGGCGCGACGCGCTCGGGGATGATCGGCTCGCGCCGGCCGACCTCGCGCCCGCCCGAGCGGCCGGGGCGCTGGATCTTCCCGCCGAACAGGTAGGCGCCGCCGCCGAGGAGGAGGACGACCCCGCCCACGAGCAGGGCCATGCCCGTGCTGCCCTGGGGCTCCTTCCCGTCGCGGAGGATCATGAAGCCGGGCTGGAGGTTCTTGCTCAGCTTGGCGATCGCGTCGCGCGTCTCCGTGTTCGAGTCGATGCCCCACTCGACCATGCCCTTCACGTCGTCCTTGAGGAAGAGCCGCTGCATGTTCTCGATGAGGTACTTCTCGGCCTCGGCCTCGGAGGACTCGTGAGCGCGCATCTCGCGGATCCGGCCGATCAGCTCGGGCCGCTTCGTGCGGAGGAGGACGTGGATGCGCATCCCCTCGATCTTCTCGTCCGGCGCGACGATCGGGATGAAGAGCTCGTCGATGCGCTTCGTCTTCTTCTCCTCCATCCACGTCGTGGCGGGGAGGACGAGGATCCCGTCGGTGATCTTGAGCCAGGTCTTGTCGGGCTTGCCCTTGATGACCTCCTGGATCGACACCGTCTGGGGCGCCGAGCCGTTGTTCGCGGCGTCATGGGTCATCTGACCGCCGCCGACGATGAGGGCGATGCTCACGATCAACCAGCCGAGCGCGAGGCGCATGGACACCATCTTTCCAGGCGCGCGAAGGGCAAGGCTCGTGCCGATGCCTCATCCTCGGAGAGATGGACCTCGCGGGGCCATCGGCCGCTTCAAGAAACGGGAATCGCCTGCCAACGAGCTATCCAGATGTGGCAGTCGAGTGCGGTCTCCGCCCGACGATCACGCGCTCGTGGCCGTCCAGGTCCTTCACCGATCGGATCTCGGTGAAACCCGAGCGCGCCAAGATGGCGCGGACCAGCTCGCCCGTCTTCGCGCCCGTCTCGACCGCGAGCGTCCCGCCGGGCGCGAGCTTCGCGAAGGCCTGCTCCGCGAGCCGGCGCGTCGTCGGGAGATCCTCCGCCGAGTCGAAGAGCGCGCTCGCGGGCTCGAAGGAGAGCTCGGGCTCGAGCGAGGACTTCTCGCTCGGGAGGACGTAGGGCGGGTTCGAGACGACGAGGTCGAGCGGCCCGGAGACCTTCTCGAGGAGGTCGCACTCGACGAGCTCGAGGCCCTGGACCGAGTGGCGCTCGACGTTCTTGCGCGCGACCGCGAGCGCGGCGCTCGACGTGTCGGTCGCGAAGCCGGTGAGCCCGGTCCGGTGCTTCATGAGGGAGATCGCGACGCAGCCCGAGCCGGTGCCCACGTCCGCGAAGACCTTCGCGCCCGCGTCCACGGCTTCCTGCGCGACGACGACGAGGTGCTCCGTCTCGGGCCGCGGGACGAGCACGTCGCGCGTGACCTCGAAGGAGAGGCCGAAGAACTCCTTCGCGCCGAGGATGTAAGCGATCGGCTCGCGGCCCGCTCTCCGCCGGAGGAGGGCGCGGAACGGCTCGAGCTCGTTCTCCTCGAGCGGGCGGTCGTGGTCGAGGTAGAGGTCGAGGCGCTTCACCTTCAAGACGGATGCGAGGAGGAGCTCCGCGTCGAGGCGGGGAGCGTCGGCGCCCTTCCTGGTCAGCCACTCCGTGGCCAGCTTGAGCACGGAGCGCGTGGTCTCGCTCATGGTCTCAGCGCGGGCAGCGCGAAGGCTTGAAGGTGAGGAGGCGGAGCTTGCCGATCGCGCGCCTGAACGCGGCGTCCGAGTCCGGCCCGCACGCCTCCGCGAGCGGGCGCCACGCGAGGGCGTGCGACTCCTCCGAGAGCGTCGTCGCGGCGCCGGGCGGCGCGACGAAGACGTAGCGCACGTCGTGGTGATCGTGCGCGGGCTCGAGCTGATCGCCCTTCCGGCGCTCCGGGATCCGGTGGACGTCCACGTCGAACGGGCGCGCGGCCGTCGGGTGCGGCATGAGGCCCGCGATCCCCGTCTCCTCGGTCGCCTCGCGGAGAGCGGTCGCGTACGCGTCCGCCTCCGCGCCCTCGGCGTGGCCGCCGGGCTGGAGCCAGCGGTCGAGCTTGGCGTGGTGGACGAGGAGGACCTTCTCCTCCTTCGCGTCGAGCACGAAGGCCGAGCCCGTGATGTGCCCCGGCTCGTACTCCGCGCGCGAGAAGGCCCGCGCGCCGCGCGCGAGGAGCGCGACGATCGCGGCCCTGTCCTTCTTCTCCTTCTCGTCCGAGCAGGAGTGACGTTCGATCGCCGAGAGGAGGTCGCTCACCTCTTCTTCGAGCCCGTCATGGCGGCGAGGGCTTCCTCCTCGTCGCGGCTCCACGAGCCGCCGAGGCCGAGCTCGCGGAGGCGCGCCTTCGCCGCGAGGAGCAGCCGCCGCCGCTCCTGGTAGGTCACGAACGCCGCCTTGAAGCCGTAGAGGACGATCCTTCGCAGCTCCTTCGGCGTGAGCTTGAAGTGGTCGTAGGCCAGCACGTACTCGTCGGTCACCTCGACGCCCGAGACGAGACGGTTGTCCGTGCAGAGAGGGACGCGGAGCTCCTCGTCGAGCAGCTTCCTCAGCGGGTGATCGTCGAGCGAGCGGACGGCCTTCGTCTGGAGGTTCGAGGTGAGGCACACCTCGATCGCGATCCTGTGGTCGCGGAGGAACTCGAGGAGCTCGGGCTCGTCCCCCTCCATGAGGCGCGTGCCGTGGCCGATCCGGTGCGTGTTGAGGTGGGTCACGGCCTCCTTGATCGACGCGGGGCCGTAGCCCTCGCCCGCGTGGACCGTGATCGACATGAGGTTGTTGATGATCTCGTTGAACGCCTCGGTGTGGTGGCCGGGCGGGAAGTTCTCCTCGGGGCCAGCGTGGTCGAACGCGACGACGCGGGTCATGCCGCGGCGGCGCGCCTCGGCGGCGAGGCGAGCGACCTCGAGCGAGCAGTGGGACGCGAGCTCGCGCGGCGAGCTGTAGCGGAAGTTCTCCGCGATCCGGCGGTGGTAGTAGCCGATGCGCGCATCGAAGTGGCGCATGGCGCAGACGATGATCCCCGTCTTGAGGAGGCCGCCGTGCTCCTTCTCGGCGCGCGCGAGGCCGCGGTCCACGGCCGCGAGGACCTGGATCCCGTCCATGCCGTCGTGGATGTGGCGCTGGGGCGCGAAGCGCACCTCCAGGTACCAGACGTTCTCCTTCGCGGCGTCCTGCGCGAGCTCGTACGCGGCGCGCTCGAGCGTGTCGGGCTGCTGGAGGACGCCGCAGATGATGTCGAACGGGAGGAGGTACTCGACGAGGCTCTTGCACTCGAGGCCGGGCCTGAGCACGCGCGAGAGCGTCCGCTCGGAGCAGTCCTCGGGGAGGCCGTAGCCGAGCTTGTCCGCGAGCGCGCGGATCTTCTTGTCGTTCGCCAGCTCGGCGACCGTCGCGACGCGGAGGGAGCCGTCGAGATGGCAGTGGAGGTCCGTCTTCGGGAGCGACCGGAAGAGCGCGCGCCGGTCGTTCGCGGAGAGCTTCTCGAGGTCGATGGGGCCCTGGGCTTCGGTCACGCGTCCCTCCCGGGCCCATTCTACTGGAAGGGGAGCTCAGGCCGCTTCCTCGTCCGGGTCGCCGTCGAGGAGCATGTCCACGCGCTGGACGTAGTCCTCGCGGCAGCGGACGTCGCAGAAGATGAGCGGCTCGCCGAGCCGGCCGCGCTCGGCGAGCGCGGTCTCGCCCACCGGACGATCGCACGTGCGGCAGTGCGGCAGCTCGCCGCGCTCGTACTCCTTCGTGGACTCTCTCATGACCGCACCCTCGGTCGATCCGGACAGGCTCACTGTACCGGCCGCGGTGCGTCCGTTCATCGGCGAGGGAGAGGATTCGGCGGGAGCGGCGCGTCGGGCCCGAGCGCGGCCCGCGAGCGCGCGTCGGAGAGCGCGCGTGCCACGTCGCGGCTGCGCGCATCGGCACGCTCGAGGGCCGCGACCGCGGCGTGCGGGCGGCGGAGCGCGAGCTCGCAAAGGCCGAGCCCGTGCCACGCCGCCTGGCGCGCCGGCTCGAGCGCGGCGAGGCGCGCGAACGCGTCCCGCGCCCGGACAGGGTCGAAGCGCCGCGCCGCATCGCCGAGGAGGAGGAGCGCGTTCGCGTCCCCGGGGTGCGTCTCGAGGTAGCGCTCGAGGTCCACGGTCGCCGACGCGAAGTCGCCCGCCACGTAGCCCGCCTTGCCGCGCACGTGCCACGCGTTCGAGTGATCCACGGAGCTGCGGCCGATCCGGAGCGCGAGGACGCCGAGGATCGCGACGAGCGAGAGGACGACGGCCGGCCGTGAAGGAGCGCGGAGACCGCGCGCGAGGTCGCGCGCGCCGAGCGCGCCGAGCGCGGCGAGGACGGGGAGGACGGGCACGCGGTACCGCGTCGTGTAAGCGGCGGCGAGCATCGAGAGCCACCAGGCGCCGGCGATGATGATGAGGGCGGCGCGCCCGC
>CAZYLP010000421.1:0-7629 GCA_964648345.1 uncultured Planctomycetota bacterium
GGCCGAGGGCGACAACTCGATCGGCACCGCGGGCGTCGCGTACGAGGCGCGCGTGATGCCGCTCAAGGTCGCGGACGGCGCGGGCAACGCGAGCGTCGCGAACGTCGCGGCCGGCATCGACTGGGCGATCTCCCACGGCGCGAAGATCGCGAACGTGAGCCTCGGGACGCGCGTCCCCTCGCAGGTCCTCAAGGACGCGTGCGACCGCGCCGAGAACGCGGGCCTCCTCGTCATCGCGGCCGCGGGCAACGACCCCGTCCACATCGCCTACTACCCCGCGGCGTACCCGAGCGTCGTCTCCGTCACGTCGGTCTCGGACAAGGGCGAGCTCGCCTTCTCGGGCGTCGTCGCGCCCGAGGTCCAGGTCGGCGCGCCGGGCGAGGGGATCATCGCGCCCTACCCGGGCGGCCTCCACGGCTTCGTCTCCGGCTCCTCCGCGGCGGCGGCCTTCGCGTCGGGCGTCGCGGCCCTCTGCTTCTCGAAGAACGGCACGCTCACGGCCGGGCAGGTCGCCCAGTGCCTCCGCTCGGGCCAGCAGCCGATCGCGGCGCTCGCGCCGTACTCGACGATCCTCCGCTTCGGCTCGCTCGACGCGGCGCTCGCGCTGACCCGGGCCGAGCCGACCATGTCGGACGTCGCGGTGACCGACCTCCGCGTCTACCCGGCGAAGCCGCTCCCCAACCAGCAGATCTCGATCGTCGTCCAGGTCGCGAACAAGGGCAACGCGAACGTCATGGGCGCGGGCGTCCACGTGGCGCTCAACGCGCCCGGGGCGCCGGTCCTCCCGGCGACGAGCATGACCGTCGCCATGGGCGAGCGGGCCGAGGTCACCTTCACGACGACGGCGCCGGCCGCGGGCAACTACACGATCCAGGCCGACCTCGACACCCAGATCGGCGAGACGGACTTCACGAACAACCGCGCGACGCTCCCGCTCGTCGTGAACGCGACGGCCGAGGTGGACCTCCGCGTCGTGTCGCGCACCGTCTCGGACGTGAACCTCGCGACGGGCACCGTGGACCTCGACATGGTCGTCGAGAACCGCGGCACGGCCCCCGCGGCGAACGTCGAGCTCGCGCTCTGGATCGGCACGCTCCGCGTCGCGTCCACCGTGATCCCCTCGATCGCCGTCGCCCAGACCGCCTTCCTCAAGACGACGTGGGCGATCCCGACGCCCGCGCCGACGGGCCTCCTCCGCCTCCGCGCGATCTGCGCGCCGAAGGCCGGCGAGACGTCGCTCGACGACAACCAGGCCGTGCTCGACTTCTTCGTCGGCGCGACGGGGCTCCTCCACGGCCTCTACCAGCAGTCGAACGGCGTGGACCTGATCCCCGACGCCCCGTGGCGTCTCGAGCCGAACCGGCCCTACCTCCCCGTCCAGGTCTTCGTGCCGTCGAAGGGCTCGACGGCGACGAACACGACGCTCCGCTGCGACCGGATCACCGTCATTGCGAAGGACGACCCGGCCTCGGCGGCGGGCACGCTCCTCTACGAGCAGAGGTTCGGTCAGGCCCCGACCACGATCGCGGCCGGCATGACGATCGTGGACGAGATGGGCAAGGCGCGCGCGACGAAGGCGAACGAGCTCTTCGGCTCCGTCAAGCTCGACCAGAACGGCCGGCACGACATCATCCGGATGCCGCGGGCGGCCTACGGCGTCGCGGCGCAGCCGGCGAAGCCGGTCGTGAAGTACACCGACGTGAAGGTCGAGTGGAGCTACGAGGAGAGCCTCTTCTTCGGCATGCTCACGACGACGCGCACGGGCTCGCACCGGGCGGTCCTCCGCACGGTGTTCGGCTCGGCGCCGCTGCCGTCGCTCCCGGGCGAGAACCACAACCACGACGTGCACCACCACACGATCGCCGAGTGGTTCTTCGGCTCGCAGCTGAACGTCTTCGCGCCGCGCAAGGCCTACGGTGGTCCGATCCAGATGGTGAAGGAGTCCGCCTACGCGCTCGGCGTCATCGGCACGCCGGACGACGTGAAGGACAAGATCATCTGCACCGACCACATGTGCTTCTACAACACGACGATCCCGGGCGCGCAGGACCCCGACCACCGCCCGCCGTACGGCCCGACGTCGATCACGGCCCAGCCGGGCACGGACTCGAAGACGGCCTACGAGACGATCTTCGGCATCGCCTCGGGCGAGGAGGTCGCGTTCAAGCAGGACATCCCGGTCTCGAAGTACGTGAGCGCGATCCCGAACGTGCTCTCGAACCTCCTCCCGGGCATCCCGATCGGCGCGCACATGCTCGTCATGCGCAGCGAGCACGTCGAGGGTCCGTGGCACGGCGGCGGCTTCCTCCAGGGGCCGGGCAACCCGAACATCGACGTGAACCTGTTCCCGCTCTTCGACACCATGGCGAAGCAGAACCAGGCGCGGAACGGCAGCTCGTTCGCCTACGCGGCGCACCCGTTCGGCGGCCAGGGCTGGTCGGACGCCAACATGGACCGCGCCATGGGTCTCGACCCGGCGCAGCGGACGCGCGAGGCGGTCCACGATCAGACGAACAAGTTCGTCTTCAAGGGCCTCGAGTTCTGGAACGGCCGCGGCACGCGCTCGCTCGACACGGCGAAGATCGACTTCAACGACCTGAACCCGTGGGCCGACCCCGACTTCGTGAAGGGGTCGAGCAGCTGGGACAACGGGTGCCAGCACGGCCTCGTCAAGTGGCACCAGATGCTGGCGACGAACCTCGACTACGCCTTCACGAACGACCCGGACACCAAGTTCGCCCGCAAGGTCTACGTCGCGGCGGGCTCGGACGCGCACGGCGACTTCGGCTTCAGCGTCTCGCGCGCGGCGACGCCGCTCTCCATGCAGTCCACCTACTACGTGGGCGACGACGCGTGGTACGGCCTCAGGACCTACTGCCTCGGAGACGGCAAGTCGGGCGCGACCCCGGCCGAGCGCTACATGCAGGCGTACGAGGACGGCAACTGCATCATGACGGACGGGCCCCTCGTCACGTTCAGCATGGACGCCGACACGCGCTGGGACTCGGCGAACTTGAAGTGGCACGCGACCCCGAGCGCCGAGAACGCCGACGGGCGCATCGGCGGCGGCGGCGCGCTCGACGGGCAGCGGACCATGCTCGTCCGCCGCGGCTCGGGCGACCTCGCCTACCGCTACCGCTACACGAACACGGCGGACTTCGGCTCGAACGACGGCAAGATCGTCGCGATCAAGGTCTACAAGACCGAGGCGGGCAAGCCGAACCCGACGCAGAAGCGCGGCGGCGCCGACAGGATCGTCGGCGTGAACTCGCTCGCGACGGCGGGCCCGGACCAGGACCTCGTCCAGACGCTCGACACGCAGAAGGAAGGCGCGTTCTCGAAGCCCGGCTGCATCGCGCTCGGCGCCTTCACGGGCGTCGATCCGGACGTGGCCGACCTGAACCCGGACGAGTACCGCTGCTACACGAACCCGGTCTTCGCGACGACGTACGACGTGGACGCGAAGATCGCCAAGGTGGACTCGGCCTCGAAGACGATCCCGGCGGGCGCGCTCACGATCACCTTCTCGTTCGACCACAGCATGTCGCCCTCTCTGATCGCCGCCGAGGTGAAGGCCGCGGACGCGTCGGGCGCGACGACCGACAAGTCCGTCGCCGCGCTCGCTGCCTTGAAGCCGTCGGGCGGTCAGAACGGCTGGACCGACCGCACGGGCAACAAGAGCTCGGTCCTCACCTTCACGAACGCGGCCGCGATCCCGCTCCTCGGCGACGAGTACCCCGCGGGCTCGGGCAACATGACGCTCGCCGTCTACCTCCGCGAGCCGGTGAAGGACGCGGCGGGCAACACGCTCCACACGATCGCGACGTCCGTCACGGCTCCGCGCATGGGCGCGGGTCCGATCGCGGGCGGCGGCTCGGGTGGCGGCACGGGCCGCGGCGGCCGCACGGCGCCGGGCTCGACGGTCCCGTTCAGCACGGGCGGCAAGGGTGGCGGCGGCTGCGCGATCGGCACGACCTCGACGGACGGTTCGGGTTCCCTCGTTCTCGTTCTCGTTCTCGTTCTCGTTCTCGGTCGTCGCCGCTTCTCCTGACAACGCGGCCGACGCGAAGCGTCGAGGGCGTCATGGAAAGTCCCATCTGGAACATCGAGGGCGAGAAGATCGCCCTCGGTCCGCGACGTCGCGACCTGAATCCGACGTACCTGCGCTGGATGAACGACTTCGAGGTCGTGCGGACGTTGAGCGCGCCGCTCCTCCCGCGCACGCTCGAGTCGCAGGAGTCGTGGTACGACGAGTCGAAGGACGACCCGAGGAACACGATCTTCACGATCTTCGAGAAGGCGACGAAGCGCGCCGTCGGGAACGCGGGCCTCCACGCGATCGACCAGCGTCACCGGACGGCCGTCTTCGGGATCGTGATCGGCGAGAAGGACTGCTGGGGGAAGGGCTACGGCACCGAGGCGACGAGGCTCGTCCTCGACTACGCCTTCACCGCGGCCGGCCTCCATGCGGTCAGTCTCCACGTGGACGCGGAGAACGTCCGCGGCCAGCGCGCCTACGCTCGCGCGGGCTTCAAGCTCGTCGGCCGTCTCCGCGAGTCGCGGCGCGTCGGGACGACGGTCCAGGACTCGGTCGTCATGGACTGTCTCGCGAGCGAGTTCGAGAGTCCGGTCCTGCGGAAGATCCTGGAACCGAAGAAGCGATCCTGACGTGAAGAGTCACGGGGAGGAGCTCCGCCGCGTGAAGTCCCTGAACATCATCAGCCGCGGGGCCACGATCGCCGTCCTCGTCGCACTCGCCGGGCCCGCGTTCGCGGACCGTGTGATCGTGAAGGAGGGCCCGGTCCTCGAGGGCGTCGTCGAGGACAAGGGCGACTTCATCCACGTGAAGACGGCGAAGGGCGTGATCGTCCGCGTGCCGCGTGGCTCCGTCGCTCGCATCGAGAGCGACGAGGCGCCCGAGCGCCTCCGCGAGATCAAGACCCTGATCGACGGAGCGGCCAGACATCCCAGGAAGAAGGATGGGCTCGGCGCATCGCTCGCGAAGTTCCACGACGCGTTCGTCGTGCCCGCGCTCCTCGACCGCCTCGAGCGCGCCTCCTCGAGCGAGGAGCGGCGCCTCGCCGCGCGCGAGCTCGGCACGCGCAAGGCGGACGGCGTCCTCCGCGCGCTCTCGCGCGCCGTCGTCCTCGACGCGGCGGCGCCCGTGCGCTCGCAGGCCATGGACTCGCTCCGCCGGATCGGCGACCCCGAGACCGGCGCGCTCTTCGTGCAGGCGCTCTCGCGCTCCGAGCCCGCCGAGCGCACGCGGGCGACGGCGGCCCTCGGGACCTTCCCGAGGAAGGAAGCCGTGGCGGCGCTCGCGAACCTCGCGAACCCGGGGGCGACGAGCGCGGACAACAACTCATCGCGGGCGCACATCTTCGTGGGCACCGAGCGTGCCTTCATCGGCGGCTACGAGCTCAGCTCGGGCGGGACCGGGCTCGCGGTCTCCGAGGTGGCGAAGCCGATCGTGAACGTGCTCCGCGACGGTGTCGTGCTCGATGTGAGCGCGCGCTACATCATCGAGTACGAGACCTTCGTGCGCGGGAGCGTGCTCCGCTTCCTGAGCGGGCAGAACCACCAGTCGGTGAAGGACTGGCAGGACTGGTGGCAGCGCGAAGGCTCGACGTTCGAGCTCTCGCCCGAGGCGAGGAAGCAGCTCGAGTCGCTGGGGCGCTGATCTTCATCGATCACACCGAACGAGCGTGATCGGCGTTCCGTCTTTTGGCCACAGAGAGCACAGAGAACACCGAGGGCGTCTCGGCGTTCCATATGTCTTCGCGAGAGGGAGACGGACGCCGACTCTGTGAGCTCTGTGTCCTCTGTGGCAAAGAAAGGGAATCGCGATCACACAGCCGTTCGCTGGCTCCATTCGTTCTCGGTCGCCATCATCGCCGTCGATGAGCGCCGAGATCGAAGAGCCAAGTGAGCTGCGCCGATCGTGCTTCGCGTGGGCAGAGCATCGCTCGCGAACGAAAACGCATCCTCTGTCCCGGCCCGTTCGCCACCCAGGAAGCGTTCGAGCAGTTCAGGCGCTCGCGCGAGCCGGTCATGAGGGCTGAATGCGTGGCCATCTGGGACTGGACCGACGACGAGTGGCGCGACACTCTCTGGCCGTGGAAATGACTGGTTGACGAGGTCGTGGGCGGGCCGCGCCCACCCCGAGCTCGGGTGAGCGCGCCCCGGTCCAGATGCAGCGCGAGCACGGGGAGCGTCACCGAGCGATCACGCTCGAGGCGGGCTTCCTCCCAGCCGCAAGGACTTATGTACGGAACGATCCCTGCTCACTCCTTCCGGCGAGGAAGGTATCTCCGTGACCATCGTGAAGCGCGCGGCCGCCGTCGTCTCGCTCACGCTCGCCCTCGCGACGGGCCTCGCCCTCGCCGAGGACCCGCCCGCACCCGACCCGTCGTCGGCGGCGCACCACAAGCTCGCCGCGGCCTACAACGCCGCCCACGACGGAGTCTCGCTCCTCGTCATGGTGGACGGGAAGGTCGTCTTCGAGGACTACCCGAACGGCGGCTCCGCGACCGCCGCGCACGAGCTCGCGAGCGGCACGAAGAGCTTCTGGGGCCTGGCCGCGGTGGCGGCCGCGAAGGACGGCCTCCTCGACCTCGACGAGAAGGTCTCCGCGACGATCACGGAGTGGAAGGACGACCCGAAGCGCGGAAAGGCGACGATCCGCCAGCTCCTCAGCCTCACGAGCGGCATCGAGGGCGGCCCGATCGGGCGCCCGCCGACTTACGAGGACGCGCTCGCCACCGACTGGCCCGACGAGCCGGGCGCGCGCTTCCACTATGGCCCCGCGCCCTTCCAGGTCTTCGGCGAGGTCCTCCGCCGCAAGCTCGCGAGCCGGGCGACGGGTGGGGGCGCCGCGGCGCCGGCGTCGAGCCCGCTCGACTACTTGAAGGCGAAGGTCCTCGACCCGATCGGGCTCGAGCACGACCGGTGGAAGAAGGGTTCGGACGGCAACCCCCACCTCCCCTCGGGCGCGTCGCTCACGGCGCGGCAGTGGATCAAGGTGGGCGAGCTCGTGCGGCAGAAGGGCGCCTTCGGCGACAAGCAGGTCCTCGATCCGGACCTCCTCGACAGGTGCTTCGAGGGCACCAAGGCGAACCCCTGCTACGGCCTCACGTGGTGGCTCGCGCGTCCGATCGCCCCGGAGCTCCGGAAGTCGATCCGGCTGCTCCACCAGGCGACCGACCTCGAGCCCGGCAAGAACGGCGTGCCCGACGACCTCGCGATGGCCGCGGGCATGGGCGATCAGCGCCTCTACGTGAGCCGCTCGCTCAAGCTCTGCATCGTGCGGCAGACCGCGAGCCCCTTGAAGGGGCTCCTCGACCGGAAGGACCGGTACTCCGACCAGGAGCTGCTCTCGCGCTTGATCCTCGGGAAGGAGACGCGGAGCCGGTGAGACCGCCGCGAGGGGCGCCGTTCCGGCCCCGACGGCGAGCCGTTACACTGCTCCTCCATGCGCCGAGCACTCCTCCTCGCGGCACTCCTCCTCGGCCCCTTCGCGGCGGCCCTCGCGGAGGACGGCACCTCGCGCCTCCCCTTCACGCCCTTCTCGAACGCGAAGGAAGGCGACTACGCCGTCTTCTCGATCGCCTCGGAGGCCGTCACCTTCCG
>CAZYLP010000422.1:0-347 GCA_964648345.1 uncultured Planctomycetota bacterium
TGCGGACGGGCACACTCCGTTCGCGCGCGCGCGCGAGCGCCTCCTCCGCGAGCGTGACCCACATCGAGGCGTCGAAGCGCTCGTGCGGCTCCACGAGGTCGAGCGCATGCCAGCGGACCGCGGCGCGCGCCTTCGCGTCGGGCTTCGCCGTGCCGACATCCATCTCGCGATACACCTTCATGGAGTCGCACGAGAGGATCTCGGCGTTCGCTTCGCGCGCCGCCTCGAGCGCCAGCCGAGCCTTTCCGCTCGCTGTCGCGCCCACGAGCACGACCCGGCGCTGCATTTCTCCGCTCACGGTCGCCACAAACCGTATCAAACCAAGGCGGTGTGCAACGAGGAAGGTC
>CAZYLP010000422.1:357-7626 GCA_964648345.1 uncultured Planctomycetota bacterium
CGAGCACGACCAGGCGCTGCATTTCTCCGCTCATTCAGCTCGATTCATGGGGGGGCCGCACCCACCGGCCCCCCATGGTCCCCCCCACTGCTTGCCTCAATCCGTATCAAACCAAGGCGTTGTGCAACGAGGAAGGTCATGGAATTTTTGTTGACGTTGAAAAGGACGCGTGATACTGTCCGCGACCTGATTAAGCCCGCCGCCCAGTTGGGGATAGGCGCACCGCGGCATCACTTTCCACGTGTCGATTCTCTTGTGGAAAACGTGTCGCATGAAACGATCCTTTCCGGGGTTGGGATCGGGCTCAACAGGGGTCACGGGGTGGCGATGTTCCGCAGCCTGCTTCGAGCCGGCGCAGGATCTAAAGCCTGTCTCGTGGGTGCACTCGCGCTCATGGCCCTGTCGTCTCCGCGTGTCGCGCGGGCCGACACCGTGATCATCCAGGACTCGAACGGCTTCCCCGGCAGTCAGGGCGGCGCCGAGACCGCGCGCCAGAAGGTGCTTCTCGGAGACGACGACCTCAAGGTCCTCGACTCCGTGCGGGGTTGGGCCCTCTACGTCCGTCTGGGAAAGAAGACCGTCACCGAGGCCTTCGCGGGCGAGAAGAGCTTCGTCGAGAAGCCCCTCTCCTCCTTCGAGGAGATCCGCGCCAAGCGCGAGAAGACCCGCGCCGAGAAGGTCGCCGAGTACAAGCACGCCGTCTCGAAGGCCAAGGACGACTCCGAGCGCGCGAACCTGAAGCGCAGCTTCGAGGCGATGGGTCTCCGCGAGGACGGCAAGACCGTCGCTCGCTTCGAGACGTTCCCCGGCGACACCAAGAAGATCAACCTCGTCGTCAACAACGAGAAGAAGGAAGTCGAGATCACGCACCACAAGGTGCGGGAGAACGAGGGCAAGGAAGTCTTCGACGTCTGGGTCGCCCCCGCGATCGCGACGCCGGTCAGCATTTTCAAGTTCTACAAGGAGATCGGCACCTTCTCGCCCGAGGTCGTGACGGAGCTCACCGCCAAGCTCAAGGGCTTCCCCGTCGAGATCACCGCCGTCCTCGACGACGGAAACAACCAGAAGACCCTCCACTCGAAGGTCGTCGAGATCCGCGAGGAGGCCGTCGCGGCGGCGGAGTACGACGTGCCCGCGGGCTTCAAGCCCGTGAAGGACACGCCGGCCGCCAACCCGAACGGGGTGAACCCGGCGGTGAAGCAGCTCTGCGCGATCTGCCAGAAGGAGTGCTCGAGCGACGCGAGCTCGTTCACGGACCCCTGGTCGAACAAGCGCTACCCCGTGTGCTCGGACGAGCATCGGTCCGAGCTCATCCGCAAGCTCGCCGCCGAGCAACGTCTGAAGGACGGGCAGAAGGCGTCGCCGCCGGGCGAGAAGCAGGGGGGGAAGTGATCCTCACCATGCCCAAGCTCGAGATTCGCAACGGCAAGGCGGGGGGCAAGGTCGTGGACCTGACCGGGTCCACGATCACCCTCGGCAATCGCCGGAACGCGACCGTCGAGCTCAAGGATGCATGGGTGAGCTTCAACCACGCGCAGATCACGCGCGAGGGTGACCGCTACTTCATCGCCGACGCGCACTCGCGCTCGGGGACCTTCGTCAACGAGCGCCGGGTCGATCGCACGCCCGTTCCCATCGCGCCGGGGGACCGGATCCTCCTCGGCAAGACCGAGATCATGGTCCTCGCCGACGCGGGCGCGACGGGAGCTGCGTCCGCTCCGCCGTCGGCCGCGGCCACGGCGAAGATCGCCGAGCTCGAGGGCCAGCTCGTGGCGCTCACGAGCAAGCTCGAGAGCGTGGATCGCGATCACCGTCAGGCGACGGGCGATCTCAAGACGCTCCGGGAGCACGTCGTGGCGCGCGAGAAGGAGCTCGCCGCGACGTGCGAGAAGCTCCGCGCCGCCACGGCGAAGCCGAAGACCGACCCGGCCGAGATCGCGCACTGGAAGAAGACGGTCGAGGACCTCAAGGCCGCGGCGCGCCAGCGCCTCGACGAGGTCGGCCGCTACGCCAAGCAGCTCGAGGCACGCCTCCAGTCTCAGGGTGCGAGCCCCGAGGGCGCGAACGAGCTCATCGCCAAGGAGCGCGAGGTCGCCCGTCTCCACGACGAGATCGCGCGCGTGAAGGAGGAGTCGCAGAAGCGTCTCCTCGAAGCCGCGGAGAAGATGCAGCAGCTCGGCGGAGGCGATCCGGCCGAGCTCGAGGCCGAGCGCAAGCGCGCCGATGATCTCGAGCGCGAGGCCGGGATCCTTCGCTCGCGCGTCGAGGACGTCGAGGGCGAGAAGAAGAAGCTCGAGAGCGACCTCAAGGCGGTCCGCTCCGAGATCTCCGCCTACGAGCAGGCGCTCGAGGAGCGGAACAAGGACGTCGAACGCCTCGAGGCCCTGCAGTCGGATGGACGGGGCGCCGGTGGAGCGGCGCCCGTGAGCGCGCCCGCCGCGAGCTCCGAGGACTCCGACAAGCTCCGCGCCGAGCTCGCCACCGAGCGGAAGCGCGCGGACGAGCTCCAGAAACAGGTCGTCGATCTCCGGACGCAGGTCGAGGAGATCAACCAGGACATGCTCGAGCAGGAGGATGAGCTCCGCGAGGAGATCTCCACGCTCGAGAAGAAGCTCGCGGAGGCGATGCTGCCGAAGCCGGGCTGAGACGTGGTCGCACGTAACGGGGATCTCTCGAGGGGTCGGGAGATCGGTCGGGTTCAGTCGCTCACTTCTTTTGGGAGGGGGGTCCTTCCGCCAAGGCCGCAACGGACGGTAGGACTCGAGGTCAGGAGGCGCTCGTGGCGTATCGGTACAACGCCCGTGGCACGTTGGTCGTTTCGGAGCGAAACATCGACAAGGTCGTCAACATCCTCAGCAACAACGACATCCAGTTCAAACGCAAGGGCAACATCATCAAGATCGAGCACGACGAGCGGGCCGCGGTGCCCTCGTCGCGCAAGGCGGACGAGTGCTTCCGGGACCTCGCCCCCTACATCGACGAGCCGCAGGCGATCTCGATCTGGAGCGAGCTCCAGGGCGAGAGCGAGGTCGGCTTCATCGATGGGATCGTGCGCACGGACGAGTGCGAGAACGTCTGGGCCGTGGACGGTGACGTCCCGACTCCGGAGGATCTCTGCGCCGAGCTCCGCCGTCGCGGCATCGCGGCGTGCGTGGCCCGTCCGAACGGTGCTCGGAAGAGCGGCCGTCGCGCGCGGATCTTCGAGATCCAGCCCGGGTCCGGTGGCCCCGGCTGCAAGCTGACCGTGAAGCGCCGCTTCTGGGACAGCTACGACCTCCTGTCGGTGCCGGAGGTCTACGAGGGGCTCTGCGAGAAGTACCACGTCAACCCGAACTCTCTCCGCGAGAAGCTGCACGCGTCGAAGTTCGGGATCGAGGTCCGTAACCCGGCCCTCGGTGGTGCGAGCTCGGACATGCTCTACGAGAACATCCTCGCGATCCTCGAGGAGCGGATGGACGGCATCCGCACCTCGATCGGCTAGGACCTCTCGCCGAGCACCTCCCAGAAAAGAGAGAAGCGAAGGACCCGGGCTTTAGCCCCGGGTCCTTCGTCTTCAGAGCAGTCCTTCGGCCGTCAGAGCAGATGCACGTAGCGCAGGAGCCGCTCGAAGAACCGCGGCTTCCGCGCCCGCTCGGCGCGCTCCCGGTCGCGACGCTCGTCGCGCCGCGCGAGACGCGCCCGCATCGCCTCCTCGAGGCGCGACTCCGCGCACGCGCGCGCGCGGAGCTCGCCGGCGTGGCGCGCGCGGTACTCGCGCTCCGTCTCGGCCGTCACAGCCGCGAGGCAGCGGACGGCGAGCGAGATGAAGCGCTCGTTCGCGAACGGCCGCGCGAGATCGACGACGCGGTAGCCGACCGTACCGCTCCACGCCTTGATGAGCACCTTCGGACCGCGGTGCCGCGCGTGGAGGACGACCTCGCGGCCCTCCGCGTCCTCGAGGAAGAGCGTCGCCGCCTGGCAGCCGACCAGCTTGGCCAGGAGCGCGCGCGCCGGCTTCGTGAGCTTCTCGAGGTCGTAGGTCGTCAGCTTCACGAGGCAGGAGACGACACGACCCCGGCATCACTGTCGGCCGAGCACGCGCAGGACGCGCGCGAGGAGGGACGTGCTGCGCGCCGCCTCGGCTCTGGCGCGCTCGCGCTCCTCGTGCCGGCGGCGGAGCCGCTGTCGCATCGCAAGCTCGAGGGCGTTCTGCCGTGCGCGCTCGGCGCATAGCTCTCGGTTCCTCCGGGTGGCCTCCTCGGACTGACGGCGCGCTCGCTCGCGGAGAGTGACCGCCTTGGCGGCCACCTCCTCAGAGGTCGGCGGCTGCCTGCGGGCCGCGATGAGGTAGACCCGCACGAGCGCCTCGGCGAGCTCGGCCTCGGAGTAGTTCCAGCCGAGCCGGAGGCGTGCGTGCGCTCCGTGCGAGATCGCCTCGGCGCGGGCTCGTCCGCGGCGGCGGAGGACCGAGAGGGTGAGAGGCCCCTTCTCGCGGGACACGACGATCCGCTCGACGCCGCCCTGCGCGCCGGTCTCGAGGAGGAGCCTCGATGCTCGTTCGGCTTCTTCCAGGAGCTCCATGCTCCCCTCGACTCCGCAGGCGCCAGGCGCTGTCGGCCGCTTGACTCCCTCCGCGGGCCTCCCGACAATGCGCGCCCGCTCACAGGAGAGATCATGGCCGAGACGCGTTACGCCGAGTCGCACGAATGGGCCCGCCTCGAGGGTGACTCGGTCGTCGTCGGGATCACGCAGCACGCCGCGGACGCGCTCACGGACCTCACGTTCCTCGACATCAAGGTCAAGAAGGGCGACAAGGTGAAGGCCGGCCAGGTCTTCGGCGAGATCGACTCGGTCAAGGCGACGAGCGAGCTCTACGCCCCGGTGAGCGGGACGATCGCCGACGTGAACGGGCGCTTCCAGGACGAGGACGAGCTCGTCGCGATCAACAAGACGCCCGAGACCGAGGGCTGGATGATCAAGATCTCGGGGATCGACAAGGGCGACTACGCGAAGCTCCTCGACCGGAAGGCGTACGACGCCCACGTCGCGAAGGACTCGCACTGACGGGCGCGGCCGTCCCGGAGCCGGTGATCAGGGCTCGCGCGCCAGGTCGACGAGCACGGGGTCCGCGAGGAACGGCGCGACCGTCTCGGCCGCACGCACGTTCGTGTAGGTCGCCCGCAGCCCCGGCGCGCGGAGCGCGAGGACGTGCGAGACGTGCGTCGTCCTCTGCGTGACCGGAAAGGGGAGGGGCGCGTCGAAGACGGGCCCCTTCGCCGAAGCGACGGCGCGTTCGAGGCGGTCGAGATAGGCCGGGTGAAGGGCCCGGATCGGCGGCGAGTAGGGCTGCCGATCCGCGAAGGCGGTGCCCGCGTGGCCGACCGCGAGCACCGCGAGCGCGACGACGGCCGCCACGAGAGTCTGCCGCTTCGAGGCGCGCCACGCGGCCGCGACCCCGAACGCGACGAGCGTGGTCCACGTGAGGGCGGGGAAGTACTGGTAGCGCGAGCTCGTCGCCTGGCCGGGCGGGAACGACCAGCGACTGACCGCCACGATCGCGAAGCAGAGCCCGAGGTACACGTGCGCGGAGATGATCCGGCGCCGCACCTCGGACCCCGAGAAGACGAGCGCTCCTCCGATGCCCGCGGCATAGAGGAGGGCGAAAGTGAGGCCGTGATGGGCTGCCCGGCCCATCGGCGAGAGGACGAGGCCGCCGAGATAGCCGGACCCGATCATGTCCGCGAAGAACTGGAGCGCGCGGAGCACGTGCTCGCCTTCGCGCGGGTAGAGGTCCACCGCGTGCCCGCTCCGCGCGAACGCGAAGAGCGCGAGGTAAAGACCCCACGCGAGGAGGACGGCCCCCGCCGCACGAAGGCGGCGCCCGGCGGGGAGCACGAGCGCCGCCTCGACGGCGAGCGCGGGCCCGACGACGATCCCCGCGCCGATCGCCATGGGCGCGAGGAGCGCGGCGAGCGCGGCCGGGACGATCGAGCGCCCGTGGCGGTGCCGCTCGAGCGCGATGAACCCGAGGAGCGCGAGCGAGAACCCGGGGATCCAGCTCGAGCAGGACTGCCACCAGACGACCTCGCGGGCGTGGGTCGTGAGGCCGAAGGCCGCCGCGGCGATCGCGGCGGCGGGCTCGCTCCCCGTCCGGAGGTGGAGGAGTCGCGCGAGGAGCGCGACGTTGAGGACGTGGGCGCAGAGGCTCCAGACGAGGAACGGGTCGTGGTGGACGCCGAAGAGCCGGTCCTTCACGTCGAGGAGGACCCACATGATGGGCGGCCAGTGCTCCATGGCGATCGCGAGCCACCGAGCGGGCCACGGCGTCTGGCGGAGGCGGGTGAGCTGCTCCCAGTCGTCCATGCAGAACGTGAGACCCCACGCGGGACGCACAAGGACGAAGAAGCCGTAGAGCGCGCTCAGCGCGACGACGGCCCACGTGAGGGCGGTCGGACGGGGGAGGACCTGCGGCGCGTTCTCCGGCGGAGCGCTCATGTCAGCGCGCGTAGATCATCGCGGCGATCGCCGCGTAGACACAGCAGAGCGTGACGGGGACGTACGGTTCCTTGTCGGGCTCGAAGATGCGGGTTCGCACCTGGAGGAGCGGGCGCGCGCGGAGGTAGCGCCGGAGGCGAACGATCGAGAGTGCGAAGATCACCGTCGTCGTCGCGCTCAGCCAGCTCTTGACCGACGTGGGGCACGCGGGGAGTCCTGTCAGGTTCTCGACGAACACGAGGGCGATGAACGTCCCGAGCCCGATGAGCGGCGCCCACGCCGCGTGCTCCATCAGGGTCACGACGATCTCGGCGAAGGTCGGCCCGTGGACGACACCGTCGTCGTTCGGGACGAGCTCGGAGAAGCGCGAGAAGCGCCAGACCTTGCGCTTCTCGCGGACGAGGGTGCCGAGCGCGACGAGCTCCGTCGCGACGATCGGTTCGTCGTCCGGATCGTCGCCCTCAGCGCCCCGCCGCGGCGTACTCCTCGACGGGCGGGCACGAGCAGATGAGGTTGCGGTCACCCGCGACGTTGTCGATGCGCGCGACGGACGGCCAGAACTTCCGCTCGCGGATCCACGCGAGCGGGAACGCGGCCCTCTCGCGCGAGTACGGACGCGACCACTCCGTGGCGAGGAGGGCGTCGGCCGTGTGAGGCGAGCTCTTGAGGAGGTTCACGTCCTGCGGCTGCTTCCCCTCCTCGATCTCGCGGATCTCGGCGCGGATCCGGACCATGGCCTCGATGAAGCGGTCCACCTCGTCGAGGGGCTCGCTCTCCGTCGGCTCGATCATCATC
>CAZYLP010000423.1:0-7605 GCA_964648345.1 uncultured Planctomycetota bacterium
TCTACCCCGTGAACGTCCTCTTCACGTGCTTGGGCCGCGCGCTCGTGTCGGACCTCGGCCTCGCGAAGCACTGGAGCGAGGACAAGCCCGGCGCGAGCCTGAGCGTCTCGCTCACGCGCGAGGGCGAGACGCGCGGCACCCTCGGCTACATGGCGCCGGAGCAGGCTCGGGACTCGAAGACCGCGGGCCCGCCGGCCGACGTCTTCGCGCTCGGGCTGATCCTCTACGAGTGCCTCTCCGGGCGCCCCGCCTTCGCGGAGGGCTCGCCGCTCGGAGTGGCCGCGAAGCTCGAGACGCACGACTACGTCCCGCTCAGGAAGGCCGCCCCGAAGACCTCGAAGTGGCTCGTCGCCGTCGTCGAGAAGGCGCTCGCGCACGATCCGGCCCAGCGGTACCAGGACGGCGCCGAGCTTGCGAAGGCCCTCACCCAGGCGCCCGCCGCGAGCCGATCGCGGAGCGGCGTCGCGCTCTACGTCTTCGGCGTGCTCCTCGCGGTCGCGGCCGGCGCGGGCGTCGCACAATTCGTGATCTCGAAGCGCGAGCCGCCGGCGCCGCCCGCTCCTCCTCCTCCGACGAACACGCCGGCGCCCGCGACGCCCGCTCCCCCTCCGCCGCCCACTCCCACGGCACCGGCGCTCCCCGCGCCGTTCCGCGCGCTCGCGGAGACGAAGAGCTCCAGGCTCACGACGGTCCTCGGCGGCCTCGAGTGGAAGAACGGGTACCCGGTCTGGCGCGTCGTGCCTTCGCCCGACGGCGAATTCGCTCTCGTCGCGGGCGAGCGGACGTTCCTGTGCCTCGAGGTCGCGACGGGCCGCCCTCTCTGGAACGTGGCCGCGGCGCACGGCGCCTCCACGCACGGGGTCGCGATCTCGAAGGACGGGAAGCTCGCGCTCACGGGCGGCGCCGACAAGCTCGTCAAGCTCTGGGGCCTCCGCGGCGCGCAGCCGCCCGTCGAGATCCGACGCTTCGAGGGGCACGAGGGGCTCGTCCAGTGCGTCCGCTTCTCGCCCGACGAGCGGAAGATCCTCTCCTCGGGCGACGACGGCACGGCGCGGCTCTGGGACGCGAACAGCGGCAAGAACCTCGCGGTCCTCAAAGGACACACGTGGGTCGTCGCGTCGGTCGACTTCCTGCCCGACGGACAGCGAGCGATCACGGCGAGCTTCGACAAGACGCTCCGCCTCTGGCACCTCGAGACCGGCGTGCCGCTCCGCGTGCTCGAGGGCCACGGGGACGTCGTGACGAACGTCCAGGTCCTCTCGGACGACCGCGTCCTCTCGACGAGCCAGGACTGGAACCTCTTCCTCTGGGACCTCGAGACGGGGAAGGTGCTCAGGAAGAAGAAGGTCCACGACGGCTACCCCTACGGGCTCGGCCTCTCGAAGGACGGCGAGCACGTCATCACCGCCGGCAACGAGTCGCTCGTGAAGACCTGGCGCCTCTCCGACTTCGCGGAGGAGAAGACGCTCGCGGGCCACGTCCACTGGACGCCCGGCTGCGCCTTCCTGCCCGACGGGAAGCGCGCTCTCTCGGCGTGCTTCGACCGGACGATCCGGATCTGGGACCTCGAGAAGGGGGCCGAGGCGATCGTCCCGTCCGGGCATCGCGGCGAGGTGACCTCGGTCGCGCTCTCCGCGGACGGCGAGTTCGTCGCGACGGGCGGCGCCGACTCGACGGTGCGCCTCTGGGGCTGCGCGCGCGCCCAGGAGCTCCGCTGCCTCGAAGATCAAGGAGGCCGCGTCTCGAGCGTGAAGATCGCCGCGGGCGGCACGCGCCTCGTCGTCGGGTGCGGAGACCAGAAGATCCGCGTCCACGGCCTCGAGGGCGCGGAGGACACGAAGACGCTCGCCGCGAACGGCTGGGTGCGCGCGGCGGACCTGATCTCCGACGGAAAGGCGGTCGTCGCGGCGGTCGAGGGCGCGGGGCTCGTCCTCATCGACCTCGAGACCCAGGCGATCAAGCCGCTCGAGGGCCACACGGGCGAGGTGCTCGCGGTCTCGGCCGGGCGGAGCAGCGTCCGCGTCGTCTCGGGCGGCGCCGACGGCCTGGGCAAGATCTGGAGCATGAACACCGGGCACTGCACCGCGACCTTGAAGGGCCACACGGGTCCCGTGGTCGCGGTGGACATGGCCAAGGACGGCCGCGTCGCGATCACGGCCGGCGAGGACAAGACGGTGCGCCTCTGGGACTCGACGCGTGGCCACGAGACCATGAAGCTCGGCGAGCTCCCCGCGAAGCCGACGGCCGTCGCGCTCTCGCCGCGCGTCGAGCACGCGCTCGCGGCCGACGAGAGCGGCACGGTCGTCCTCTACGCGCTCCCCTCGGGCGAGGTGCTCGAGACGTTCCACCTCGACACGACGTGCGACTCGATCGCTCTCGGGGTCGCCTTCTCGGGCGACGGCAAGTCGTTCGCCGTCGCGACGACTCGCGGCGTCGCGCTCCGCTTCCTGATCAGGTGAGGCGGACGGGCACGCCCGACGCCGCGAGGTGCTTCTTGACCTCGCCGATCGTGTAGCGGCCGAAGTGGAAGATCGATGCAGCGAGCGCGGCGTCCGCCTTCCCCTCCGTGAAGACCTGGGCCACGTGCTCGAGCGTGCCAGCGCCGCCGCTCGCGATGAGCGGGATCGGGACCGCCTCGGCCATCTTCTTCACGAGGCCCACGGCGTAGCCGGTCTCCGTGCCGTCCGCGTCCATGGCGTTCAGGAGGATCTCGCCCGCGCCGCGGCGCGCGACCTCGATCGCCCACTCCACGGCGTCGTGCTCGGTCGCTTCGCGGCCGCCGCGCACGTAGACCATGTGCCGCCCGCCCCGGCGCTTCGCGTCGATCGAGACGACGACGAACTGCGAGCCGAAGCGCGAGGCCGCGCGGTCGATCAGGTCCGGGTCCTTCACGGCCGCGGAGCCGATCGAGACCTTGTCTGCTCCGTGCTCGAGGAGAGTCTTCATGTCCTCGAGGGACTTCACGCCCCCGCCGACCGTGAGCGGTATAAAGACCTGCTCCGCGACCTTCGCGACGATGTCGAGCGTCGTCTTTCGCTCCTCGTGAGTCGCCGTGATGTCGAGGAAGCAGAGCTCGTCGGCGCCCTGCTCGTCGTAGGTGCGGGCGAGCTCGACGGGGTCGCCCGCGTCGCGGAGGTGCTTGAAGTTGACCCCCTTCACGACGCGGCCGCGATCGATGTCGAGGCAGGGGATGACGCGCTTCGCGAGCACGCGCCGATGCTAGCATCCGCGCTCCGTGCGAACTCTCCTCCGCGATCTCGGGCGGCAGCCGTGGCGGACCGCGCTCACCGTCGCGGGGATCGCGATCGGGATCTTCGCGCTCGTCGTCTTCGGCTCGCTCGCCGAGCACTTCCGCTCCCTCGTCGCTCAGTCGAAGGAGTACGTGAACGGCTCGATCCACCTCGCGACGAAGACGAACAAGGAGGGCGAGAACCCCGGGATCACCGAGGAGGACAAGGCCGTCGTCCGCTCGATCCCGGGCGTGAAGGCGGTCACCTCGACGATCCTGCTCCTCTTCGACGGCTTCAACCTCGAGGAGAGCCCGCTCCCCTTCGTGGACCCGAAGCCCCTCGTCGAGGGGCTGCCGCCCGAGCACGCGAAGCGCATGCGTCCCGGCGTCAAGCTCGTCGCGGGTCGCTGGCTCCAGAAGGGGGACCGCTCGAAGGTCATGGTCGTCTCGTGGCTCGCGAAGCGTCGCGGCTACGCGCTCGGGCAACAGATCGACATCCGCCACCTCAAGTACGAGATCGTAGGCTTCTACCAGGCGCCCGACATCGCGATCATCCCGGCCGGGATCGTCCCCTTCGAGGATCTCCGCCGCGGCCTCGAGAACCCGGGCGTCGCCCAGGCGCGCCAGTTCTTGAAGAAGCGAAAGGACAGCGAGGAGGACGGCTTCGCCGGCCTCGCCCTCGAGCAGCTCGGAGGAGTCATAGAGAAGCTCCTCGCGGCCCAGGAGGAGCGGTTCTACCCGCACGAGGTGATCCCCGAGGACCCGGCGCGTCTCCCCGAGATCGGGAAGGCGTTGAAGGAGAAGCTGCCGCACGTCGCGGTGATCGAGCCCGAGAAGCTCGCCGAGGCCATGGAGAAGGCCGTGGCGATCTTCCTCGCGATCACGGCCATGGTGTCCGTGATCTCGAGCATCGTGGGCGGCTTGCTCATCGTGAACACCATGGCCATGGCGGTCGTGGAGCGGCGGCGCGAGGTCGCGATCAAGGTCGCTATCGGAGCGAGCACCGGCCAGATCGCGACCGAGTTCGTCCTCGAGGCCGCGATCATGGGCTTCGCGGGCTCGCTGATCGGCACGCTCGCGGGCATGGGCGCGATCGTCGTCCTGAACCCGTGGATCGTGAGCAAGGTCGAGATCGGCGAGAGCTTCTTCAAGATCACGCCCGGCCTGATCGGAGGAGTCGTCGCCTACGGCGTCGGCCTCGGGGTCGTCGCGGGTCTCGTGCCCGCGTTCCGCGCGGCGCGCGTGGACCCGGCGGGAGGTCTGCGCGAACTGTGAGCGCCGTCCTCTGCGAGAAGGTCGAGAAGGTCTACCAGGGTCCCGGCGGCGGCGTCGCCGCTCTCCGCGGCGTGGACCTCGAGGTGAAGCCCGGCGAGGTCGTCGCGATCACCGGCTCCTCGGGGAGCGGCAAGACGACGCTCCTCCACGTGCTCGGAGCGATCGACTCGCCCACGGGCGGACGCGTCCTCGTCGCCGGTCAGGACGTGGGCAAGCTCGAGGGCTACGAGCGCACGCGCTACCGCCGCGAGAAGGTCGGCTTCGTCTTCAAGCAGTTCCACCTCGTGCCGACGCTCACCGCTCTCGAGCAGATCGAGCTGCCGCTCCGTTACGCGGGCGTCGGCCGTCGCGCGCGGCTCGAGAAGGCGCGGAAGCTCCTCGACGAGGTCGGTCTCGCCGCGCGCGCCGACCACCTGCCGTCGGCCCTCTCGGGGGGCGAGCAGCAGCGCGTCTCGCTCGCGCGCGCCTTCGCGAATGCACCCTCGTTGATCCTCGCCGACGAGCCGACGGGTAACCTCGACGCCGAGAAGGCGAAGGTCGTCATCGACATGCTCCTCGCGGCCCGGAAGGATCGCGGAGTCGCGATCGTGATCGTCACCCACGACCAGGCCGTCGCGGGCCGCGCCGATCGCACCATCCGCTTGAAGGATGGCCTCGTGGAGGCGAAGGTTTCCTGACCATGGCTCTCGGCCGCGACGTGACGATCACCTGGCTCGGAGGCGCGACGGTCCTCGTCCGCTCGCCCTCGGGGAAGTCGCTGCTCCTCGATCCGCTCCTCGAGAGCAACCCCGCGTGTCCGCCCGAGCACAGGAGCGGCGAGACCGTGGACGCTCTCCTCGTCACGAACGCGGGCTCGCTCGTGGACACGCTCAACCTCGCCCGCACCCGCTCCCTGCCGACGGTCGCGATCGCGGACATCGCGAAGTGGCTCGAGAAGAAGGGCGTCTCGACGACGCTCTCCATGAACATAGGCGGATCGCTCGACGTCCTCGGCGTGCGAGTCACCATGATCCGCGCCGATCACGTGACGCCCGCGGAGGACGCGCTCTCGGGCGACGCGTGCGGGTATCTCATCACCTTCGGGAACGGCTTCCGGATCTACCACGCCGGTCTCACCGGCCTCTTCGGCGACATGGCGCTCGTGGGCGAGATCTACAAGCCCGACCTCGTCCTCCTCGCGATCGGCGAGGCCGACATGATGGGCCCCTTCGAGGCCGCCCACGCCGTGCGTCTCCTCAAGGCGAAGCGCGTCGTGCCCATGGTCGCCCGCGGCGCGCTCGCTCGCGCCTTCCGCGCTCACCTGGACGAGCTCGGCCTCGAGAAGGTGAACGTGATCGACCTCGCTCCGGGTCAGGTGCTCAGTTGAGCGAGCGCATGATCGGCGCCGAGAAGCTGAACGCGGACACCGAGAAGCTCTGGGACGAGCTCATCCAGCAGCAGGAGGCGAAGCTTCTCCGCCTCGCCTCGGAGCTCCGGCCCAACGTGACCTGGGACGACCTGCTCCAGCCGCAGGATCTCCCCGAGATCGCGACCGACCCCACCTTCAACTACGAGGACGGCCTCCTCGCGGGCATCAAGGCGGCCCGCATGTCGTTCCGCGCGCGCGTCCTCGGTCCTCTGCGCTCACAGGAGAGCTCATGAAGCTCGAGATGGTTCACTCGTTCGACTGCTCGCGCGAGACGTACGAGAAGAACATCAACCACCCGGTCCTTCTGAAAATGTGCGAGGGCCGGCTCCCCTACGTGAAGTCGCGGACCCTCGTCGAGGTGACGGATCCGACGCCGGACCAGCGGAAGTGGCGGTTCCGCGTCGAGGCCGACTACAAGATGCCCGAGGCCGCGAAGAAGGTGATCGGCGAGAAGCTCGGGTGGTTCGAGGAGAGCCTGTTCGACCGGAAGGAGCACCTCGTGAAGTTCGAGGTGCTCCCCGATGTCTTCAAGGACCGCTACAAGTGCGGCGGGGAGCAGCTGTTCGTCGATACGAGCGAGAAGACATTCGACCGCGTCATGACCGTAGACATGAGCGTGTCGATCCTGTTCGTCAGTCGGATGGTCGAGACTCACATCCTCGAGAAGCTCAAGGAGACCTACGCCGTCGAGTACGAGGTCCAGAAGGAGTTCTTCGCCAAGCTGCAGGCGGGGGCCGTCTGAGGTAGACTCGAACGCGACGTATCCCGGGGATGTAGCTCAGCTGGGAGAGCGCCAGCTTTGCAAGCTGGATGTCAGGGGTTCGAGTCCCCTCATCTCCATCACGGGCTCAGGGTCCGCGCCTCATGACCACCGCGCTCGGCAAGTACGCGCTCGAGGGCCCTCTCGGCAAGGGAGGCATGGGGACCGTCTTCCGCGGGCGCGCCCCCGACAGGCGGGCGGTGGCGATCAAGGTCCTGAACGATCCGCGGGCGCGCGATGCGCTCGCGCGCTTCGAGCGCGAGCGGCGGCTCCTGGACGCTCTCGGCGAGCGGAGCGGCTTCGTGCCCCTCGTCGACGTGGGGGACTCGCCGATGGGGCCCTTCATCGTCATGCCGCTCCTCGAGGGCGGGACGCTCCGCGACCGTCTCGACCGCGGAGGAGCGCTCTCCGTGGACGCGACGCTCGCTCTCGGGCGCGCGCTCGCGGAGGCGATCGGCCACGCCCACGAACGGGGCGTCGTCCACCGCGATCTGAAGCCCGAGAACGTCCTCTTCGACTCGGCGGGCCGCCCCTTCGTCGCCGACCTCGGTCTCGCGAAGCACTTCCGGCGCGACACCCCGGGCGCGAGCCGCAGCCTGTCGCTCACGGGCGCCGGGGAGTTCCACGGCACGGTGGGCTACATGGCCCCCGAGCAGATGAACGACGCCGCGAAGGTCGGGCCCGAGGCGGACGTGTTCTCGCTCGGCGCGATCCTCTACGAGTGCCTGACGAACGCGCCCGCCTTCTCGGGCGACACGGCCTTCCAGGTGATCGAGCGCATGATCAGCGGCCGCGCGACGCCCGTGAGGCGGTTGCGCCCGGAGGTGCCGCCCTGGCTCGCGCGGCTCGTCGAGCGCTCCATCGCGGCCGATCCGGCGCGCCGGGCCCCGAACGGGCGAGCGTTCGGGCGCGCTCTCGCGCGCGGCGGGGCCC
>CAZYLP010000424.1:0-2655 GCA_964648345.1 uncultured Planctomycetota bacterium
CGCGCGGGCGAGGTCGTCCTGGGCGCGCCGCGAGATCTTGTCGCGGAGCTCGCCGAGCTCGCGCTTCACC
Source organism: uncultured Planctomycetota bacterium (assembly GCA_964648345.1). Lineage (GTDB taxonomy): Bacteria > Planctomycetota > J058 > J058 > JACQDU01 > CAZYLP01. The sequence goes on from CAZYLP010000424.1 coordinate 71, forward strand.
TTCTCCGCCTGCGTCGAGGCCGCGTGCTCGCGGAGGAAGGTCTCGTAGAGCGCGGTCGCCTCGCCCAGATGGTCGAGCTTCATGAGGCGGTCGCCCTCGTTCACGAGCTCCTGGTAGGCGCGCTTCTCGGCGGCGACATCCACCGGCGCCGTACGCGTCGTGGGCGGGGCCGGGTCGCCGCCGCCCTTCCCGTTCGTCGGGACGACCGGCGGGAGGGGGCGCGCGGTCGAGCCGTTGACGGCGATGTCGCCCTCGTCGGGGACGACCGGCGGCCGCGGCGGCGGCGGCGGCCGCTTGATGATGAGGCCCGCGATGACGAGCCCGCCCACGACCGTGACGACCGGGACCGCGAAGCGCCGCCAGGCGGCGAGGCGCGGGAGCGCCGCCTGCTCGGACGACGAACGCCGCGAGATCATCTTCCGCGGGTTGCCGGACGACTTCGAGCTCTTCGCGCGCTGCGAGAGCTTCTTCGACGTGTCCTTCGCGCCCGAGTCCTTCTGGCCCGACCTGGCCTGACCCGCCTCTCGCTGGTCGAGGTAGACCTCGAGGTCCTCCCGGAACGCGGCGGCGGTCGGGTAGCGCTTCGTCCGGTCCTTGTGGCACGCGCGCGCGAGGATCGCGCGGATCCCCGGGTCGAGCGTGGTCCCGCTCCTGGACTTCTCGGGGATCGCGAGCGGCGTCGGGTCCACGACGCGCGCGACGATCTCGATGGCCGTGCCGCCGCCCCACGGGCGCTCGCCGGTCACGAGGTGGTAGAGCGTGGCGCCGAGCGAGTAGACGTCCGAGCGCTGGTCGGTGTCGCGCGCGTCGCGCGCCTGCTCGGGCGGCATGTAGTTGGGCGAGCCCATGACGACCCGGCGGAGGGTGAGCGCGCCGTCCTTCGCCTGCTGCGCCTCGTCGAGCTTCGCCAGGCCCAGGTCCGCGAGCTTGACGGCGCCGGTCGCGCGCACGACGAGGCAGTTCGCGGGCTTCACGTCGCGGTGGACGACGCCGCGCGCGTGCGCGCCCTCGAGCGCGCGCGCGATCCCGAGCGCGACCTCCGCGGCGCGCTTCGGCTCGAACGCGCCGTTCCTGAGGACGAGCGTCTCGGCGTCGTCGCCCTCGACGAGCTCCATGGCGAAGAACGTGTCGCCCTTGTCCTCGCCCGCGTCGTAGACCTTGATGACGTTCGGGTGCTCGATGTTCGCGGAGGCCTTGGCCTCGCGGACGAACCGCTTCACGAAGGTCTCGTCGACGGCGAACTTCCTCGAGAGGACCTTGAGCGCCACGGGCCGCTGCATCGAGAGCTGCGTCGCGCGGTAGACGGTGCCCATGCCGCCGCGCGCGATCTCGCCGTCGATCCGGTAGCCGCCGAGCACCGCGCCGATGAGGCGCTTGTCGTCCGCGGGCGCCGTCCGGGGGAGCGTCCCGCGCGGCGGAGAGGCGTTCGCGGGCGGGGCGGCGCCCGGCTCCGTCTGGGCCTCCGCGCGGGCCTTCGGGACCTCGTTCTCGTGCTTGATGAGCGCCTCGGTGACCTCGCCCTCGAGAGCGCGGAGGACGTTCGCCGTGACGATCGACTCGGCGCGCGCCGCGAAGTGGCGGCGGAGGAGGTCGTGGACGGCGCGCACCTCAGCCTTGCTCTCGGCGCACTTCGCGCACGTCGAGAGGTGGGCCTCCATGGGTCCGCGCTCGTCGGCGGGGAGCTCTCCGTCGAGGAACGGGACGAGGAGCGGCTCGGCCTGCTCGCACGCGAGGAACTTCATGTCGCTCCTCGCTTCCTGAGGAAAGGCTTCAGCTTGGCGCGGAGCTTCCGCGTCCCCCGCGCGAGGAGCGCGGGGACCTGGGCGCGCGGGACCTCGAGCGTCTCGGCGATCTCGTCGTAGCCGAGGCCCTCGCGGAACCGGAGGTCGAGGGCGACGCGCACCCGCTCGGGGAGCGCGGCGACGAGCGCCTCGAGCAGGGCGAGCTCGGCCTCGCCCGTCGCGAAGGGAGTCGCGATCGTCGCGCCCGAGCCCGAGCTCTCGAGCTTGTCGAGCTTGAAGCCACCCGAGCGCTCGTTCGCGAGCTCGGTCTCCGAGTCCTCGAGGCGCTCGTGCCGCCTCTCCCGGCCGACCCTGTAGGTGAGCTGCGAGAGCCAGCCCGGGAAGCGGTCCGGGTCCTGGAGCCTGGGGAGCTCCTTGTGCGCACGCACGAACGTGTCGCGCGTGAGCTCGAGGGCGCTCGCGTGGTCGTTCATGATCGAGATCGCCAGCGCGTAGACGCGGCCGCGGTAGCGGTCCACGAGCTTCGCGAAAGCCTCCCGCATGCCGACGCGAGCGTCGAGAACGAGCCTCCGGTCCTCCTCTTCCAAGCCGGTAGCCTACCAGTGCTGGGTCAGCCAGTCGAAGGGCGCTCCGAGCCAGCCGACGCGCCGGGCGAGGACGCCGGCGACGAGGCCCGCGACGAGCCCGAGGACGAGCCCCTGGAAGAAGCTCCGCCGCTCGAGGACCGCGCTCACGAGCCGGCCCGCGACCCGGCGCAGGACACCGCCGCGCTCGCGCCAGGGGCGGATCGGGACGCCGCCGATCGTCTCGCCGCGGAGGGAGCGCTCGACCTCGGCGGCGAGC
>CAZYLP010000424.1:2665-7574 GCA_964648345.1 uncultured Planctomycetota bacterium
GAACGGGAAGGACTCCATCGAGAGGCACGCCGAGGCGGCCGTGGGGTAGCGGGCGTTCGGGTCCTTCTCGCGGGCGCGGAGGATCACCTCCGCGAGCGACTCGGGGAGCCCGGACCAGGCCATCTCCGGCGGGCGCGGGCGCTCCTCGGCGACGGCCTTCGCGAGCTCGTGGAGGGCCTCGTGCTTGAAGGGCGGCATCCCGGCCACGACCTCGTAGAGGATGACCCCGAGCGCGTGGACGTCGGTCCGGCGCGTGATCTCGCCGCCCGAGACCTGCTCGGGCGTCATGTAGGCGGGCGTCCCGCTCGTACCCGCGGTCGCTCCGTGATAGATGTCCCGCGCGAGCCCGAAGTCCGCGATCTTCGCGACGACGTGGCCGGGCGTCATCTCGATGAGGATGTTCTCGGGCTTGAGGTCGCGGTGGACGATCCCGCGGTCGTGCGCGTCGTGGACGGCGTACGCGACGTCCACGAGGACGTTCATGACCTCGCGCGGGTCGAGCTCGTGGCCGTCGAGGACCGCGCGGAGCGAGGGCCCGCGGACGAGCTCCATCGCGTACCACGGCGAGCCGAGCCCCGTGCGCCCGCGCTCGATGACGTGGACGACCCCCGGCACGTCGTTCAGGAGGCGCGTCGCGTCGATCGTGCGCTCGAAGCGCTCGAGGTCCTTCTCGTTGGCCTCGGGGCGCAGGATCTTGATGGCCACTTCCTGCGCGCTCCGCTTGCTCCTCGCGCGGTAGACGATCCCCTGGGAGCCGCGCCCGATCTCGTCGCCCACGTCGTAGCCCTCGATCCCGAGGGGGCGGAGGCGCTCGGCCGTCGCCGCGTCGATCGGGAGCACGGGCACGATCGGGGAGCGCGACTCCGTGGGAGAGCCCGCGATGAGAGGCGTCTCCGCGTTCCTCAGCTCGAGGCCCGTGAGAGGCTCCGGCTTGCGCCGGATGGTCGCGCTGTCCTGGTCGGGCGTGAACTCCTCGACCGACTCGCTCTCGACGGGCTCGGTCAAGGGCGCCGCGCGAGGAGGGTGCCGAGGAAGAAGCCGACCTCGAGGCCGAGCACGGCGCCGAGGACGAACGTCGAGGCCTTCGCGACGAAGATCCACGCGCGCGTGAAGCCGTCGCGCGCGCGCTCCGTCACTCGCTGCGGCGGGAGCGGCGCGCCGAGGAACCGCTCGAGCGACGTCGCGAGGGCCGCGGCGGTGCCCGGGCGGTGGCCGGGGGTCTTCTCGAGGCACTGGAAGCAGATCCGCTCGAGCGGCGCCGGGATCGACGGCCGCACGCGCCGCGGCTGGATCGGGCTCTCGCGGAGCGCCTTCTCGAGGATCGCGCCGATCGAGGAGGCGAGGAACGGCGGGCGCCCGACGAGGCACTCGTAGAGGATCGCGCCGAGCGCGTAGACGTCGGAGGCGCGCGAGGCCTTCTCGCCGCGGATGACCTCGGGCGCGAGGTAGCACGGCGTGCCGACGAACGCGTTCGTCTGCGTGAGGCGGCCGCCGCCCGGGACGAGGGCCAGGCCGAAGTCGGCGATCTTCGGGCGGTAGCCCGAGCCGTGCGCGAGGAGCACGTTCGAGGGCTTGAGGTCGCGATGGATGACGCCCTTCTCGTGCGCGTAGTGCGTCGCGCGCGCGAGCGTCGCGACGAGCCGCGCCGCCTCGCGCGGCTCGAGCGGTCCGAGCGTCGCGATCCTCCGGTCGAGGTTCGCGAAGTCGACGCGCTCCATGGCGAACCAGTACAGGCCGTCCGCCTCCTGGCCGTGCTCGAAGACACGGACGATCCCCTCGTGCTCGAGGGACTTCGCCGTGTGCGCCTCGCGCGTGAAGCGGGCGCGGGCGTTCTCGTCGGCGTCGGGCCGGAGGACCTTGATGGCGGCCGGCTCGCGACCTTCCGCGGTCGCGAGGTACACGATCCCCTGGGACCCTCGGCCGAGGACGTCCTTGATCGTGTAAGGCCCGAGCTTCGAGCCTACCTCGAGCTTCTTCCCCATCCAGGCAGAGCTTAGCCATCCAAAAGCGGTGAGACGAGTGCGGCGGCTTTCCCCCTCCGTCCTCGAAGACCCTCGGAAGCCCCGCGGATGAAGGTTAGGATCGGACGTTGCTCGGGGAGCCAAGCATGAAGCGCACGACCGTGGGGATGCTCTGCCTGCTCACCGCCTCGGGGCTCGCGTTCGCGGCCTCGAAGGAGGTGAGGCTCAGGACCTGGAGCCCGCTCATCAAGCTCACCGCCGGCAAGGGGCCCGACGCCTCGAAGCTCGCCGCGGTGCGTCTCAAGGACGGCTCGACGACGATCGGGACGCTCCTGAACGGCCTCGACGCCGACGAGCCGACCCGGAAGTTCTTCGGGAAGGTCATGGAGCAGCTCGAGTCGTTCGACCTCGCCGCGCTCTACGACACCCTCCCGGAGGAGCTGCCCGAGGGCGTCCGCGCCGTCGGCTTCACGGGGCACTCGGACGGCACGAAGTACCGCATCGAGCAGGTTCCGGTCGCCGACACCGAGAAGACCGATCCTTCGAAGGGCCTCGGCTCGAAGTTCGGCGACGCGGCCCTCGGGTTCCGCTCGAGGAAGGCCGGCACGACCGACAACTTCGTCGGCAACATCAAGATGAGCGGCGGCCTCGGGAACGCGTCCTGGTTCCAGGTCGTGAGCTTCGTCGCCGAGAACCTCCGCCTCATCGAGAGCACGGGTCCCGGCGTCGCGCCCGGCGCGGTCAAGCCCTCGAAGGCTTCGCTCGAGGAGGTGAAGAAGGACAACCCGCGCTGCGGCTCCGAGGACCTCGAGCTCCTCGCGCTCTTCCGCGAGTCCTTCCCGAGCTTCTACGAGCACCTCCGCGAGCTCTACCGGACGGACGACGTCCTCGTCTACGACCCGGACTCGGAGAGCTACCAGCAGATCCACTTCGTCATGGGGCTCCGCCGCGACGGCGACAAGCACAAGGCGATCGTCGAGTGGCTCGAGGGCCTCGGGCCCCTCATGAACGCGCGCGGCGAGCTCTGCGACTCGCAGGGCCGCGCGCTCATGACGATCCGCTTCTCGACGAAGGACCTCGCGTTCACGATCGACGCCTTCGTCGCGCAGGGCAAGCTCTGCCCCGTCGAGGCGGGGAAGGTCCTCGTCGACCAGGGAGTGGACCTCGAGACCGTGACGACGTGCGACCGCCGGGACCGCTGGTGCTTCGAGGCGGACGTGAACGGGATCGCGACCGAGGTCAAGGACCTCGTCTTCAAGGTCCACTACGAGAGCACCCCGAAGGGGCTGCGCTCCGTGATCGTGTGCGACGAGGAGCCGAAGATCCGCGTGCACGGCTCGGCCTTCGGCGTGATCCCGACCTGGGCGATCGACGTCGTGCTCCCCTCGAACATGGAGGAGCTGACGCAGTCCTTCTTCCGCGTCGCGACGCGCGGCAACGGCGGCAAGGGCATCGTCCTCAACGCGCGCACCCGCGTCGGCGACACGGGCGCGCACGTCCTCGACATCGACGCCGAGGCCGAGGGCCTCAACAACTTCCTCGTCCGGATGGGCTTCAAGATCGCGCGGCGGAAGCTCATCCCGCCCGACGAGGCGTTCGAGGACCTGACCGCCTACCTCCGCGGCGGGCACGCGGCGTTCGCGAAGGACATCGACGCCTTCGCCGCGGAGACGAAGTAACAGGCGGTCCGATCGGCCGGATCACTTCGACCAGGGGATCTCGCCGTCCACCGGCTGGCCGTCGGAGACCGTCTCCTCATCCGGCATGCTCCCGGCCGTCGCCTGGATGCAGAGGTAGTAGAAGTCGTCGCCCGACACGTTCCGGATCGCGCGGACTCCCTCGGGAGAGACGCGGACGGCCGTCCCCTGCTCGAGGGGGATCACCTCGCGGTCGACGACCATCTCGCCCTTGCCGCCGAGGCAGAGGAAGAGCTCCTCGTGCTTGGTGTGACGGTGGAGGAACGGCGACGCCCAGCCTGGCTTGAACTTGTTGAGCGAGACCTCGATCCCCGTGAGACCGAGCGCCTCCTTCATGAAGACCTTGCCCCGCGCCTTGAGGCCGAGGGGGTGAACCCAGCGATGCTCGTCCAGCCTGGCGAAAGCCCCGAAGATCGCAACCTGGTGGTTCTTCTTCGTCTGCGTCGTCATGCGGACCACTCCGTTTCTTGAAGCAACTTACTCCCGGGCAGTGTCCGTTGCAAGAAGAAACGGACTCGCGTACGATCCTCGCGTGAAGCGCACGAGCTTCAAGAAGATGAACTGCTCCATCGCCCGCGCGCTCGACGTGGTCGGGGAGTGGTGGGCGCTCCTCGTGATCCGCGATGCCTTCGCGGGCGTGCGCCGCTTCGAGGACTTCCAGGCGAGCCTCGGCGTCGCGCGGAACGTGCTGGCAGCGCGCTTGAAGCGGCTCGTGAAGCAGGGCGTGCTCGAGCGCCGCCCCTACACCGACAGCCCGCCGCGGTTCGAGTACCGCCTCACCGAGAAAGGGCTCGCGCTCTACCCGGTCATCGTCTCGCTCCTCGTGTGGGGCGACCGCTGGGAGTGCGGGCCCGGCGGGCCGCCCGCGATCCTCGTCGACCGGGAGACGGGCGCGCCGCTCGCGCCCGAGCTCCACGACGCCAGGACGGGGAAGAAGCTCGAGCCGCGCGCGACGCGGCTCCGGCCCGGCCCCGGCGCCGACGCCGCGCTCCGCCGCAAGCTCGGAGGCGGCGAGGCGCGGTGAAGATCGGCCCGTACGAGGTCCTCTCCGAGCTCGGGCGCGGGGGCATGGGCGTCGTCTACCGGGCGCGGGGGCTCGACGGACAGGAGGTCGCCGTCAAGTCGCTCACCCGCCGCGACCCCGAGCGGCTCGCGCGCTTCGAGCGCGAGAAGCGCATCATCGGGTCGTTCACCGCGCGCGACGGGTTCGTGCCGCTCCTCGATGCGGGGGAGTCGGAGCGGGGCCCTTAC
>CAZYLP010000425.1:0-7565 GCA_964648345.1 uncultured Planctomycetota bacterium
CCGCGCGCCGGCGTTCGCGACGGGAGTCAAGATCACGAACCCCGACCTCCAGGTCTGGGTCGTCACCGGTGACGGCGACGCCCTCTCGATCGGCGGCAACCACTTCATCCACGCGCTCCGCCGCAACGTCGACCTCAAGATCCTCCTCTTCAACAACCGGATCTACGGTCTGACGAAGGGCCAGTACTCGCCCACGTCGGAGCAGGGCAAGAAGACGAAGTCCACGCCGCTCGGCTCGCTCGACCGGCCCTTCCACCCGTGCTCGGTCGCGATCGGCGCCGAGGCGAGCTTCGTCGCCCGCTCGATGGACTCGGACGCGCCGCACCTCCAGTCGGTGCTGAAGCGCGCCGCCGAGCACAAGGGCTCGGCCTTCGTCGAGATCTACCAGAACTGCAACATCTTCAACGACGGCGCGTTCGATCACCTGAAGGAACGCGAGGTCAAGGCCGAGCGCATGATCTTCCTCGAGCACGGCAAGCCCCTGCTCTACGGGAAGAGCAACGAGAAGGCGATCAAGATGATCCACGGCCCGCGCCTCAACTGCGGTCCGAAGGACGAGGGGCAGGGCGAGGTGCTCGTCCACGACGAGCGGCTCGACGACCCGACGTACGCCTTCATGCTCTCGCGGCTCGACTACCCCGAGGCGCCCGTCCCGATGGGCGTCCTCCGGCAGGTGACGGTCCCGAGCTACGAGGCCCTCGTCGACGACCAGGGCCAGAAGGCCAAGGCGAAGAAGCCGACGATCGAGGCCCTCCTCGCCGGCCCGGAGACGTGGGTCGTCAAGTAGTCTCGACGGCCGTCGGCTCGTGACACGGCGCCGCAAAGGGCTGGTGGTGGCCTTCGGGCTCCTCGTCCTGGCGGCGCCGTTCGTCATCTACGCGGGCTTCACGCTCCACCTCGAGCGCCGCGCGCGGGTGGGCACCCGGGCTCGTGGCGCCGCCCTCGTCCCCGACGACGGACGAGGCTCTCGAGGACCTCGACCCTCACCGAGGCCGCTTCCGGGTCAAGGGCGCGCCCCCGCTCACTGCGGCGAACCTCGTCGAGCGGGCGGAGCGTGGCCTTCGCGACCGCGACGCGCTCCCGGCCCGCGAGTACGAGGAGTGGCGCTCCCGGCAGAGCCGGCTCCTCAGCTACCTCCCCGACATCCTCCACGCGCTCGCGAAACACCGGATCGAGCCCGCGGACGCGAAGACGCTCGATAAGGCGCTCCAGCGCGTCCACCGGCCGGAGCTCCTCATCGACATCGAGCGCGCCGAGCTGGCCGAGATCCTCGCGAAGTTCTCCCCCGACACGCCGGGCCTCGCGGCTCTCGAGAAGGAGGTCACGGCCCCGATCGACGACTTCATGATCCGTGGAGAGCTCGGCGAGCGCGCGGAGCAGGTGAAGGACTTCGTGAAGCGGCCGCGCGTCCTGAGGAAGCTCGTCCTCCTCGAGGACCGCGCCCGGCTCATCGACCTCTCGCTCGAGCTCTTCGAGGCGCTCTCGATGCCGCCGCGCGAGATGCGCACGCGCATGGCGGAGATCCGCCGCCGCGTCGAGGAGCTCGAGCCCGCGCGCGCGCCGATCCTCACGACGCAGCTCGTCCTCTGGCGCTGGCGCGTGAGCTGGGCCGCCGAGCTCCCCGTGCGGGTCCTCCTCCTCCGCGCGGCGCTCGCGGTCGCGGCGCGCCACGAGTGCCCCGAGAAGCTCCCGCTCGAGCTCGACGACCCCTTCGCGCCCGGGCAGAAGCTCCGCTGGCGCCGCGAGAGTGCGCGGAAGGGGACGATCTGGAGCGTCGGCCCCGACGGCGTCGACGACGGCGGCGTCCGCACGCGTCTCTGGGACGCACACGGCTTCGACGTCGTCCTCGAGCTCGAGCTCCCGGAATAGAAGGCGAACGTCTCGGGTCGTCAGCCGGCGGACGACGCGCGACGCCCACGCTCACGGGAGCGGCGAGTGCACCTCCTCGCGCACGGAGGGCTCATGCACGTCTCGAGGTCCCTGAGCACGGTCCTGTTCACCAGTCGGGCGGCGCGGTACACCGCTCCTTTCGTCGCATGCATCTTCGTTGCGGCACCTTTCGCCATCTTCGCCGCGCTCGAGGCCAGCGCGAACGCACGCACCGAGCGCGCGCTCGCCTTGCTCAGGAGCGGGGTCGCCTCGGTCCCGAGCACGGCGCCGAGCGCTTCTCCGCTCGAGGATCTCTACGCGCGCCTCGACTTCACGTGGGAGGAGGTGCTCGCCATCGACGTCGAGGACGACCGCCTCGTCAGGCCGGATGCCGTGAACAGGAACTTCGAGACGCCCGAGGAGAAGGCCGCGCATCCCGCGCGGGCGAGCGCCCTCGATCGCCTCGAGCGGCACCTCCCTGCTCTCGATGAGGCGGCGGCGACGAGCCGCGTGCGAGCACCCCTGCCGCTCGGGCATGTGAGCCTCGTGAAGCTCATCCGCGGCGCCATGGCGCACGCGACGCTCGAGAGACGCGATCGGGCCGCATGGGACCACTTCGAGCGGATGCTCCGTTACACCCTCGCGATCGAGCCCGTCAGCAAGGTCGGGTGGCTCGTCCGGACCGGGTACCTCGTCATGGTCTGCGAACGCCTCGAGGTCCTCCTCGCTCGCGCACCGATCGACGGAGCGCGTGCCGCCCGGATCGCGTCCCTCCTCGAAGGGTGTGCCGCCGAGCGGCTCCTCGGCCCCGCGGCCCGGCTCGACTACATCGAGTCTCTGGCGGCCCACTCCGCGAGCGACGCGGGGCTCGAGCTGGTCGACAGGACGATCGTCCGGACCGAGAGCGGCGAGGTGCGCGAGCCTCTCCGTCCGTTCGCCCGGTTGCCACGCCCCTACCGGCGCCTCGTGTTCCTCGAGGATCGTGCTCTGCTGGCCGAGCTCGGCATCGAGGCGGCCGACATCCTCGACCGCCCGCTGCGCGAGATGCAGGCGCGAGGCGCGCTCCTCGACCAGCGAGTGAACGCGCTCGGGTGGGATCGGCACCCGCTGACACGCTACGAGCTCGGGGACACGTCCGCGATCGCCAAGCGTGCCGCCCTCCTCGAGGCGCACCTACGGGTCGCCCACATCGCGCTCGCCCTCGCGGTCCTCGAGGACCTCCCCGAGAAGCTCCCCCTCCACTTCGCGGATCCTTTCGCCCCCGGAGCCCTCATCCGCTGGAAGAAGACAGGGCCGACCTCGGGTTTCCTCTGGAGCGTGGGCACGGACGGCGTCGATGACGGAGGCATGAAGGCGCCCGGGGACGGTGAGAGCTGGACGAAACGCGCTACGGACGTCGTCTTCGAGCTCCACGTCCCCGGGTGAGCCGCTACCTGGCACCAAGGTCCCAGGGCGGGACTCCGGACTGCGAGACCGTCCTGCGACGGACGAGGCGAGACGTAGCCTAACCAACAAGGCCTCAATGACTAACGAGGCCACTCCACGCGGCGGCACGCCCTCTGCGCTCCCTTCGTCTCGAGAGAAGGGACAGTCATGGAGAGGCTCAACGGATCGCTCCGCGCGATCTTCGTCGGGATGCTCCTCGTCGCCGCGCCGGCCGGTGCCTCGGCCCAGGAGGACGACGCCCTCGGCCTGCCGCCCGTCGCCACGACGCGGCCGCGCCAGCAGCAGCAGGCGCAGCAGCAGCAGGCTCAGGCTGCGCAGGACGCTCCGCGCGCACAGACGGCCCCCGCGACCAACGGCAGCGGCACGCAGAACGCGCCCTCGGCGTCCGTCGGCTTCGACGGCGCGCTCGTCCGCGTCACGGGCGACAACAACACGATCATCATCGTGAACAACACCGGAGTCGGTGCCGGCCCGACCGGCTACCAGCCGGTGGCTCTGCCCGCTCCCCGTTCGACGATGCCCTACCCGACGACGTACCCCGAGAACTACCCGGCGAGCTATCCGACGACGACCGAGCAGGGCAAGCCGCCGAGCTTCCTCGAGAAGCTCCTCTTCGCCGTGCTCCAGGGACTCGTCCGCGGCTCCGCGACCGGCCCTTACGACAACCGCTACCCGAACTACCCCGGGCCGGTGAGCTATCCGCCGAGCTCGACGGGCTACCCCCGTGATCCGTGGGGCTTCCCGACGACGACGCCCCCCTTCTTCCCCGATGCGCGCTTTCCGAACGGTTACCCGATCGATCCGCGCACCGGCTACCCGGTCGATCCGCGCACCGGCTATCCGATCGACCCGCGCACCGGCTACCCGACACAGTCAACGGGATATCCCAATGGCTATCCGACGAACGGGTATCCCCAGAGCTTCCCGGTGGATCCGCGGACGGGGTATCCCGTCGACCCGCGCACCGGCTATCCGGTCGATCCGAGGACCGGCTACCCGATCGATCCTCGAGCGGGATATCCCAATGGCTATCCGGTCGACCCCCGCTATCCCGTGGACCCGCGAACGGGATACCCGACGAACTACCCCGTCGATCCGCGCACCGGCTACCCGACGTATCCGGGCCCGACGCAGCCCCTGCCCCAGGCGCGGCCGCAGATGGGCTTCTGGAAGTCGCTCCTGATCGGCGCGCTCGAGGGGATCGCCCAGTCGCTCTGGCAGCGCGAGCTCAACTCCGGCTACGGCCGCGCGCGGCTCCCGCTCCTCGGCGGAGACTGAGCTCCTCGTCGGGGGAGAGCTCGCGCCACTTGCCGAGCGCGAGCCCCTCGACGCGGACGGGGCCCACGGCGACGCGCACGAGCCGCAGCGTCGGGTGACCGACGGCTGCGGTCATGCGCCGTACCTGGCGGTTCCGCCCCTCGCGGAGGACGAGCTCGACCCACGCGGTCGGGACGTTCTTGCGGAAGCGGATCGGCGGGTCGCGCTCCCAGAGCGCGGGCTCGCCCTCGATGAGGCGCGCCTCGGCGGGGCGCGTCCGCTGCCCCTCGATGACGACGCCCGCGCGCAGCCCGGCGATCGCGGCCGCATCGGGGACGCGCTCGACCTGCGCCCAGTAAGTCCGCGGATGCTCGAAGCGCGGGTCGGTGAGCCGGTGTGCGAGCCCGCCGTCGTCGGTGAGGAGCAGCAGCCCCTCGCTGTCGTGGTCGAGGCGCCCGACGGGATAGACGCCCGGGACGGGCACGAGCTCCTTCAGGCCCGGGTGGCCGCCCTTGGGCGTGAACTGCGAGACGAAGCCGTGCGGCTTGTTGAGGGCGAGGATCACCGAGGCGGAGAGCCCGGCGAGGAGCCGGGAGAGGGCGGCTGGCCCGGGCTCACGAGCGACGCGACCTTCGCCGAGCGCGTGTAGACGAACGCGGCGAGGACGAACTCGGCGACCGAGCAACCGAGGAGGAGGACGCAGATCTCGCGCGCGCCCCAGAGGAACGCGATCGCCGCCGCGGCGATGAGGACGACCCCCGTCGCGACCGCCGGCATCGACGAGCGCGCGTGGAGACGCTTCACCTCGGCCGTCGCGCGCGCGAACTCGGTCGCGGCCATGAGCGCCGCGTCGCGCGCGCCGCACCGGACGCAGCTCCCGCGCGTCTCGAGGCACGAGGGGTGGTGGGCGGCGTCGCACTTCTTGCAGAGCGCGGCGCGCTCGTCGAGGAAGATGGGAGAGGTGCAGGCGCGGCACGGGCCGAACGCCTCGCGCACCGCGCGGCCCTTGAGGGTCCCCACGTGCGCGGCGCGCCCGCGGCACGCGTGCACGGAGCAGCTCCCCCGCTCCCCGAAGCACGAGGCGTGATGCGCCGTCCCGCAGTCCTCGCAGCGGGCGACGAGGAGGTCGTGCGCGAGCTCGCCGTGGCAGTAAGGACAGCGGAGCGCTCCGACCGCGGCCGCCGCGACGCGCGGAGCGGCGGGCACGGGCGGCGTGGCCTCCGTGTCCGGGGTCACGCGACGCTGGGACTCCGCGCGGCGCTCCTCGACCATGTCAGCCCTCGGCCTTGGGCGGCTGCGGCTTCACCGGCTTCACCTTCTCGCCCGACAGGAGGAGGCGACGCCGCCGCATCGCATCGAGCTGGCGCCCGACGACCGCGGCGAGCGGGGCGAGAACGACCGACGCGAGCACGGAGGCGAGGACGAGCCTCATCTCGTGCGTCACCCACGCGAGGAGGATGCTCAGAACGCCGAGACCGAAGACGACGTACGGGAGCGACGACCACCGGCTCGCCCCGCCGTCTCCGAGCACCGAGGCGGCGACGAGGAGCCCCTCGCCCGAGCCGCACTCGGCGCACCCGTCCCGAGCCTCGAGGCACGAGGGGTGATGGATCGACTCGCACCCGGCGCAGACCGCGACGTTCTCGTCGCGGTAGATCTTCGCGCGGCACGCCCGGCACTCCCCGAGCGCGGCGCGCCAGCCCTTCACGACGGTCGCGCCCTTGCCGCCGCAGCCATCGACGGAGCATCCACCCTTCTCGTCGAAGCACGTAGCGTGATGAACCGTCTGGCACTTCCCGCACTTCGCGGCGAGGGCGTCCTGGGGGACGTCCGCGTGGCAGAAAGGACACCGCACGGTCGCGACCTCGCGCTTGGCGTCGAGCGGGGGCGCGGCGCGCTCCCTCCGTGAGGTCTGGCGGCGTTTCTCGGCCACGGGCCCATGCTAGCAGGCCGCGCCCGGATCTCGCACACGGACGGTCCGGCACGTCGTTCGCAAAAACAGCCGCGCGCGCCGCGTGGCGCACCGTCGCCCCACGAGAAGGAGCTCTCCCCCTGATGCTCTACCGCGCTTCTCACATCCTCGGTCTGGAGGTCCACGGCAAGGACGGCCAGATCGGCTGGGTCGACGAGGTGTTCTTCGACCGGGATCACTCCGTGCGAGCGCTCCTCGTCGATCTGCGAGAGGGCGACGCGAGCTGGCAGCTCCTCGTCGGCTCGGGCTGGATCGACGCCATCGAGGTCGACGACGGCCGCGTCGAGCTCTTCCTCGACCGCGACGGCGTCCGCGCGGCGCGCCCGCACCAGGGCGCGAACGTGACGCTCGACGTCGTGTCGCTCCTGCCGAGCGACGAGCGCGCGCGCGCCGCCGCCTGATTCGGGGCACCAATCCCCTCTCAGTCGCCCGCCCGCGGCGCGCGGGACCTCTCCGCCTCGCTCTCATCGCCGAAGGACCCCGCCAGCGTCGCGCGGCCGGTCGCGGCGTCGACGCGCACCTCGGACAGCCGCTCGCCCCTGTGGACGAGGACGCGCCAGACGGGCCCCTCCTCGCCGCGGACGAGCCTCACGGACACGGCCGAGCCCGGGGCCGCGACGAGCGCGGCGTCGAGCGCCCGCGCGATCGGGACGCGGGTCCGGGCGAGGAGGTCGCCCGTGTCCTTGACCTCGCCGGCCATCCCGAGGAGGGGGAGCGCGAGGAGCCCGCCGAGGAGCCCGGGCGCGAGGAGACGCTTTCGCATGGGCCCCCAGTCTCTCAGATGCAGACCTCCCGGATGCGAGAGGGCCGGCCCCGCTCTCATCGACTGAGAGTGGTCCGGCCCTCGGTGATCGCTGCTGGTCGAGGAGCTTACTCCTCCTCGTCCTTCGCCTTCTTGCCGCCCTTGGGGGCCGGACCGCCCTTGCCGCCCTTGGGGGGCGGACCGCCCTTGCCGCCCTTGGGGGCCGGACCGCCCTTGCCACCGCCGCTCGAGCCGCCCTTGTTGCCGCCGCTCGCGCCC
>CAZYLP010000426.1:0-7564 GCA_964648345.1 uncultured Planctomycetota bacterium
CTCGTGACCACGCAGCCGAGGTCCTCGAGGATCGCGCCGAAGGTGACGAGGTTCACGTCGTCGTCGTCGACGTGGAGCGTGCGGGTGCCTTTCACGGGCGGGCCTCTCCCGGGGGTGTGTCCTTCATCGCCTTGAAGCGGCCGGACGGCGGCGGCGCCCCCGTCCGGGCCTGGAGGCTGGACGCGGCCTGGCTCAGCTTCGCCATCGTCACGCCGTTCTTGATCCACGCGAGGAGCTCGACCGGGTCCACGGGCTTGAAGAGGACGAGGGCCTTGCCGCTCTTCTGGAGGTCGCGCACGGCCGAGTAGTCCGAGTGGCCCGTGAGGAGGATGCACGACGTGGCGAGCTTCCTCGCCTCGATGAGCCGGAGGAGCTCGGCGCCGGTCCCGTCGGGCATCTCGTAGTCCGTCACGATGACCTCGAACGGCCCCTTGTCCATCTTGATGCGCGCTTCCGCGACCCCGTCGGCGGTGGTCACCTCGTAGTCGAGCGCGAGGATCGACTCGAGGGACATGCGCTGGTTCGGGTCGTCGTCGACCACGAGGACGCGTCCGCGGATGTTCATGCCCCGGCGCCTCCCGCGGACGGGACCCGCAGCGACACGCTCGCCCCCGCGGCCGGCGCGGCGTCGATCGACACGCCGCCGCCCCAGCGCTCCGAGATCCGCTTCGCGACGTTGAGGCCGAGCCCGGCCCGGCCCGGACGCGTCGAGAAGAAGAGCTCGAACGCGCGCTCGCGGGCGCCGGCCGCGAAGCCCGGGCCGTCGTCCGCCACGGTCACGACCGCGCCCTCGGCGCCCCGGCGCACCTCGACCTCGACCGAGCTCCTCGCGCTCTCGATCGCGTTCTCGAGGAGACAGAAGAAGGCGAGCTCGAGCTCGAGGCGCTCGATGCCGGCCTCGACCTCCTCCCCCGGCGCGAACGAGACGGTCACGGAGCGCTCGGGGCGCGTGGCCGCGAGCACGTTCTCGACGGCGCCCCGCACCAGAGCGGTGACGGCGGGCGACGGCTCGAACGGGTTCTTCGAGTCGAGGAGCTTGGTCGCCTCGCCGACCTCGGAGTCGATCATGTCGAAGAACCGCGGCACGCGCGCGTCCGCGGCAAGGAGGCCCGTCCCGTCCACCTTCTTGCGGATGTAGAAGGTCGCGTTGCGCACGGCGCCGAGCCGGTTCCGGAGCGAGTGGCGCAGCGAGGCGCGCACCTCCTCGATCAGGCACGCGTCGGCGAGCGCCCGCAGATGGGGCGGCCGGTCGATCATCGCGTCCTCCCCCGCAACTCGGCGATGATCCGCACGAGCTCGCGGACGTCGAAGGGCTTGTGGAGCGACGTGTAGGAGCCGAGCGCGGACGCGCGCTCGATCATGTCGGGGACGTCCTTCCCCGTGATCATGATCGCGCGCACCGAGGGCGCGGTGCGGCGCATGTCGGCGAGGACCTGGACGCCGTCCATGCCGGGGAGGACGAGGTCGATCACGGCCACGTCCACGTTGCTCGCGGAGAGGGCCTCGAGGGCCGCGTGGCCGTCCCTGACGAGGATCGGGTCCTGCCCCGAGAGGTGCATCCCCGCGCTCAGCGCGTCGAGGAACTCCTGCTGGTCGTCGAGGACGAGGACCTGCGGCCGCCCGACGGCGCGCTCGGCGATCGCGAGGAGCGCGCCCGAGTCGAACGGCTTGCTCACGACCGTGAAGACGCCGTCCACCATGGCGTCGAAGACGGCCTTCTCGTGCGTGAAGGCCGTCATGAGGATCACGGGGAGGTCCGGCCGGAGCTTCTTGATCTCGCGGAACGCGGCGACGCCGTCGAGGCGGGGCATGCGCACGTCGGAGATCACGAGGTCGAGCGCGTCGCCCCCCTCGCGGACGATCCGCACCGCCTCGACGCCGTCCGCGGCCTCGAGGCACGCGAAGCCCTCGAGCTCGAGGTTCGCGACGAGGGACGTCCTGAGCGCCTCGTCGTCGTCGACGACGAGCGCGCGGCGCGGGCTGCTCACGGCCGGCCTCCCCGCAGGTCGGCCGCGCCGCCCGCGCTCGGCTTCTCCCCGTCGGAGGGACGCCCGAAGGGCACGACGACGCGGAAGGTCGTCCCGTGCCCGGGCTCGCTCTCGAGGACGATCTCGCCGCCGTGACGGCGGACGATCGCGGCGACGATCGAGAGCCCGAGGCCCGTCCCCTTCGTCTTCGTCGTGAAGAGGGGCTCGAAGATCTTCGCCTGGATCTCCTTCGGGATCCCCTTGCCGTTGTCGGCGATCTCGAGCGCGAGGCTCGCCGCATCGTGGACGCGCGCGCGGACCGTCACGCGGCCCTTCTGGGGGTCCACCGCCTCGACGGCGTTCTGGATCAGGTTCACGACGACCTGCCGGAACTGGTCCACGTCGAGGTAAGGGACGGGGAGGTCCGCGGCGAGCTGCTCGACGACCTCGATCGCCGCCGACGGCCTGGCCACGACGGCGACGGAGTCCCGGACGAGCGTCGCGACGGGGCAGGCGACGCGGTACGGCGGCCGCTCGCGCGCGAAGTCGAGGAGGTCTCCGATGATCTTCCCGCAGCGGTTGAGCTCGCCGTCGATGAGCGAGCCCATCTTGGCGACGCGGGCATCGGCCTTGACGACGTCGCTCCCCGCGACCCTCTTCGAGACGTAGTACCAGGCGTTCCGGATCGCGCCGAGCGGGTTCCTCAGGTCGTGCGCGACGCCGCCCGCGAGCTGGCCGATCGCGGCGAGCCGCTCCGAGCGGGCCATGGTCTCCTGGGCCTCGCGGACCTTCGCCTCGGCGCGCTTCGCCTCGGTGATGTCGAAGGCCACTCCCTGGACGAAGAGGGGCTTCCCCTGCTCGTCGCGGACGACGCGCGCCTCGCCGTGGACCCAGACGATCTCGCCGCTCTTCGCGATGAAGCGGCACTCCGAGCGGAAGGGGCCGCCCGTCGCGACGCCGCGCGCGAACTCCTCGTTCCAGCGCTGGCGGTCGTCCGGGTGGAGCTGCCAGTACCAGAGCACGGGCGAGTCGAGCCACTCCTGCTGCGTGAAGCCGAGCAGGGTCTCGATCTGGGGGCCGATGTAGATCTCGTTGATCCCCTCGTCGAGCGCGGCCATGAACGTGACCGCCGGGATCTGCTCGACGAGCATCTTGTAACGGGCCTGCGACTTCTGGAGCTCCTCGTCGGCCTTGAGGCGCTCCGTCACGTCGCGGAGCGTGACGATGTGCCGGGTCGCGCCCGCGATCTTCATGGTCGCGACGCTCGCCTCGAGCGGGAACGTGGTCCCGTCGCGGCGCTTCCCGCTCGCGCGCGGCGAGATCGAGACCGACCCCGCGAGGACGACGCACGCGTCATCGCCGGCCGGCGCCGCGAGGAACGTGTCGAGCGTCTTCCCGGTCGCGTCCGCGGCCGTGGCGCCGAGGAGCCGCTGCGCCCCCGCGTCGAGCGACTCGATCCTCGTCCCGTCGTCCACGACGAGCACGCCCTCGGGCATGACGACCCGCGGCGCGGGGGTCGCCGTCGTCTCGGACTTCTTCCCGGGCGTGCCGGGCGTCGAGAAGAAGGCGAAGGCCATCTGCGCGAGGGCCGACTCGGCGTCGAGCATCTCGGCCGGCGGCTTCTCGTCGAGCGAGCTCGGGAAGACGCTATCGCCCATGGGGGAGTGCTCCTCGGAGCCACGCGTACCAGTCGTCGAGGCCGTCCCCGCGCGTCGCGGAGACCTGGATCACCTCGAGCGCGGGGTTCGCCTCGCGCGCGCGAGCGATGCACCGCTCGACGTCGAAGCGGACGTGCGGCAGGAGATCGATCTTGTTGAGCAGCATGAGCCGGCTCGCCCGGAACATGTGCGGGTACTTCGCGGGCTTGTCGTCGCCCTCGGTGACGGACGCGACGACGACCTTCGCGCGCTCGCCGAGGTCGAACAGCGCGGGGCAGACGAGGTTGCCGACGTTCTCGATGAAGACGAGGGAGCGCGGGGCCGGCTCGAGCGCCGCGAGCCCCTTCGCGACCATGTCCGCGTCGAGGTGACATCCCGTGCCCGTGTTGACCTGGAACGCGCGGCAGCCCGCCGCCCGGATCCGCGCCGCGTCGTGGTCCGTCTCCTGGTCACCCTCGATGACCGAGATCGGGACCGTGTCCTTGAAGTCGCGGATCGTCCGCTCGAGGAGCGTCGTCTTGCCCGCGCCGGGCGAGCTCACGAGGTTGAGCGCAAGCACGCCTCGTTCCGCGAGCCAGAGGCGGTTCATGCGGGCGCCGCGGTCGTTCTTCGCGAGGAGGTCGCGCTCGACGGACACGAGCTTGTCCATGGACACGAGCTTGTCCGGCATGGCACCGCGGTGCTCCCTCCGGTCGCCCCGTGTCGTCTGGCCGCAGCCGCAGGTCGCGCACATGGTCAGACGAGCTCCAGGGTCTTCACGCGGAGCTCTTCCCCCGAGAGCCACTCGAGGTCGGAGCTGCCGCAGCTGCACTGCCCGATCGGCCGCTCGAGGACGACGAGGCCGCCGCAGGCGCGGCACCGCGCCGAGCCGGGCGTCTCGAGGATCTCGAGCGCGGCGCCCTCGACGGGCGAGCCCTCGCTGCACACGTCGAAGCAGAAGCGGACCGCGTCCGGGAGGATCGCCGAGAGCTTGCCGATCTCGACGACGATCCGCTTCACCCGCGCGCCCTCGGCGCGCTCGGCGGCGATCGCGACGATCTCCTGCGTCACGGCGAGCTCATGCATGGGCACGTGCCTCCGCCACGAGGCGCTCGACGAGCGCGACGGCCTCGGGGATCGCCGCCCGCACGGGCGCGCTCAGCTCGGGGCACGGCTCCTCGTCGGTCGCGAAGCGGAGCGGCTCGCACCCCACGATGAGGACGCGCGGCGGTCTCGCGCCGAGCGCGGCGACGAGCGCGAGCACGTTCGCAGGGTGGAGCGAGTGCGGGTCCGCGGGCGCGTCGAGCTTCTCGACCGCCGGGTCGATCACGTAGAGCGTCCCGGGCGAGCCGCCGCGCTGGACCGTGTCCACGAGGAGCGCGAGCTCGACGCGGTCACCTGATTCTTGGGGGGCCGCACCCACCGGCCCCCCAAGGTCCCCCCTACGGCTCAGCGCGAGAGCGAGGTCGAAGCCGCGCGTCCCGAAGTCGACGACGCGGACGCGCTCGTCTCGCGGGCGCTCGAGGAGCGCGCGCGCGACGGCGCCGCCGAACGCGTCGTCGCCCTGGAAGATGTTGCCGATCCCGGCGACCAGGACGACCGGAGGGAGTCCCGCGGTGCCCATCAAGGCTCGCCTCCGAGCGGCTCGACCTCGTCGGCCGCGAAGAAGAAGCGGTGCGCCGGCCGCCCCTCCGCGCCCAGGTCGCGGCCCGGGTCGTCGTCCACGGTGACCGCGTACTGGACGCGCCCCTCGAGGTCGCGCTCCACCTTCACGATCGTCGCCGTCTTCCCGGCGAGGATCATGTCGAAGGCATCGGCGCGCCGCTTCGGGCGGAGGACGACCTTGTCGCCGCGGGCCCCCCCCCAATGCCCCCCCCGCTCCGGGGGGGGGGGTTGGGGGGGGGCCCGCATCGCTCCGTGCAGCCGCATGAGGTCTTCCTGCGACAGCGCCTCGGTGCGCGCGATGAGGTCGCCGACGCGCGGGTCCTGGGCCGCCGCTTCGCGCTTCTCGGCGTCGGTGAGCGTGAGGATCCTGAGCGTCAGGATCTCGTCGATCTCGGTCGCGTCGAAGAGGTCGCCCGGGCTCTCCTTCGCGACCTCGGGGTAGTCGTAGAGGATGATCGGCGAGGAGAGGACCGCCTCGCCGAGGCCGGGCTCTCCCGCGAGGACGGGCCACGTGCCCTCGTTGGCGCATCGCCTGGCCGCATCGAGGAGCGGCGCGGGCGGGTCCGTGAGCGAGAGGAACGCGCCATCCTTGACGCCGAGGATCGTGTGCGTGGAGGCGAAGGTCACGAGCGCGACGTCGTCGCGCGTCTCGAAGGCCCCCTGCGTCAGGTTCTCGACCCGGACGCGGAGGCGGTAGGTCGCCTCGTCGAGCCGCTCCGCGTTCACCTCGACCGCGCCCTCGACGGTGCGGCTGCCCGCGGCGCCGTCGGCGCCGAACGAGAAGAGGAGCCGCCAGCGCCGCTCGACGAGCTCGCCGAGCGCGGCCTCGTGCGCGACGGCTTCGCGCTCGAGCGCCGCGTGCGAGAAGAGCTGCTGGAGGAAGCGGACGCGGACGGACACCGCCGTCCCGTCCGAGCCGCGGACGAGGCACTCCGTCTGGATCGCGTCGCCCCCGGGCTCCAGGCCGCCGAACGTGAAGCGGTGGCGGTTCTTCGTCGAGCTGCGCCGGTAGGGGTAGAGGGCGTAGCCCTCGTAGAGCACCGCGCGCACGACCGCCTCGAGCGAGCTCATGGGCCGTCCCTCTCGAGCCCACCGCGTTCGAGCAGCGCCTCGAGGGCGCGGTCCCACGTCGGGTGACCGCCCTGCCGCTTGAAGCGGGCGAGCCGCTCGAGAGTGTCGCGTCTCACGGGGAGCGCGGCCGTGTTCGGGTGGTGGTGATCGCGGAGCGCGCGCCACGCCGCGACCGGGAGCGCGAAGCTCGCCTCGCGGTCCCACGGCACGGGCGCGACCTGGAGCGGCGCGAGCTCGGAGCGGTAGAAGAGCGTCCCGCTGAACAGGAAGACGAGCGCGACCGTCCCGCCCTCGAGGGCCTCGAAGTACTTCGCGACGCCGCCGTCCAGGTCGAAGGACGCGGGCACGTGGAGGTCGATCACGGTCGCGACCTCGAACGCCGGGAGCGTGGCCGTCGCGTGGGCCCAGAGGAAGCTCCGCTGCGTCTCCGCCCATCGCGAGCGCTCGCCGAAGAGCTCGTGGAGCTTCTCCGCCTCGGCGTCCGAGTAGGCGCGGCGCGAGGGCTCGAGCCTCACCTGCGCGCGGAGCAGACCGCCGTGCACCGAAGCCCCGCTCGCGTCCACGGCGAGCGCGAACCGGAGGAGCGGCGAGGCCGCGTAGAGCTCGGGCTCGACGGACATGACCTTGAAGCCGAGCGCGGGGGCGGTGCCGATCATCGAGTCGCCCCCTTCGCCGAGAGGCGCTCGAAGAAGACTCCGAGCTCCTGGCGCGCGCCGGGCCCGCCCGAGATCCCGCGCCAGCTCCGGCGGATCGCACCCACGAGCGCGAAGCACTCGTCGATCGAGACGATCCAGTGCTCGTGAGCCTCGCCGAGGCGATCGACGAGGAGCGCCTCGACGTCGGGCTCGAGCGGCGCGAGCGGCGGGTTCGCCGCGACGAGCGCGTCCCAGGCCTCCGCGCGCACCGAGGACTCGATCGGACCCGCCGGGCCCGGGAACGTGGCGACGACGCCTGTCCGCGTCATGCGAAAGAAGACGAGCCCGATCGGGACGTCGAGCGGCTCCCAGAGCGCGGGCGGCGCGACGAAGCTCGCGAGCCGCTCGGCGCGCGGGCGGACGCGGACGTAGCGCGAGGGTCTCGGGCAGTCTCTCGAGCGCTCGCTGAACAGGATCGCGCAGGGCTGGCACGAGCAGGCGAGCGAGCCCTTCTCGAGGTCCACGAGGTGCTCGTGCGCGGAGGAGACGGCCGCGCCGCAGAGCTCGCAGAGCGCCCCCCCCACCCCCC
>CAZYLP010000427.1:0-4068 GCA_964648345.1 uncultured Planctomycetota bacterium
GCCGCGGCGCCGGGTCGGGGGGAGGCGCCGGGCCTCTCCGCGGGAGGAGGAGCGCGGCCGCGACCGTGGCCGCTCCGAGCACGAGGACGCCCGCGAAGAGAGCGCGGCGGCCGCTCCCCGGCGAGCTCTCCTTCGCGCGCCGATGCTCGAGCCACTCCTCGATCTGCTCCGCGAGCGCGTCGCCGTTCGCGGGCCGATCCTGGGGCCGGACGGCGCACGCGCGGGCCGCGATCTTTCCGAGCTCGCGGTCCACTCCGCGCGGCACCGGCGGGACTCCGTGCACGATCCGCTGGATCGTCTCGAGCGCGTTCTTGCCGATGAGCGGATGCGCGCCGAGCACGCGCGTGTAGAGCATGAGGCCGAGCGCGTAGACGTCGAGCCGCGGGTCCTCGGGCCGCGAGCGCGCCGCGACCGTCTCCGGGGCCATGAACGCGGGTGTCCCGACGACCTCGCCCGTCTGCGTGAGCCGCGAGAGCTCGAAGCTCGCGTCGAACGCGAGGCCGAAGTCGAGCACGACCGGCTCGAGGGTCGCGGCGTCCACGAGGATGTTCGACGGCTTGAGGTCGCGATGCACGACCGAGGCGCGGTGCGCCGCGCCGACCGCGCGCGCGACCTTCGCGAGGATGCGCGCGTGGTCCTCGAGCGAGAGCGACGGGTCGAGCCTCGTGAGCGGCACGCCGCGGGCGAGAGCCATGACGACGTACGGGATCCCCTCCTCGATGCCCGCGTCGAGCACCGAGACGATGTTCGGGTGCTTCACGCGCGCCGCGAGGAGCGCCTCGCGCCGGAGGCGCTCCGACTCGCGGGCGGTGAGGGTGCTGCCGTGCATGAGCACGACCTTGATCGCCACGAGCGTGTCGGTCTCCGGGTCCCGCGCGCGGTAGACGAGGCCCATGCCGCCGCGGCCGATCTCGTTGAGGAGCTCGTAGCGGCCGAACTTCCGTCCGGGCCGCCGCGAGGCGAACGAGGAGACTCGCCTCGACCCGTCGAGCGGGACGGTCGGCTGCTCGCTCGGGAGGCTCGGCTGGCTCGGGACGAGGGGGTCGTCCATCGAGCGGCAGTGTAGCGGTGCGCGGGCCGAGGGACGAACGGCGAGCTGGCAAGGAAAGGTGACGGGCTCCCCCTCTGGAGGAGCCCGTCACCCGGCCCGGACGCGGCCACTAGATGTCCGTCCGCCCGGAGCCCTGGTTGGTGTCGGCCTTCGCCGACTTCGCCTTCTTGCGGCGACCGCCCTGGGGCGTGAAGCCGAAGTCGACGAGCTCCGCGGTCTTTCGACCGAGGAGCGCGACGAGCGCCGCCTTCGCGTCGGCGAGGAAGTCGAGGGCGGCCTCGCGGTCGTCCTCCGCCGTCAGCGCCGCCTGCCGGAGCACGCTGCGAGCAGCGCGCTTCGACTTGTAGGGCTGATTCAGCTCCTTCGCCTTCGCGATCAGGTCGGAGATCGAGAAGGTGACGCGACCGACCTTGATCTGCGTCACGCCCGCGGGCAGCGCGGTCTCGAGCCCCGCGATGAAGGTGTCGAGCCGGAGCTCGAGCCCCCTGATCACGGCGTTGTCGTCCATTCCAGACTTGGTGCTCATGGGAGCACCCCTTCCTTCTTGGCCCACCTCACCGAGGACCCGACCGGAGCGGCTGAGAGGGATCACCGCGCCCGGTTGAAGGAGCACCGCGCTCCTCGCTTGACGAGGAGAGGGAGATCAAGCCGCGGGCCAATCGCCAACCCGTGGTGTCCTCGTCGCCGGAGGCTCGCGCCGAGCAGTCTCGTGAGACTTCGAGTCTCACGCGTGAGACTCGGTCCTTCAGCGAAGCTTCAAGCGCTTCTTGTAGCGGAAGAAGGAGGCACGGCTCATGCCGAGCTCGGCCAGGACGTCTGAGACTTCGCCCTTCGCCGCGGCGTACGCGGCGCGGAACTCGTCGTCCGTGAAGCGCTCGCCGCGACGGCGGAGGTCCTTCTCGGGGCGCGTCTTCGCGAGGCCGAGGTCGGCCGTCTCGATCGGGTCGTTGCCGAGGACGAAGGCCCGTCTCATGACGTTGTCGAGCTCGCGCACGTTCCCGGGCCAGCGGTGCCTCTCGAGCGCGGCGAGCGCTTCGCGCGAGAGGCGCGGCGCCGGCTTCCCGTGCTCGAGCGCCACCTTCTCGAGGAAGAAGCGGGCGAGGAGGGGGACGTCTTCGCGCCGCTCCCTGAGCGGCGGTGTCTCGAGCCGGACGACGTTCAAGCGGTAGAACTGGTCCTCGCGGAACTTCCCTTCGCGCACGCGCTTCTCGAGGTCCCGGTGGGTCGCCGCGACGATCCGGACGTCGACCTTCGTCGCCGTGCTCGCGCCGACGGGCCGCACCTCCTTGTCCTCGAGGACCCGGAGGAGCTTCGCCTGGAGCGGGAGAGGCATGTCGCCGATCTCGTCGAGGAAGAGCGTGCCGCCGTTCGCCTGCTGGAAGAGGCCCTCGCGCAGCCGGTCCGCGCCGGTGAACGCGCCCTTCGCGTGGCCGAACAGCTCATCCTCGAGGAGAGCATCCGGCAGCGCCGTCACGTTGATCGCGACGTAAGGCCCGTCCTTCCTTCGCCCTTCTTCGTGGAGCGAGTGCGCGACGACGTCCTTCCCGCTGCCCGACTCGCCCAGGATGAGCACGGGTACGTCGGAGTCGCAGACCCGCTCGAGCCGGGCGAGGAGCGCCCGCAGCGCTTCGGACGAGCCCACGATCCGCTTGAAGCGGCGCTTCTCGAGGAGGGTGCGCGCCTGCTCGAGGTCCTTGCGCAGGCTCTCGTTCTGCCGGACGAGGGCGAGGGCCGGCCCCGCGAGCCCCGCGATCGCTTCGAGGAGGCGCTTCTCCTCGGCCGCGAACGGGTTCTCACGCGTCCGCTCCTGGAGGACGATCGCGCCGAGCGTCTCGCCCCCCGCGACGAGCGGCGCGACCAACTCCGAGCGGACCCGGAGGATACGGCGGCTCTTTCCGCGCGGGAACTTCGGGTCCGATTGCGGGTTGAAGGAGACGACGCTCTGGTTGCTCTTGACCGCCAGGGTGCAGAGGCTTTGACTGATCTCCGTCTGCTCCAGAGGGACGCCCGAGCCGCCGAAGTTCCGGGCGACGCGCACCGCGAACTTGCCGGCCTGGTCGAGCGTCGCGATGAACCCGCGCTCCGCGCCCGTGAGCTCGATCGCGGAGTCGAGGACCTTCGGGAGGACGTCGGGCTCGCCCCGGATCACGGAGGTGGCCGAGCGGAGCGCGTGGATGACTCTCGTGTTTCCGGATCGGGCCATGAGACTCCTTGAGACTTTCTAGCAAGTCTCATGACGCGAGTGCTCGGCGTGCGGCGTGGCTTGCGAGTGAGGGGGGCCGGACTCGACCTCACGCGCGACGGACTTCGACTCACGCGCGACGGACTTCGATGTCGGCGTCGCGGAGTGACGAAACGCGTCCCGGGCCTTGGACTCCGTGCCGGGGGACTTGACGTTCGTGCCGGAGGATTTGACGTTTGCCGCGGCGAAGTTCGAGATCGTGGCGGTGAAGTTCGAGATCGTGGCGGCGGCTTCGCCGTCACGACCGCGTGCGCGCGACTTCCGGGGCGCGGACTCGAGGTCATGGTCGGCGAAGTTCGAGGCGCGCATGACGAAGTGGGACTCGCGCAGCGAGGAGTCGAGGTCTCGCGCGGCGATGAGCAAGGCCACGGCGCGAGAGTCCCGGCGGACGTCGTGGGCGGGCGAGCGAGGTCGCCTGCGGACGCGGTCGGCGAGTCGAGCGGCGTTGGCCTGAAGGCGTGGTGGGCAGGCAGCGAGCGGGATGGCCCGCGGGCGTGGTCGGCGTATCGAGCGGCGTTGGCCTGCGGGCGGGGTGGGCAGGCATCGACGGGAGTGGGTCGCCGGCGCGGTGGGCAGAGAAGAGCGTGGTCGGCCCGACGACGAGGTGGGTGGCCGGCGGGCGGGCCGACGACCGAGTCGATGCGCATCTGAGCCCTCGTCACGAGCCGGCGACCCAGTCGATGTGCATCTGAGCCCTCGTCGCGAGCCGCCGACCTTGAGGATGTGCATCTGAGCCCTCGTCGCGAGCCGCCGACCTTGAGGATGTGCATCTGAG
>CAZYLP010000427.1:4168-7551 GCA_964648345.1 uncultured Planctomycetota bacterium
GTGCATCTGAGCCCTCGTCGCGAGACCCCTCCGCGCGACGGAGCCTCGCCTGCACCTCCTCGGTGCATTCACGGCCTCATCGCGCGCGACGGAGCCTCGCCTGCACACTTTCGGTGCATTCGCGGCCTCATCGCGAGGACGCCGATCGCGACGAGGCCGTAGATGCACATCAAGCGGCGGCTCCGCCTACCGGCGACTGCGCTCGCTGCCTGGCAACCACGCCTTGAGGCCAGCGACGCCGTCTCTGCCGATCACGCCCGCCGGCCGACTGCGCTCGACGCCGGGCAACCACGCCTTCAGGCCGACGACGCCGTCTCTGCCCACGACGCCCGCCGGCCGACCACGCTCGATGCCCGGGCGACCACGTCTTCAGGCCGACGACGCCGTCTTTGCCGACAACGCCCGCCGGCCTGGCGCCACTGCTCTACCGACCCGCGTCGAGCGCGGTGAGCGAGCCGTCGAGAGACGCGAAGTAGACGAGGTCGCCCTCGGCGCCCGGTGAAGCCAGGACGAGCTCGCCCGGGTTCACGCGCTCGCGGCGGACGAGGGCGCCCGTCTCCAGGTCGACGGCGCACGCCTCGCCCTCGTCGGAGCAGCTCCAGACGAGCCCTCGATGGACGAGCGGCGCCGCGGGCGTGCGGCCGAGGCGGACCGCGGTCGTCCACTTCACGGTCCCGTCGAGCGCGATCCGTCGGAGCGCCTTCGCGCCCTTCACGACGAAGCCGCCCTCGCAGGCGACGACGGCCCACGCGTCGTCCTGACCGCCGAGGCGCTCGCCCGTCGCCGGGTCGATGAGCGTGAGCTTCGAGTCGCGGTCGCACGCGGCGAGGACGTGTCCGCTCATTGCGAGCGGGGCGTCGGCGGGGCTGTAGTAGCGCTTCGCTCTCTGCGCGCGCGGACCGTCGGTCTCGACGCTCCAGAGCTCCTTCAGGGTTTTTGCGTCGACCGCGTGGAGCTTTTGGTCCCACGCGCCCTGGATCACTGTCATGCTCGAGACGACGAGCGGCGGCGCCTCGACCGGACCCTTCGCCAAGGCGAGCTTCGCGGGGGCGAAGTTCTCGAGAGCACCCCGGTAGAGCGTCCCGTCCAGGTCCGTCACGGCGATGAGGTCCTTCTGGAGCACGACGGGAGCTGAGTAGAGCGGGACGTTGAGATGCCAGGATGCTTCGACGACACCAGCTCGCGAGATCTCCCGGAGAGCTCCGTCACCGGAGCCGAACACGATCCGATCGTCGAGCGCGATCGGCGTCCCGAGCACCGGGCCATTCGTCGCGACGCGCCACCGCTCGGTGCCAGACGCCGGGTCCAGGGCCACGAGCTCGCCGCCCTCGGTGCCGACGACGAGCACTCCGTGGAGGACGACCGGCCGGGTGCGGATCCCCGAGCCGACCTCGACGCGGAAGCGCCGCTTCGCGCCGGGGATCTCGGCGACCGCGACGGCGAAGCGGCCGTGCTCGCCCTCGGAGACGGCGAGACCGCGCGGGCCGGGGGCGAGCTGCGCGAGAGGGACGCGGGCCACTCCGTGGCCGTCGAAGTGAACGCGGTCGCAGCCCGTCACATCGACGAACGCGCGCGTCGAGAGAGACGCTCCTCCTTCCAGCCTCACGAGGAGGTGCTCGCCCTCGATCCGGGTCTCGGGATCCGGGAGAGGCGTCCTCTCCGCGGGGAGAGGGTCCGTGAAGACGGAGCGCTCTTCGCCTTCGTTCGGGTGGTAGGCGCCGTGGAGCTTCTTCTTCCTGGTCTCGATCGTCGTGTAGCCCGCGCCTTTCCCCTGCGCGGCGCCGCCGACGACGACGCGCATGCCGCCCCACTTCTGCGTCGAGGAGCTGTGGTTGTGGCCCGTGAGCATGCACGCGACGGGCGCGCGGCCGAGCGCGACGGCGAGCCGGGCGCGGGCCCAGGGGCTCGCGAACTCGCCGCCCCAGGGCGGATGGTGGAAGGCGGGGACGAGCCACTTCGAGGCGCCCGCGGCCTCGGAGGCGATCCAGGCGAGCTGGGCCGGATCCCAGTGCGGCCGCGGGTCCTGGCACGTCGAGCTGTCGAGGGCGAGCACCCGGAAGAGGCCGGCGTCCTTCGCGTAGTAGTTCTTCCCGAAGCGCTTCCAGAAGACGTCGTGGAGCGAGCGCCAGGTCGCGTCGTGGTTTCCGAGCGTCGGCACGAACGGCGCCGTCACCGTCGCGAAGACCTTGTCGAACTTCTCGAGTGAGTCGAGACCCCCGAACTCCGTCAGATCTCCCGTGACCACGACGGCATCGGCACCCTGGACGTGCTCCCGGGCCTTCGCGAACGTCGTATCCGACCCGGCCACGGGGAGGTGCGTGTCGGAGAAGTGGACGATCCGGTGCTCTCCCACGTCCAGCATCGGGAGGGCGATGAGCACGATGGTGAGGAGGAGGTTGCGCGCCATGTGCCCGCGAGGATACACAAAGGGAGTCCCGGCTACGTAAGCCGGTTCGCCTTGACGCGTTCCGGTGCTGCAACTAACCTCCCTATCTCCCCTCGGAGGTCTCCCGAGATGAGTGAGCCCACGGGGCCCTTCAAGGTCATCCTGACTGGCGTGGATGACTCCTGGAACTCGCGCCTCCGAAGTGAGGTGTCGAGGATCTTCCAGATCGACGACGAGACGGCGTCCAACATCGTCTCGGCGATCCCGATCGTCGTCCTCGACGGGCTCGACGCCAGGACAGCTGGCATCGTGCGCGAGCGCATGCGCGGCCTCGTCGAGGCCGGCTGTCGGGTCGTCACGACGGACGACCCGGCGGACACGATCCCCCGCGTCAACTGGCCGGAGACGCCCGAGATCGCCCGCGTGCCCGCGGACGAGCCGCGGCAGGTCATCACGGTCCACGAGTCCGGAGCGAAGTCTCCCCCGCTCTCGAGCTTCTCGTGCCCGGGGTGCGGCCAGCTCTTCAACGTGTCGGCCGCGGGCCGAGTCGGCGAGTCGCGAGGCCAGGTCGGCGCGCTCGATGGGCCGGGGGCGAGCGCGCCTTTCGGGGGATCACCCGGCACGGGGGGACAGGTCAACACGCTGCCCGTCGGCTCGGCTCCGAAGCCGACGAACGGGGTCGAGAAGAAGCCCGCGGCCGCGAACGTCGCGGCCGAACCGGGCGCCAAGCTCGCGGGCGACGAGTGGCTCGACCCGCCGATCCCGACGAGCACCACCCCCAAGAAGGGGAGGACGATCATCGCCTCGAGCGAGCCGACC
Organism: uncultured Planctomycetota bacterium; assembly: GCA_964648345.1. Lineage (GTDB taxonomy): Bacteria > Planctomycetota > J058 > J058 > JACQDU01 > CAZYLP01. Next base: position 7,374 of record CAZYLP010000427.1, read on the forward strand.
CGGGCGGAGCCGGTCGCGCGGGCGCCCGAGCCGCCGCCGCCGCCTCCGCCGCCCACGCCGCGGCCCGCGGAGACGCGCGCGCCCGTCCGCGCCGCGAGCGCGTCGGCGACGCCGCCGGCGCCGGTCGAGAAGAAGCCGCCGTCGCGCCTCGACGACCCGCTCCTGGCGGCCAAGCGCT
>CAZYLP010000428.1:0-7515 GCA_964648345.1 uncultured Planctomycetota bacterium
CGGGCGCCTCGCCCACGAGCTCGGACGACGCCTGCGAGCCCTCGGGGGCCGCGGGGCTCTGGTCCGCCGTGACGCCGAGCTGCTCGTTCGGCGCCGACTGCACCTGGAGCGCGCGCGAGATCACGCCGTCGAGCTTGCTCAGGTCGATCGGCTTCGTGACGTAGTCGAAGGCCCCGTCGCGCATCGCGCGGACGTGAGACCCCATGTCCTTCTCGCCCGTGATGACGATGACCGGGACCGTCGGCGCGTGCTCGAGGAGACGCGCGAGGGTCTGGAAGCCGTGCTCGGGCTCGGGGAGCCCGAGGTCGAGGAGGGCGACGTGGACGGGCGGCACCGAGAGGGCGGCGAGCGCCTCCTCCTCCGTGGTCGCGATGAGCGTCTCGTGCCCGACCTCGCGAAGCGCGAGCGCCGTCGCGTCCCGGAAGCTCGCGTCGTCTTCGATGATCAGAACGCGGCTCATGTGTCCCCCTCCAGTGTGTCGAGAAATGTGCCGGGGGATGAGCGAGCACGCCGGAAGCCACGGAATGCGCCGACTCCGAGCCCAGCAACGGCGCGGGTCAGCGGGCGACGGCCCCGCGAGCGCATCCTCGTCTGGAACGTTCCGTTCGATGACGTCCGGGACGCCTCGTTCAGACGGATCGTGCGCCCGTCACTTCGCCGGAGCCGCCTCGTGCTTCGTCGCGTCCTTCTTGATGGACTCGCGCCGCGCCGTCCACGACTCGATGGCGACGATGCCCTTCTCCTGGTCTCCCGGCTTCAGGCGGCCCGGCACGCTCTTCACGCGCTCGACGGGCGCTCCCTTCGAGACGAGGTAGGCGCGCACGGACTCGACGCGGTTCTCGCAGAGCTCGGCCTCGATCTCGCGCGTGCGGCGGTCGGCGGAGCGCTCGGCGCCCTCGCGCTCCTGCTCGTAGAGGTTCTCGAGGGACTTGTCGAGCTTCTGGAGGCGCGCGGTCACCTCCGTGAGGTGCGAGCGGCCCCTGCCGAGGTCGTCCGTGCCAGCCTGGAGCGCGCCGCGGACCTCCGAGATCGCGTCGGCGCGCCGCCGCTCGAGGCGCGCGCGCTCGGCCTCCATGCGCGCGATGAGGTCGCGGCGGTCGCCCGGAGCGGGCGAGGCGAGGACCTTGGCGCGCCTGTCGTCGTCGCGGCCGATCATGCCGCGGAGCGAGACGTAGAAGAGGGGCTCCGCCTTGAGCTTCGCCGCGAGCTCGTCGAGCATCGGCTTCGACTCGTCGGGGAGGCGCGTCTCGACGGGCCCGAACGGGACCGGCGGCTTCCTCCGGGACGCCTGGTCGGTCTTGACGACCTCCTTCTTGCCGCCGGTCAGGTTGTCGATCGCGGCGCCGAGGGTCGCCTTGAGCGCGAGGGAGGCGGCCTCGCCCAGGAGCCCGCCGATGCTCATCTTCGTGGAGCCCTCGACGAACTTCAGGTTCTCGTCGAGCTCGAACTCGATGGGCACCTCGAGCTGGATCTCCCCGTTGGCATCCGCGAGCCCGGTCAGACTCCCGATGATCGGGTACTTGCAGTCGTCGAGGACCTCGGTGTCGGCATCCATGAGCGTCACGCGACCCGTGGTCTTGAGCACGCCCTTCTTGAAGCTCCCGCGCGTCTCGATGTCGAGCCTGCCGCGCGTGAAGACGAACCGGGAGGACCGCTCGCAGTAGCCGGAGATCTTGTCGAGCGGGAGACCGAGGATGCGCGCTTCGAAGTCGCCCTCGAGGCGAGGCGCGAACGCGAGCTTGCCCTTGATCTTGAAGTCGTCGTAGCTCCCGCCGCGCGAGCGAATCAGGATCCCCATGGGCTTCTTCGAGGTCCGCCACTCGTTCGAGTACCCGGTGAGCTCGACCTCGAAGGAGCTCATGCGGAAGTCGAGGAGCGGCTTCAGCGTCGAGTCGATGTAGCCGATGTCGCCGTCCGACACGGTGATCGTCTCGTAGCGCTGGAGAGGCGCCTTCGCCGCGGGCTCGGGCGGCTTCGAGGGGACGTTCGCATCGCTGCCGTTCGCGGCGGCGGGCGGCTCGTTCTTCGTGAGGATGTCGAGCGCGCGGAAACCTCCCGACTCCGTCGCGAAGGCGCCCACGGGGTTGTTCACCTCGAGCTTGCGGACGGTCATGGCGCCCGTCGCGAGGTCGTAGGCCGAGACGTCCATCCGGATCTCGTCCACGCCCAGGAGGACGGGACCGTCGGGCCGGCTGCGGACGTCGAAGCCGTCGATGCCGAGCTCGAACGCGAGGGGCGCCGGACTCTGGCCGAGCATGTCGAGCCGCTCGTGGCTCTTGATCGCGAAGCTGAGGCCGAGGTGAGCGACGCCCGACTTCATGGCCGAGAGGTCGTACTTCCGCGCGAGCTCGGGCGAGCGCTTCGCGATCGCGTCGCCGGAGAGACCCTTCAAGTCGATCTCGAGCCGCGCCTGGGGTTCGGCGTCGAACGGGATCGCGTGGAACGTCGCCGAGGCGAGCTCGTACGCGCCGCCCGATTCGGCCTTGAGCACGAGGTCGAGGACGGCCGTCGTCGGGTCGTCGCTCTGGAGCACGAACGGCGCCGTGTTCGAGAGGAGGAGGTTCTTGATGAGGTACGGCGGCGGCTCGCCCGCGTTCGGATCGGTGCGGTCGCGCACCGTGATCGTCGAGGCGCCGAGCGCGAGCTTCTTGAGCTCGACCGACGGGAGCGGCGGCGGGTCGGCGAGCGTCGCGGCGTCCGCGATCTTCCGCGCCTTGGGCGTCGCCGCGACCGGGACGGGCCGCTTGTCGAAGCCGAAGCTCCGGCTCCGGCCCTCGGGGAGCTTGGTGACCTCGCCGCGGAGACCGGCGAGCTCGAGGGCGTCGATCACGTAGACCTGCTTCACGGGGTCCGAGCGCCCGAGGTCCGCCTTGAGCGAGTCCCATCCGAGGAGGAGCGTCCCCTTCTCCTCGAGCGCGACCTGCGAGAGCGTGACGACCATCTTCTGGCCGCCCGCCGGGACGGGCTCGGCGAAGTAGTTGAGCTTGAGCGCGAACGTGCCGTTGTCGAGGTCGAGCGTCGTCCCCTCGCCGAGGTACGGCGAGATCTCGCGGCCGTTCATCTTCTCGAGCCGGAGCTCGCCCTCCGCGATCGTCTTCGTCGTGAGCGTCGCGACGCCACTCATCGAGAGCTCGCCCAGGTTCCCGAGGTCGCCCTTGAGCTTCCAAGGCGTCTGGGTCTTCCGGCCCGGACGGATCGGCCCGACGTCGATCCAGCCCTTCTTGATCGCGAGGTGCGCGTCGCCCGCCGATGCGTCCCTCCAGTCGAGCGCGAGGCCGTCCACCTTGACGCCGTCGATCGTCGTCGTGAGAGGCTTCTCCGCGGGCCCCTTCGCGGCCGGGGCGGGCGCGGGCGGAGGAGCCGCGGCCGGGGCGCCCTCGGGGGCCTTCTTGATGATGAGGCCGCAGGCGAGGAGGTCGCCGTCCTTCGTCTTCCCGGCGACGACCCGCGGGCTCGCGAGGGTGATCTCGTTCGTGCGGAACGTGCGCCGCTCCGAGTCGAGCTCGAAGAAGAACTTCATGGAGTCGAGGCCGAGGAGCTCCTTCCCCCCGTCGTCGAGCTTGAGCTGCGTGAGGTCGATGAGCGCGCTCGTGATCGCCTGATCGAACGTGAGCTGCGTCTCGAGGTGCGCGAAGAAGCGGCCCTTCTTGAAGTCGGACGCGTATCCCGCCTGCCTGAGGTAGGTCCGCAGCGCCGAGAGCGTCACGTCCGAGAGCTTGAGGTCCGCCTTGACGGACGGCGAGCGCGCGATGAACTGGATGCCGGCGTCGATGTCGAGGTTCGCGAGGCGGTACACCTCCGCGTGGACCTTGAGCGGCGTCGGCGGGTCCCCGGCCTTGGGCTCGATGTCGAGGCGGCGCGCGCCGAGCGTGACGTCGAGCCGGTCGAGCCGCACGTCGGACGCCGGCTGCGTGAGCTCGTCGTGCCACGAGAACGCCACGTCGCGGAGCGCGATCTCGCCCATGCGGAGCGAGCCGCGGCGGCTTCGTGAGGGCGGCGCCACGGCCGCGGGCGCGGCCGAGGAGACCGCCGCCTCGCCGCCGGACTCCGGACCCCTGGGCGGGATCTTGAGGCCGAGCATGCGGACGTTGCCCTGCGAGTCGCGGAACGCGCGCGCGCGCACGCCCGTGATCGTGAGGTCGCCGAAGTTCGTCGCGCGGGCCGCGGGGTCCACGCTCGTGTTCTTGAGCTCGATGGACGCGACCGACGCGAGCTCCTCGACGCCCATCTTGAGGCTCAAGGGCGCGAGGACGACCCGCGCGTCCGCGAGCGCCGGGCCGTGGAACTTCGCCTTCGCCTGGAGGCCGGCCTCGAGGCGGCCGCGCTCGAGCGTCGGCTCGATGCCGAGCGCCTTGAGGTACGGCGCGAGCGGCTTGTAGCTCACGTCGCGCGCGGTCATGGAGCCCGAGATCGACGGCGCCCCCGGGTCCGGGAAGAGCGACGCCTCGACGGTCACCTCGCCGATCGACGGGCGGAGCCTCGCCGTCGCGCGCATCGTCGCGGGCTGCGACGTCGTGTCGCCGAGCGCGATGCCCATGATGGTGATCGAGCCGCCCTCGAGCGCGAGCTGGACCGGCTGCGGGAAGGCGTCGTCGCGCCAGCCGATCTTGCCGCCCGTGAGCGCGACCTCGTGGACGACGACCTTCGACTTCTTCGCGGGCGGCGCCGCCTCCGCGGACGCGGTCTCCTCGGACGTCTCGGCGGGCGCGGCGGCGACCGGCTCGTTCGGGTCCACGCGCACCGTCCGGATCCCGGCGACCGAGAGCGCGCCGCTCCGGTGGCGGCGGATGTTCGCCTGCGGGTCCTCGATGGCGACGCGGTCGACCGTCACCGAGCCGTCCGCGCCGACCTGCCCGCCCTCGACGCGGAGCGCGCGCAGGGTGAGGATCTCCTCCTGGTCGGCGTACCTCGCCTTCGTGACCTCGGCCGAGAACGAGAGGCCGCCGCCCGCCACCGCGAGCGCCTGCGCGTGGACCGACGCGGAGGCGGTCCCGCGCTTCAGGTCCGGCTCCAGGCCCACGGCCTTGAGGTAGGGCTTGATCGCCGTGAGCCCGATCCCGTCGGCGACGAGGTCCACCGCGAGGTCCCGCTGCGTCCCGACCGGCACGAAGGTGCCCGTGACCGTCGCCTTGTCGACGATCCCGGGCATGGAGCAGGTCGCCTCGATCTTCGCGCGGCGGCCCGTGCTCTCGGGGTCGAGGAGGACGTCCTGGACGCGGCCCTGGTACTCGATGTCGATCGTCGCCGGCGTCTTCTCGCTCTCGTCCCGGAAGTGGAGCTTGCCCGCGTGGAGGGCCATCTCCTGGACCTTGATGACCGGGAGCCTCGCCGCCTCCGACGGCTCGACCGGCGCGTCCGCGCCCTTCTTGCCCTTGCCGCGGAGACCGAAGCCGAGGACGCGGAGCGTCCCGTCCGAGAGCCTCCCGAACGAGATGCGCGGGTGGTCCATCGTGACCGCGGAGAAGTCGATCCCGTCGCGCGAGAACCTCGTGAGGTTCGCCATGATCCGGCCGAGGTCGACCACGTCGTCGCCCGCCGTGATCTTCGCGCGCTCGACCGAGAGCTGGCCGGTGTAGTAGCGGCCGCTGTCGAGGAGCGCCGGCCTCACGTACGCGTAGCCCTCGATCGCGAGGGCGAGCGTCTGGGCGCAGATCTGCACGTCCGGACCGAAGTAGGACGCGATCGCGCTCGGGTGCGCCTGCGCCTCGACGACGACGTCGAACTCGCTCGCGCCGTCCTCGAGCGTGCGCCCCGCCACGTCGAGCCGGAACGTGTCGAGGACGCCGGGCGAGGTGAGCTTGAGCGAGAAGCTGGGCGGCGTCGGCCGCGGGAACGTCGCGATCTCGTCCCCGCGCATGTCGAGGAGGAGCTCTCCCTTGAAGGTCGGCTTGACCCTCTCGTCCTCCCAGTGGACGAGGATGTGGTGCACCCTCATGCGCTTGAGGAGCACGATCGGGAGCGGCGCCGCCGGCTTGGCCGGCGCGTCCTTCGACTCGACCGCCTTCACGGACGGCTCGGCCGGCGGGGGCGCCGCCGCCTTCTTCCCGCCCAGGATCCCCTCGAGGGCCGGGAGCTGGCCGTGGGAGTCGCGCTTCACGTAGAGGTCCACGTCCTCGATCGCGAGGCGCTCGACGATGAGGTTCGGGAGCGAGGTCCACGAGAGGTCGAGCTCGGCGCGCGCCATGGTCGCGATCGGCGTCCCGCTCGAGCCGAGGAGCGCGACGTCGGAGAGGATCGCCTGACCGTCCGCGAGGTTGAGCGTGGAGCTCCCCACGCGGCACTTGAGGCCGAGGGTCGCCTCGGTCGCGCGCGTGAGCGCGTAGTTGAGGACGAGCCCCAGCACGATCCTCAGGACGACGAAGACGAGGAGCGCGATCGCGATCGCGGAGCGGATCCGCGGCCACGTGATGACGTGGCGGACCTTCGAACGGGCGAACGCCGCTCCGAGCCGCTGGGGCGCAAAGCGCCGCGACGGCCTCGGCAGGGGCAGGTCCGGCTTCGGCGACGAGCCGGACGGCGTCGGCGACGGAGACTCACTTCCCGTCACGGGAGCCCTCCAGACGCTTCTTGATCTTCTCGACGGCCGCGCGGCGCTCGCCGCTCGACGCGACCGCGGAGTACCCCTCGAGCGGGATCCGGGCGCCGAGCCACCGCGCCGCGCGCGCCCTCACCGACGGCGATGCGTCGAGGAGGAGCCGCACGTTGAGGCGGACGAGCGTCGCGTCCAGCGCGGCGAGGGTCTTCGCCTTGTCGAGCTCGGGGGCGAGACTCGGGAGGAGACGCAGCGCCGCGCCGCCGCGCCACTCGAGCGCCGCGACGAGGTCCGGCGGCACCGGCTCGGCGACGAGCGCCTTCTGGCACGCGGCGAGCGTCGCCTTCTCGACGATGATCCCCATGTCGGCCGCGCGCTGGACCGCGGTCGCGGACCCGAGCGAGGCCGCGACGGCCGATGCGATCGGGGCCATCGTGTGGTCGTCGGTCGCGACCGCGATCGCCTCCGCCGTCTTCGCGTCCGTCGCCGACGCGAGCGAGTAGAGCCCGCGCCGCGCCATGGAGCGGTCCCAGAGCGCGCGCCGCGTCGCGTCGATGTCCGGGAGCTCGGGCGGCGGCGCGACGGGCGCGACGGCGAGGTGCGCGAGCTGCGACTGCGCGGCGAGGAAGCGCACCGCCTCCGCGACGCTCTCCTCGTGGATCGCGGCGCCGGGCACGGGCGCCACGGGCGCCACCGACGGCCGGGCGATGAGCGCGACCCACTTCGCGTCCTCCTTCGTGAACGGGCTCGGGACGACGGCGACCCAGCTCGTCGGGCCCGCGCCCGGGAGGAAGATCGGCTGCGCGAGCTCGACGAGCTCGTGCGGGCCGGGCCGGCCCTCGTGCTCGATCGCCGCATCGACCGCCGACGAGTCCGCGCGCCGCCCGAACAGGAAGGCGACGCGCTCGCGCCGCACGTCGCCGCCCGGGCCGGGCGGCTCGTCGCGGACGAGCTCGATCACCGTCGTCGCGCCCGCGATGAGG
>CAZYLP010000429.1:0-1871 GCA_964648345.1 uncultured Planctomycetota bacterium
GGCGCGGAGGAGCAGCGCCCGCGCGGCCGCGCTCCGCGCCGTCTCCGCGGCCGTCCGGCCCCCGCTCCCCGGCTTCCCGATCCGCGCGATCGCGGCGTCGAGCGCCTCGACGGCGAGGTCGAACGTGGGCGGCGCCTCGCGCGGTCCGTAGCGCTCGAGGAGCGAGAGCACCTGGGTGCGCCCGAGGAGCTCGCTCGCGCGGAGCGCGAGGCTCTCGTCGTGGGACTTCGTCGCCAGCTCGTGGAGCGCGGGCGCGATCGCCGCGCCGGGGACGCGGCGCGCGAGGTCCGCCTCGGCGCGCGCGAGGACGAGCTCGGGGTCGCTCGCCGTCTCGGGGTCGAGGAGCCGGAGCGCCGCGTCCGTGTCGCCCGCGGCGAGCTCGATGCGCGCCCCGAGCGCGACCGCGCGCGCGTGCGCCGAGGAGTCGCCCTTCGTCGCGGGGAGGAGCGCGGCCGCCGCGGTCCGCGCGGCGGCCAGCTCGCGGCACTCGAGGAATGCGACCGCGCGGAGCGCGAGCGCATCCGGCGTGCGGGCCTCCGCGCCGTCGCCGAGCTTCTCGAGGCACCGGGCGGCCGCGGAGGGGTGACCGAGCCGCACGAGCGCGCGCGCCCGCTCCACGAGCGCGGCCCGCGGCGCGTCGGGCGTCCGGTCGAGGAGCGCGCGCGCCACGTCGTCGGCGCCGCCCTCCGCGAGCGCGGCGGCGACGGCCGCCTCGCGCTCGGGGAGCTCTTCGAGGAGGGGGTCCTTCTCTCCCACCGGACCCGCCAGGTAAGTCCTCATCGCCGTCGTCGCCCGGTCGAGAGCGCGGACGCGGGCGTCGGGGGAGGCGGTGTCGCGCGCGGTGCGGACCTCCGCCTCGGCGCGGAGGAGGAGGGCGACCTGCGCGAGGCGCGGCTCGGGCGGGACGACCGGGGCGAGCGCGGCCTCGAGGGTCTCCACGCGGACGCGGCCCTCCTCGGAGCGGCGCGCGACCGTCGCCGCCTTCGCCGCGTCGAGCGCGGTCGCGATCGCGCGCGCGCGGGCGGCGCGCCGGCTCCGCTCGTTGAGCGCCTGGAAGCCGAGGAACGCGCCCGCTCCGAGCACGAGGACCGCGAGAGTCGCGGCGACGAGGCGGCCTCCCTTGCCACGCGACCGGCGGCGCGGCGCGCGCTTCACGGCCTCGGGGGTCTTGCCGGCGAGGAAGCGGTCGAGGTCGTCGCGCAGCTTCGCGGCCGACTCGTAGCGCTCCTCGGGCTTCTTCGCGAGCGCGACGAAGCAGATCGCATCGAGCGCGTACGGGACCGAGGGGCGCTCGTCGCCCGGGAGGCGCGGCGCCTCGGTCATGATCTTCGCGACGAGCTCGGTGATGCTCTCGCCCTGGAAGGGCGGCTCCCCCGCGAGCGCGGCGAAGAGCGTCGCGCCGAGGCTGTAGACGTCGGCCCTCGCGTCGATCGTCCCCGCGCCGGCGCCGCTCGCCTGCTCGGGGGACATGTAGTGCGGCGTCCCGAGCGTCGTGCCCGTGCGGGTGAGCCGCTCCGCGTCCGCGGCCCACGCGAGGCCGAAGTCGATGAGGACCGGCTCGTCGGGCGCGTCGTTCCGGAGGAGGATGTTGTCCGGCTTCACGTCCCGGTGGAGCACGCCCTTCGCGTGGACGTGCGCGAGAGCGTCCGCGACCTTGCGCACGACGACGGCCGCGCTCCGCGGCTCGAGGGGGAGCTTCTTCGAGAGGGGCTCCCCCTCGACGAAGTCCGTCACTAGGAACGGGCGCCCCTGATCCTGTCCGAGCTGGTGGACCTTGAGGACGTTCGGGTGCCGGTCGCACTGCGCGAGGACCTGCGCCTCGCGCGTGAAGCGCTGGACGCTCCGGGCCGAGTCCATGCCCTTCTGGATGA
>CAZYLP010000429.1:1881-7501 GCA_964648345.1 uncultured Planctomycetota bacterium
CGTCCGCGCCCATGTTGAGGATGAGCTTGAGCGCGAGTGGCCGCGGGACGTTCGGGTGCCGGACCTCGAAGACGACCCCCATGCCGCCGCGAGCGACCTCGCGGACGATCTCGTAGGGGCCGACCCTCTGACCGGTCACCGGCTGCCGCGCGTCAGTCGCGCGGGGCCTTGCCGCTCGCGTACATCTCGTCGATGAGCGGGCCGTACTTCTCGGCGACCCGCTTCCGCTTCACCTTGAGCGTCGGCGTCAGCTCGTCGCCGATCTCGAAGTCCCGGGGGAGGATCCTGAAGTACTTGACCGTCTCCCACGAGTCGAAGCTCTTGTTCGCGGTCGCGATCGCCTGCTCGACGTACTTGGTGACCGCGGCGTCCTTCACGAGCTCCTCGATCGCGCTCGCCGGCTCGCGCTGCGCCTGCTCGCGCACGATCTTCTTCATGGCCTCGGGGTCCACCGTCACGAGCGCCGTGCAGTAGGGCCGCGAGTCCCCGATGAGCACGGCCTGCGAGACGCCGTGGATCGTCTTGAGCGAGTTCTCGATCTTCTGCGGCGCGACGTACTTTCCGCCCGCGGTCTTGAGGAGGTCCTTCTTGCGGTCGGTGATCCTGAGGAAGCCCTCCGAGTCGATCTCGCCGATGTCGCCCGTCCGGAACCAGCCCTCCTCGTCGAAGACCTCCTTCGTCGCGTCCGGCTTGTTGTAGTAGCCCTTCATGACGACGGTGCCGCGCGAGAGGATCTCGCCGTCGCTCGCGATCTTGCACTCGACGCCCGGGACGACCGGGCCCACGGTGCCGATCTTGTACTTGTGGAGGCGGTTCACGTGCGTGCCCGCCGTCGTCTCGGTGAGGCCGTAGCCCTCGAGGATGAGGAAGCCGAGCGTGTGGAAGAACTCCGCGACCTCGCGCGAGAGCGGCGCGCCGCCCGACATGAACATGCGGATCTGGCCGCCCGTCCGGTCGACGAGCTTGGCGCGGATCTTCGACACCGCGGGGGCGGCGAGGCGCTTCTTGATCGCGAGGCCGAAGCCGGTCGGGCGCTTCTCGCGGGCGCAGCGGTCCGCCTCCTTCGCCCAGCCGAGGGCGGCCTTGACGTACTTCCGCTTGAGCGGCTTCTCCTCCTCGACCTTCGACATGACGCCCGCGTAGATCTTCTCGAAGAAGCGCGGCACCGACGGGACGCACGTCGGGCGGATCTCGCCCATGTCCGTCGCGGCGTTCGCGATCGACGTGTAGACGGTCGTGTAACCGCCCTTGATCGAGAGCCAGTGCACGGCGCGCGCGAAGATGTGCGCGAGCGGGAGGAACGAGAGGACGACGTCGGTCTCGCGCAGCTCGACGGCCGCGTCGATCGCGTCCACCTCGCCCAGCGCGTTGCCGTGCGTGAGCATGACGCCCTTCGGGACGCCCGTCGTGCCCGACGTGTAGACGAGCGTGAGGAGGTCGTCGGGCTTCGACTGGGCGCCGCGCTCCTCGAAGGCCGCGGGGTCCGAGCTGTCGCCCTTCTCGATGAGCTCGTCGAGCGTGAGCGTGCTCTCGAAGGACACGTCGGCCTTCTTCGTCTTCTCGGTGTCGGCGGTGTCGAAGACGATGATCTTCTCGAGGCCCGGGAGGCCGCGCTTGCGCGCGAGGTGCGCCTTCTTGAGCTGGTCGAGGTCCTCGACGAAGAGGAAGCGCGACGCCGAGTCCGTCATGATGTAGTGGACCTCGCCGTCGTTCACGCTCTGGTAGATCGGGACGACGACCGAGGCGAGGCCCGAGATCGCCATGTCGGCGTAGCACCACTCGACGCGGCTGTTCGACATGATGCCGACGCGCTCGCCCGCCTGGAGGCCGAGCTTCAGGAGCCCGTTCGCGATCCGCGTGGCCGCCTGGTAGTAGGCCTTCCACGAGATCGTCTCCCACTCCTTGCCGTTCCTGCGCTTGAGCGCCGGGCGGTCGCCGCGCTTCTGGGACTCGCGGAAGAGCTGCGGGATCGTCACCGGTCTCCCGATGGGCGTCACGTAGCTGGGGGCCTTGGCGGCGGCTTCGGTGGTCATGGATGCCTCGTGGAGGGCGCATTGTAAGCCGGGAGCGGTGCGTCAAGCGAGCGGGCATCGCGAGGGCGGAGGGCGCACTCCGCGCATCGAGGGGCCGCCCGCCGATGGGTCTTCGCGAGCGCGGCGAGGATCTCGCGACGCACTCGCTCTCTCCTCGGCCATCCGCCTGGCCTCCACGCATCGACGCATAGTGAGCGGGATATCCCGCTCACTATGTGGAGCTGGGGCCCTCGAGGGACGTGAGCGCAGGTGTGGGTATTGCTCGCACTCGGCGTCACCCCCGACTGCCCCACAGAGTCAGTAGTCGGGTGAAGTTTCCACCCCCCCATGTGGCGACGGCCACTTCCGGCGGCACTCCGTCTGCACTCTCTGAACGACGTCACGACCTGGGGGAGTAAGCCATGCCTTACGAGAGCGAGCCGGAGCGCCGCCTCACGCGAGCGCTGGTCTTCTACGAGGACGACATCGCGAAGATCGACAAGGCGCTCACGACCTACCGGCGCTCGACGCGCTCCCAGAGCACGCTCCTCATCGACCTCGAAGGCCACCTCGTCACGCAGGTCGGCATGCTCCAGGGAGTGAACGCCGAGACGATCTCCGCGCTCGTCGCCGCGTGCTACGCCTCGACGCGCGAGATCGCGCGCATGATCGGCGAGGAGGACTTCAAGACCCTCGCCCACCACGGACCCGACGAGTGCATCCAGCTCAACCTCGTCTCGGAGCGCGTGATCCTGGCGACGGTCTACTCGCCGAAGACGACGACGAACGGGGTCATCCTCTTCTACCTCGAGGGCGTGCTCGCGCGGCTTCGCGCGGTCCTCGACGCGGTGAGAGAGCGGACGACGCTCCCTGCCTTCGAGGCCGGATTCGGCGAGGAGATCCACGGCTCGTTCGACGCTCTCTTCGGCGACGAGGGGTAGCGCGCACCGTTCTCTCTGGTCACCGCACCGCTCCCCGGGGTACAACCGCTCCCCCATGGCCGCCGCGAACCAGGAGCGGGCCGCTCTCTCCGTGACCGTCGAGGGCGACCGCGCGACGATCGTCGTCCCGGCGCTCGACGCCGAGACGCGCGTCGAGATCCTCGCCGAGCTCCGCAAGCTCGCCGGCCGTGTCAAGGTCATCGGCCTCGACCTCACGGCCGTCAACGAGCCCGGGACGATCGCGGTCGCGACGATCCTCGAGGCCATCGAGACGGGCCGCGGCCTCGGGATCGAGGTCGCGCTCGTGAGCGCGAGCAAGCCGGTGACGGACCTCCTCCGCCTCTACCGGATCGACCGGCTCCTCAAGGCCGAGGTGCACGCGGCCGCGAAGGGCAGCTTCCTCGAGCGGCTCGGCGGCGGCGCGATCGACGTCTGGCAATACACGAAGGACCTCCTCTACATCGCGCAGGTCGCGCTCTACTGGGGAGTGCTCGGCCCGATCCGCGGCCGCGGGCTCAAGCTCGAGCACGTGACCGAGGAGATGCTGAAGTCCGGCGCGACCGCGTGGCCGATCGTCGCGACGATCGGCGCGCTCATGGGCGTCGTGCTCGCGATCAACTCCGGCTACCAGCTCCGGTGGTACGGCGCCTACCTCTACATCGCGGACCTCGTCGGCGTCTCGATCACCCGCGAGCTCGGGCCGATCATGACGGCGATCCTCGTCGCGGGGCGGTCGGGCTCCACGATCGCCGCCGAGATCGGGACCATGAAGGTCACCGAGCAGATCGACGCCCTCCGCACGATGGGCCTGAACCCCGGCAAGTTCCTCGTCGCGCCGCGGATCCTCGGGCTCGCCTTCACGGTGCCGGGGCTCGTCCTCGTGTGCGACGCCGTCGCGATCCTGGGCGGGCTCATCGTCGGCACGCAGGTCTTCGGGCTCACGACCTACGACTACGTCTCGCGGACCACGGTGACCCTCCACGTGGACGACGTGCTCTCGGGCCTCGTGAAGGCGGTCGTCTTCGCGATCCTGATCGGCGTCATCGCGTGCCACGAAGGGTTCCGCGTCCAGGCCGGCGCCGACGAGGTCGGGCGCGCGACGACCGCCGCGGTCGTGCGCGGGATCCTCCTCGTGATCGTCGCCAACGCCTTCTTCACGTGGCTCTTCTACGTGATGAAGACCTGATCCCGAAAATCCGGCGAGACCTGATAGATCGCATCGACGCCTCCGTATCTCGGTGGTGCGAGCGGCCGCTAGGGGTCGCGAGCGAGAGAGCGAGAAGGCAAGGCATGAAGACGACGAAGCAGGCGCTCCAGGTCCAGGGCCTCGAGACGATCGGCGAGCAGGCGCAGCGAGAGGCGAACGGCGGCCACAGGATCAAGCTGTTCGGGCCCGGGCACGTCCCGCTCCCGCTCCCGGTCCGCGTGAAGATCTGGAAGCGGCTCCACTCCTGAGTGTAGCCTCGGGCTGGAGAGACGCGGTGGGTCACGAGGAGCTCGCGCGCAGGTTGATCGGACGCGGGCTCCTCGACCCTTCGGCGGGCGAGGACGCGGCGGACGCGCGAGCGCTCGAGCACTTCCGCGCCCGCTTCGAGCTGCTCGAGCGGCTCGGAGCGGGCGGCTCGGGCGACGTGTTCCGCGCGCGGGACCGGACCCTCGGCCGGGTCGTCGCGGTCAAGCGGGTGCGGATCTTCGGCCGCGACGTCGAGCAGGTCCGGGCGCGCTTCCGGCGCGAGCTCGACGCGCTCGTCGCGTTGAAGCACGAGGGCGTGCCGACCGTCTTCGACGCCGTGCTCGCGGGCGACGAGCTCCACGTCGCGATGGAGCTCGTCCCGGGCAAGACGCTCGCCGAGCTCCTCGACTCTTCACGGGCGCCCGCGCCGCCGGAGCTCGCGGAGCGCGTCGCGATCGTCGAGGCGGTCGCGCGGGTCGTCCACTTCGCTCACGAGCGGGGGATCGTCCACCGCGACGTGAAGCCGGAGAACATCGTCGTCGGCGACGACGGGCGGCCGCGCGTCATCGACTTCGGCGTCGCGCGCGTCGCGGAGGTGGGGCCGAGCATCACGGGGAGCGGGACGCTCGTCGGGACGATGGGCTTCGCCGCGCCGGAGCAGGTCCAGGGAGAGAGCCGGAACGCGGACGCGAGGAGCGACGTCTTCTCGCTCGGAGCGGTCCTCTACCGCGCGCTCGCGGGGAGCGAGCCGTTCATCGGGACGGACATGGTCACGGTCGCGCGGGCCGTGCTCTACGTCGAGCCCGCGCGACCGCGAGCGCTCGAGCCGCGGATCCCGCGCGCGCTCGAGGCGGCGATCCTCCGGGCGCTCGCGAAGCGGCCGGAGGAGCGCTTCGCCTCGGCGCTCGAGCTCGCCGAGGCGATCCGGCCCTTCGCGCGGGCGGAGGCCTGGGCGCCGCGCGGACCGAGGCGCCGCGTCGTCGTGCTCGCGACGGGAGCGGGGCTCGTCCTCGTGGCCGCGGTCGCGGGGACGCAGCTCCGAGCGACGCCGAGGCCGAGCCCGCCGACTCCTGCGCCTCCGGTCGCGGTCGCGCCCGCGGCGCCGTCGCCCCCGCCTCCGCGCGGCGAGGAGCTCGCGCCCATCGCGCGGGCCGTCTCGGAGTGGGAGGTCGAAGCCGACGCGCGTCCCATCGACCGGCGGAGACTCGAGGAGG
>CAZYLP010000430.1:0-7500 GCA_964648345.1 uncultured Planctomycetota bacterium
CGCGCCCGCGTCCACGCGAAGCGGGGCGACCTCGACGCGGCGCTCGACGACCTCGCGAGCGCGATCCGCGTCGCCCCTCGCTGGTCCGTCGCGTACTGGCTCCGCGGTCAGGTCAAGAAGGACAAGGGAGACTTCCCGGGGTCGATCTCGGACCTCGAGCGCGCCTCCGAGCTCGCGCCGCGGAACGCCTCGATCCTGAACGACCTCGCGACCGTGAAGCGGATCGTCGGCGACTTCGAGGGCGCGATCCGCGACTACGACCGCGCGCTCGAGCTCGAGCCGAAGAACCCCCTCCTCTGGCGGAACCGCGGCATGGCGCGCGGGGGCGGCGGCGACCGGAAGGGCCAGATCGCGGACGCGACCCGCGCCCTCGAGATCGACGAGGACTTCGTCCCGGCCTACCAGTCGCGCGCCATCGCGCGCGCGAACGATGGCGACCGCGAGGGCTCCCTCGCCGACGCCGACCGCGCGATCGACCTCGCGCCGGGAGACTCGACCTCGTGGGGCACGCGGGCCCACGTGAAGGTGATCCTGGGCGACGATGCGGGCGCGGTGGACGACGCCTCGCGCGCGATCGAGCTCTCGCCGCGCGACGCGGGCCTCTACTCGATCCGAGGCCGCGCGAGGGCGAAGACCGGTGACGGCCCGGGCGCGATCGCCGACCTGACCCGGTACGTCGAGCTCGCGCCGGTCGGCTCCCAGGCGGAGGCCGCGCGGCGCGAGCTCGAGGAGATCAAGGGCAAGAGATAGGGCGACCGGAGGGAGCGCCGCCGTGACCCTCGGCTACTTCTTCGCCTCGAAGCCGACGAGGGTCATCGTCGACGTGAGGTTGGCGCCCTTCGTCTCGACCTTGACGACGCCGCCCGGCACCTCGTCGCACGTCCAGGCCTTCGAGGTCATCTTCTGACCGCCCGCATCGATCTCGGTCTCGACCCACTTGCAGGCGAGCTTCTTGCCGCCGACCTCGAGGGTCTCCTCGCCCTTCCCGAGCTCCTTCGGCGGCGCGCCCGCCGCGGCGCCGCCCGCCTTCCCCTTCGTCGGGGACTTCATCTCCGAGGGCGGCATGTCCATGGCCACGGGCTTCACCATCTTGCCCTCGACCTTGATCGTCAGCTCCTCGGCGCCCTTGTCCACGAGCGTCTGCTTCTGCGTCATCTCGGTCTCGGCCCCGCCCGCGTTCGAGACGATCTTGAGCTCGGCCCACGAGCCCGCCGCGAACTTGTTCCACGGGTTCTCGTAGGCGGCGCCCGGGCCCTCCGCGGGCTTCGACCCCTCCTTGGGCGTGTCGCCCTTCGGGAGGTCCGCCTTCGGGGGCTTCTGCTCGGGGCCGGACGTCGAGTCGTTGCCGCCGACGCGGAACCCGTCGATGAGCGCCTTCACGTCCTTCTCGTGCTTCGAGATCTCCTCGCCGCACGCGAACTTGAGCATGAACAGGTTCTTGTCGTGCTTCACGAAGAGGCCCGCGCAGAACATCTTGAGCCCGCTGTCGGTCTCGTACTTGAAGACGCGCCAGAGCCACTCGCCGGGCTTCCGCTCGAGCTTCTCGTCCTTCTCGCGGACGAAGTTCTTCGAGCCGTCCTTGTAGATCGCCTCGTCCTCGTCGGCCGCGGCGGCGAGCGCCTTCTCCGGATGCGCCTCCTCGCGCGTGAGCGTCGCCGTGAGGTAGAGGTCGCCCTGGAACGTCGCCTCGGCGAGCGCGCCGAGCGAGTCGTCCTTGGCCTTCTCGACCTTCCAGCCCTTGGGGGCCTTGAGCTGGACGCCGAGCTTGTCGTCCTTCCAGTCGTCCGCGAGCGCGACCGACGTGACGAGCACGCACGCGCCCGCGAGGCAGAGCATGAGCTTCATCGGATCCTCCCGAGGAGTTGGACGGCTCCCTGAGACTCGAGCCGCTGGAACACGGTCTTCGCGACGCTTTCAGGGTCGGCGCCGTCGCCCTCCGCGCGGAGGAGCGTCTTGCCGTCCAGGGACGCGACGACGGCTCGCAGGTGGAGCTTGCCGTCCGCGACGGTCGCGAGCGCGCCGACGGGCGCGCGGCAGCCGCCGCCGAGGAGCTTGTGGAGCAGGCGCTCGGCCCGCGTCGCGTGGTTCGTCGCGACGTGGTCGATCGCGCGGGCGAGCTCGAGCGTGCGCGCGTCGTCGGCGCGCGCCTCGAGGCCGATCGCTCCCTGGCCCGGGGCGGGGAGGAGCGAGTCGAGGTTCTCGGCGACGACGGCCGACTCGCCGAGACGGTCGAGGCCCGCGCGCGCGAGGAGCACTCCGTGGAGCGCCTTGGGGTCGTCCTCCGGGAGCTCGAGCCGCTTGAGCCGCGTCTGGACGTTGCCGCGGATCTCCTCGAGGCGGAGGTCCGGGCGGATCGCGAGGACCTGCGCCGTCCGGCGCGGGCTCGACGTCCCGATGCGCGCGCCGTGCGGGAGGTCGGCGAGCTTCTTCCGGCCGCGCGAGCAGAGGACGTCGCGCGTGTCGGCGCGCGGGAGGGTCGCCGCGAGGACGAGCCCCTTCTTGATCTCGGTCGGGAGGTCCTTGAGCGAGTGGACCGCGAGATCCACGTCCCTGCGCTCGAGGGCGTCCTCGAGCTCCTTCGTGAAGGCGCCCGTCCCGAGGTTCTGGATCGGCGAGACGCGATCCTTGTCGCCCTCGGTCTTCACGATCTTGACCTCGACCTTCGCGTCGGGCCGCGCGCGCCCGAGCGCGTCGCGGGTGAGGTCGGTCTGCGCGCGCGCGAGAGGGCTCCCGCGCGTGCCGAGGACGAGGGCGGTCACTGGGCGTTTCTCCCGCGTGTGGGCGGCAGGTTGGCGAGGAGCTTCTCGAGGAGGCGCTGCGGACCGTCGTCGTCCGAGCTCCTCGCCTCCTCACGGATCGCCGTGAGCGGCGCGTGGAGCAGCTTCTTCACGAGGCGCTCGCCGAGCTGCTCGATGGCCGCGCGAGCCTCGGGCGAGAGGCCGTTCAGCGCGGCGAGCGTCTCGGCGACCTCGGCGGCCGTCGTCTGCTCCATGCGCTCGACGACCGCGGCGACGAGCGGACCGAGCCGGCGATGCCGCTCGCGCCCGAGGTAGCGCTCGACCTCGTCCGCGACGACGCCGATCGCCGCGTCGAGGTCCTCTTTCCGTTTGCCGTAGTTCTCGCGAACGATCGCCTGGAGGTCGTCGAGGTTGTAGACGAAGACGCCCGGGAGCTTCTCGACCGCGGGCTCGACGTCGCGCGGGACGGCGATGTCGAGGAAGAAGAGCGAGCGCCCGCGCCGCGCCTTGGCCGCCTTCGCGACCGCGGCGGCCGTGACGAGGGGCTGCGCCGCGCCGACGCTCGTGAGCACGACGTCCGCCTTGACCAGCTGCTCGGCGAGGCTCTCCATCGGGACGGGCTCGCCGCCCAGCTCCTCGCAGAGCTTCTTCGCGTTCTCGAGGCTCCGGTTCGCGATCCTCACCGTCGCGACGCCGCGCGCGCGGAGGTGGACGAGCGTGAGCCGCGCCGCCTCGCCGGCGCCCACGAGGAGCACCGAGCGCTGCGTGAGGTCCGAGAAGACCTTCTGCACGAAGTCGACCGCGACGCTCGAGACGGAGAGCATGCGCTCGCCGATCTTCGTCTCGCGGCGGACGCGCTTGCCCGCCTTGATCGCGGCCTGGAAGACGGGGTGGAGCGTGCCCGCGACGGTGCCCGCCTTCGCGGCCGCGTCGTAGGCGCCCTTCACCTGGGCGAGGATCTGGTCCTCGCCGAGGACGAGCGAGTCGAGGCTCGCGCTCACGCGGAAGAGGTGGGCGACCGCCTCCGCGCCTTCGTGGCGGTAGAGGACGGGCTCGATCTCCGCGAGGGGACGTCCCGCCGTCTCCGCGAAGAAGCGGGCGATCGCCTCGGCGGGGGCGTCCGAGTAGAGCTCGACGCGGTTGCACGTCGAGAGGAGGACCGCCTCGCGCGCGCCGGGGATCGAGACCGCGCGCTTCTGGGCGTCCACCTGCGCGCCCGAGGCGACGGCGAACTTCTCCCGGACCTCGAGCGGCGCGGAGCGGTGCGAGAGCCCGACGACGCGCAGGTCGATGACCACGGGCGCGCGGGCGGAGTCGCGCGTCGTCGCGGGCTTCTGGGCGAGCTCCTCTTTGGGCTCCACTGGCTGAATATCCTAATGGCTCGAGGGCCGTTGCGCGATGTGACGGTCCGGGGTCGAATAAGGGCGGAGGAAGCCCCCGTGAGCGACGACGAGCGGACCCGGCGCTTTCACGCCCTCGTGCTGCAGGTGTCGGGCAAGCTCGGGAGCAAGCTCGAGGAGCTCGGCGAGGTCGGCGGCGTCGCCATCACGGCCGTGCTCCCGACCGGCCGGAAGCAGCGCGTCTTCGTCCAGCTCGACGAGGACACGATCCGCTACTCGACCCAGTGCTCCTCCTGGCTCTCGGATGCGACGAGCCCGAACATCTTCAAGACGCTCCTCTCCAAGAACTACCACCTGAAGCACGGCTTCTTCGCGATCAACCCGGAGGGCGGCCTCGAGCTCGTGGACACGCAGCTCCTCGAGACCGCCGACCCGGAGGAGCTCTACGTGTCGATCGTCAACCTCGCGACGGTCGGCGACTACATGGAGAAGGAGCTCTCGAAGGACAAGAAGGACGTGTTCTGATG
The DNA here is from genome assembly GCA_964648345.1 of uncultured Planctomycetota bacterium. Taxonomy (GTDB): domain Bacteria; phylum Planctomycetota; class J058; order J058; family JACQDU01; genus CAZYLP01. The sequence goes on from CAZYLP010000430.1 coordinate 4,606, forward strand.
CGCCACTTCAGCGCCGCGATGCTCCCTCCGGTCGCCCTGATCGCCCTCGCGATCGCAGCCCCCGCGCTCGCCGGCGACGACGCGGAGGAGATCGACCTCAAGCTCCTCCCCGAGGCCAAGAAGGGCAACGCCGAGGAGATCGCCTTCGAGGTCCGCGTGACCTACGACAACGAGAGCGAGCAGCTCACCGGGAAGATGAAGCGCGAGATCAAGACGCTCGACGAGGACGGACTCCCGGCCTCCGAGTCGATCCAGCTCTACAACGCCGACTACCGCCACCAGCAGGCGGGGTCGAGCTACGGGACCAGCGCGAACGGCCGCGGCCCGACGACGATCAAGCGCTCCGGGAAGACCCGCACCTCCTCGGCCGCGATCGCCGACCTCTCCCACGTGACGTTCAAGCACGTGAAGGACGTGACCGGCGTCCTCAACAAGGACCCGGACGCCCTCGCCCGCGCGATCCAGCCCGACGAGAAGATGAAGGTGGACGACCGCTGGGAGGTCGAGCCGAAGGACCTCCTCGTCCACTACGTGGGCTCGAAGGCGAAGCTCATCGAGGAGGGGACGAAGGCCGTCGCGACCCTCGAGAACGTCCGCAAGAAGGACGGCAAGACCGAGGGGACGATCTCGCTCAAGGCGACGATCCACTACTCGCCGCCCGACGACCCGGACGCCAAGTGCAAGATCACGATCAAGGCGACCCTCAAGGGCCCGATCGACGGCTCCGCCCCGCCGCGCAGCACGAAGGTCGACATCACCTGGCGCGACGGCGACGAGAAGAAGATGTCGCAGCACCTCTCCTTCGACCGCACCCCCTCCGAGAAGGAGGAGGAGGACGATGCGCCGAAGGCCGAGGAGAAGCCCAAGAAGGTCAAGAAGAAGGTCCCGGAGAAGGAACCCGAGGACAAGGAGTAGCGAGGAGCGTGTCCGCGACGTAGCGGAGCACGGTCGCGGAGAGGACGAGTCCGAGGTGGCCCTTGGCCACGAAGACCTTCTCCCGCGTCGCCCGCTCGAAGCGGGCCGTCCACGACGGGACGATGAGCTCGTCCGTCAGGCTCCAGATGTTCGTGAAGTCCACGCGGTCGCAGTTCTCGACGCGGAAGACCGGTCCGTTCAGGTGCTCGTAGAGCGGGCTCCCCGGGAGGAGCTGGTCCGCCGACTTCCCCCGGCTCCGCTCGGGGAAGTAGCCGAGCGCGCGGAGCGGCGCGACGGCGTAGCTCATGAGCGTCCCGCCCGAGTGCGGGGTCCCGATCGTGACGACGCGGTCGCAGCTCTCGTAGCCCGCGAGCATCTGGACGTAGTACCGGATCACGAGCCCGCCGAGAGAGTGCCCGATCAGGTCGACGCGCGTGGCGCCCGTGCGCCGGCGCACGCGCCTCACGTGGCGCGAGAGCTTCCACGCGAGCGTCTCGACGTGGTGGCTCACCGTGTCGAGCTCGACCGGGAAGACGCGCCAGCCGTCGAGCTCGAGGATCCGGACGAGGAACCCGAGCGAGCCCACGTCCGCGCCGAACCCGTGGACCATGACGAGCGGGTTCTGGTCCTCGAACGCGCGCCTCCGGGCGCGCGCCTCCCACGGGAGCATCTCGCGCGCGAGGAGCGTCGCGTCGCCCACGAGCTTCGTGACGAGGGTGGCGGCCCGGTCGAAGCGCCGGACGATGTGGGCGCGCCGTGCCTCGTCGCGTCGGAAGGTGTAGCTGAGCAAGGCCTTGCTCCGCGGACCGCCCGGAGCATAGCCGCTCCGGGCGTCAGTCGCCGGTCGAGTCGGCCGAGGGTCGGCCGGCCTTGAGCTCGTCCCGGATCCTGACGTACCGCTTCGGGAGGTCGTCGTCCGCGAAGATGGGCGGGATCGCATCGATCTCGCGGATCGCGGCCGCGCGGTCGTGCTTTCTCTGGTCGTGGACCTGCGCGCGGCGGAGGGCGAGCCGCGCCGCCTCGAAGAAGTAGCCGCGATCGAGGAGCCGAGCGACCTTGCCCTCGCTCAGGGCGAGCACCGCATCCGGATGGTCGAGCGCCCACTCGGCGTCCACGCGCTGCTCGAGGACGTAAGGGTCGTCCGGGAGCTCGTCGAGCGCCTCGATGGCGAGGCGGCGCGCTCTCTCGTAGTCGAACGAGGGGTTGTGCTTGTCGTCGAGGAGGTCGGCGATCGCCTTCGCGCGCTTCCAGGCGTGGGTCGTGTAGGACTCGCGGATGGTCCTCGACCGCTCGCTCGACACGGACCGATCGAGCCCGGCGTCGAGGAGCGAGACCGCGGCGGCGAGGCCACGCTTGCGGCCGGTCGCATCCAGGCGGAGGACGAGGTCGAGCGCGGCCTCGTCGTCCGCGCCCCGCGCGCGGTTCGCCACGTCGATCACGAGGAGGACGAGGTCGCGGTCGAGCCCGAGAGCCTCCGCGGAGCGGTCGGCGCGCTCGAGGACCGCCACCGCCTCGCGCGCGACGGCCAGCGCGTCCGGGTCGAGCCCCTTCGCGTCAAGACGCTGGGCGCGCCGCCAGACCCTCTCGGCCTCCTCGGCGATCGGCGACGGCTTCGTCGGGGCGGCGGCGGTGGGCACGCGAGGGACCACGGGGGTCGAGGGCGCCGTCGGGGCGGGCGAAGGCGTCCGGAGAAGGAGGAGCGCCCCGGCGATCGCGACGACGCCCCCTCCGAGCGCGAAGGCAGCGGCAGCGAGGGGCCAGCGAGCGGCCTCGTCGAGGCGCGGAGCGTCCTCGGTGCCGGCGAGGAGGTCGCGGAGCTCGCGGGCGAGCGCCGTGCCGTCGGGAGGCCGCTTCGCCGCCGAGGGAGCGAGCGCGCGGTCGAGGAGGCGGTCGAGCGCCGCCGGCGCCCGGAGCGCCGGAGAGAGCCGCGCGCGCCTCGAGTGCCGCGCGGAGCGTTCGAGGTCGATCGCGCTCGAGCCG
>CAZYLP010000431.1:0-7491 GCA_964648345.1 uncultured Planctomycetota bacterium
TCCGAGCACGGGCTCGACCGGCCCCGCGCGCACCGCGAAGGCCGCGAAGCTCGGGCTCGCCGCCCTCGCGCTCGCCGCCGCCGGCGCGGCCGCGGGCGCGGCGCTCCTCGGCGAGGACACGAAGCCGAACGCGGCGAGGGCTCCGCGCACGCCGCCCGCCGTCGTCTCCTCGAAGGAAGACGTGAAGCTCACGCCGGTGACACCGCCCGCGCCGGTGCCGTCGAGCGCTCCGAGCACGGCGGCAAGGGCCGCGAAGAAGGGGCCGGCGCTCCTCCGCCAGCGCGTGTTCAAGGATGCGCCCAAGGGCGGCGGCCTCCTCCGCTCGGAGAAGCTCGGCAGGATCTTCGTCTCGCGCGACGGGAAGCGGCTCTACGCCAAGAACGGCGAGGCCGTGCGGATCTTCGACCTCGACACGAAGAAGCTCCTCGTGACGATCAAGAACCCGACGAACCCGGACGGCCGCTGGGGCTCGCTCTGCTCGGCGACGCTCACGCCCGACGAGAAGGAGCTCGTCACGTGGGACGCGACGGGGCGGCTCCGGACGTGGGATGCGCGCACGGGCGAGCCGATCGCCGCGAGCGCGGAGCACCCGGACGACCACTACGTCCCCGAGCTCCTGTTCGCGGGGACGCAGCTCGTGACGGGCGGCCTCGGCACGACGGTCAAGGTCTGGACGCGCGACGCGAAGGACGTGCTCCACGACCTCGGAGAGCCGACGAAGGGCGCGTCGGCCGTCGCGCTCTCGCCGGACGGGAAGCTCCTCGTCACGTGCGCCATGGGCCGCCTCCCGAGCCAGAAGGTCGGACTCAACGGCCACATCATCCGCCTCTGGGACACGACGACGTGGAAGGAGGTCCGCGCGATCTCGACGACGCGCGAGGTCACGAAGGAGGACGGCAGCCGCTCCGTGGACCTGACGCACAACGTGAACGACTTCCTGTTCAGCGAGGACGGGACGAAGCTCTACTCGATCGGCGGCGGCAACCTCCGCGCGTGGGAGATCGCGACGGGCAAGGAGCTCGGCCAGGCGCTGCCCCTCGGCGGCAAGGCGACCTTCTCGCTCGACGGACGCACGATCGCGATCGGCCGCGGAGACGGGCAGGTCGCGCTCGTGGACGTGGCGAGCTTCAAGGTCCGCGCGACCGTGCAAGCGCACCGGAACGGGATCGTCGGGATCCACGCGCTCCCGGACGGCGCGACCTTCGTGACGGGCGCGTCCGACGACACGATCCGCTTCTTCGACATGGTGACGGGCGAGCCGCTCGCGAAGGTCGAGGGCCACACCTCGACGGTGACCGCGCTCGCCTTCTCGAACGACGGCCGCACGCTCGCCTCGGCCTCGAGGGACCGCACGATCTGCCTCCGCGACGCGGAGACGGGCCGGCTGCTGCGGCGCTTCGAGCGGCCGCTCGCGTCGTCGCTCCTCCGCTTCTCCGCGGACGGGCATCGTCTGATCATCGACGGCGTCGAGCACGCGGACGCGCGTGCGGCCAAGGAGGCCGTCTTCACGCAGCTCGACGCGAGCACCGGCGAGACCGCCGCGAAGTCCGAGCTCGCCGCGATCCACAAGGACTGGCTCGACGAGAACGGCAAGAAGTACGGCGAGTCGTGGACGTGCTGGTGCCACACCGAGAGCCAGTTCTCCGCGGACGGCCGCCGCGTCGCGATCAACGGGCAGGGCAGCCGCGAGCCGCACGTCTTCGCGTTCGCGGCGGACGGCTCGCTGTCGGAGGTCGCGGCCGTCTCCTCCCACGGGCTCTCGTGGCCGCTCGTCGCGCTCTCGCCCGCGGGCGACAAGGTCGCCATGGCGCAGCACTCGGCGATGCACTGGAAGGTGAGCGTCGTGGACGTGGCGACGGACCGGGTGCTGCGCGAGATCGTGACGGAGGAGGAGCTCGAGGCGAGCATCACGGGCGTCCGCTTCTCGCCCGACGGGAAGACGCTCGCGGTCCTCGACTGCAACCCGCGCGTCTACCTCTACGACCTCGCGACGGGAGAGCTCCTCCGCAAGATCGAGAAGCTCGAGAGCGCGGTCTTCTCGCCGGACGGCTCGCTCCTCGTCGGTCTCGGGCCCAGCGAGAACGAGCGGAGGAAGCCGCTCCCGCCCGTCCTCCGCGTCGTGTCCGTCGCGACCGGCGAAGCGATCGCGGAGGCGAAGCTCGCGGAGCGGCCGGCGACGTTCTGCTTCTCGGCCGACGGGCGTGCGATCGCCGTCGGCGACCCGCTCGGAGGAGTGGTGGTCTTCGAGGTGCCCTGACTAAACTCCGTGTGTGCTCCAGATCCCGCCCTACACGATCGAGTCCCTCATCGGACGCGGCGGCATGGGCGCGGTCTACAAGGCGAAGTCTCCCCAGGGTCGCGCCGTGGCGATCAAGCTCCTCGTCGCGACCAACTCGCCCGAGGCCGCGGCGCGCTTCGCGCGGGAGACGAAGCTCGCGTCGCAGCTCGGAGCGGCCGAGGGCTTCGTGCCGGTGCTCGACCAGGGGCGCGCGCCGGCGGGGCCTTACATCGTCATGCCGCTCCTCGACGGAGGGACGCTCCGGGACAGGCTCGAGAAGGGGCAGCTCTCGATCGCGACGGCGAGCGGCTTCGGGCTCGCGCTCGCTCGCTCCATGGGCGCGGCGCACGAGCGCGGGATCGTGCACCGCGACCTGAAACCGGAGAACGTGCTCTTCGACGGCCCGCGGCCGCTCATCGCGGACCTGGGGCTCGGGAAGGACCTCCTCGCGACGCCCGACGCGCTCTCGAAGACGGGCGTCTTCCTCGGGACGCCCGGCTACACGGCGCCCGAGCAGATCAACGACGCCAAGTCCGTCGGCCCGGGCGCGGACGTCTTCGCGCTCGGAGCGATCCTCTACGAGTGCCTCGTCGGCACGGCCGCGTTCGAGGGCGACGACCCGCACTCGCGGAGCGCGCGGATCGCGAGCGGCACCCTCACGCCGCCGCGGAAGCTCCGGCCCGAGATCCCGCGCGACCTCGAGGCCGTCGTCCTCCGCGCGCTCGCGAGCGACCCCCTCGAGCGCTACCGCGACGCGCGCGAGCTCGAGCACGCGCTCCGCGCGGTCGGGGGCCGTGGCCCTTCGCGCGCGCCGCTCCTCGCGGCGGTGGGCGTGCTCGTGCTCCTCCTCCTCGTCGCGGCCTTTCTCATCGGACGAGCGAGCCAGAGAGCTCCTCTTCCTCCGCCTCCGCCGCCGGCCGCGAAGGACGCGCAGGCGCGCCTCGACCGCGCGATCGAGCGCGAGAACCGCGGAGAGCTCAAGGAAGCGATCGCGGACTGCGACGCCCTGATCGCCGAGAAGCCGACGGCGCTCACCTACATCGTGCGCGGGATCGCGAAGGGGAAGCTCAAGGACCTCCCGGGTGCGATCGCCGACTACGAGCACGCGCTCCGGCTCGACCCGCGCGCTCCGCTCGCGCTCCTCAACCTCGGCGCCGCGCGCGCGACGCTCGGCGACCGGAAGGCCGCGATGGACCTCTACACGCGCGCGCTCGAGGCCGACCCGAAGCTCGTCCTCGCCTGGGAGAACCGGGGCGAGCTCCGCGCGGCCGGCGGCGATCGCCCGGGCGGGATCTCGGACCTCTCGCGCGCGATCGAGCTCGCGCCGAGGGACGCGGAGCTCCTCGGGAGCCGCGCCCGGATGCGGCTCGAGGACGGAGACCAGGACGGCTTCCTCGCCGACGCGAGCCAGTCGCTCGCCATCGACCCGAGGAACGCGGAGCTCCTCCAGGTGCGCGGGACGCTCTACTGGAGCCGGGGCGACGTGGCGCGCGGCCGCGCCGACCTCGACGCGGCGATCGCTCTCGAGCCGAGGAACGCCCGCGCGCGGGCGTCGCGCGGAGCGTTGCGGTCGAACTCGGGCGACCTCCAGGGAGCGCTCGAGGACCTCGACATCGCGATCGAGGTCGAGCCCACCTTCACGAACGCGTGGGTCAACCGCGGGACGACGCGCAATCTCGCAGGCGACAAGGAGGGCGCGCGCGCCGACTGGACGCGGGCGAGCGAGCTCGACCCGAACGGCAAGTGGGGTCAGAGGGCGCGCGAGCTACTTCGTTGAGCCGAGCCTCGATCAGTCCTTCATGAGGAGGACGCTGATCGCCTTGACGACGACGCGGACCTTGTCGCCCTTCTTGAGCTTCATGTCCTCGGCGGACTCGACGGTCATGACGCTCGCCATGTCGGAAGCGGGCACCTTGAGCTTCACGTGGCACATGACGCCGCCCTTCTTGATGTCCGTCACCTTGCCGATGATCTGGTTCCTGGCGCCGATCTTCACGGGATCTCTCCTCGGGGCGGCACTCTAACTCCGCGGCGAGGACTCACCAGGGGATCAGGTTCAGGTGATCCTTCTCGCGCTTGAAGACGACGACCACGTCCTTCACGAGATCGCTCACGACGAACAGCGCGCCCAGGTAGACCCCGAGAGTCGCCATCTCGGTGTCGAACGGCCGCGTCACTCCCAGGAGAAGAAGGGCGAGCCCCTTCACGACGAGGAGCCCGCCCACGAGGGACTCGAAGCAGATGAGCTTCTCGCCCGCTCGCTTCGGCGCCTCGGCCTTCACGAGGAACTTGATGTAGAGGTCGCGCACGAGGCCGATCGCGAGGAGCGCGACGCCGGTGTAGGTGACGAGCTGCCAGAGCTCGACCGCGACCGGAGGCGACCCGGCCGCGAAGCGCCAGACTCCGCAGCCGAGGGCGAGGAGCACGCCCAGGGTCGCCTCACGCCTGATCCGCGACGGCTCGCTCACGACGCCTCCACGCGGACAGCATGACTGATAGGATCTTGCGCTCAAGGGGGGTACTTCAAATGGCTGAAGACGTGGTGATCCCGACGATCCTCGGGCAAAGGTTCCAGAAGCTCGGCAGCGAGCATCCGGTGTTCAAGACGACGCTCAACGCCGAGGACTTCGTCCTCAAGGGCGACGGCACGGCGAACATGTCGGAAGCGAAGATGCGCGAGTACTTCGTGTTCGCCGCCGACCTGTTCCGCGCGGTCACCCCGGGCTTCTGCGAGATGCGCATGCTCCGGCCGGACGAGCTGGCCGCCGTGAAGGCCTGGCCGGCCCGCGAGGAGTCGCGCCGCAAGATCACGAAGACCTCGACTCCGTCGAACGCGCCTCCCCGGCCGACCGCGCCGACGCCGCTCCTGCCGACCCAGGTCGGGTTCCCCGAGGGGGACGACGAGGTGCTCGCGAACGTGAAGGAACCGACCTACGTCTGGTTCATCATGAAGTTCGTGCAGAACCTCGTCTCGGGCGACAGCTTCTCGAGCACCGACAAGAGCACGATCAACGGGAACGCGAACATGATGGTGGACCTCGGGAAGATCCTCGTCGCGGACCTCTTCCTCGGCAGCCAGGATCGCTTCGCCTTCACGCGGAAGAGCACCAAGGCGCAGAAGGAGTGGGAGCCCGGGGTCACGTGGTCGGTGCAGAACTACAACAACATCTTCATCGTCGGCGGGACCGCGCCCAAGTTCGTCGGGCTCGACTTCCTGGACCCGACGAGCCAGTACAACGACCTCTCGAAGGACATCCCGGCGACCGACTTCGGCTGGCCGGGCTGGGCCCTCAAGAGCGGGAGCCAGGAGGAGCGCGACGTCCTGGCCGACGCGATCGCGGACTCGATGAACAAGAAGCTCGGCCTCGCCCTCGGCAAGACGCACAAGGAGAAGCTCCGGAAGGGGATCACCGACGCCCGCGAGACGATGAAGAAGTACTTCTCCAAGAACAAGCCCTCGCTCGGCGGGGTCAAGGCCCGGCTCAAGATCCTCGGCTGGTAGGTCATGTCACCCGAGCAACTCGAGCGTGACCTCTTGCCGCGGCTCTCGCGCGTCGTGGAGGTCACGCTCAAGGACAAGACGAAGGCCGACGCCGCGACGATGAAGAATGCTCTCGTCGCGGCGCAGGCCTGGTTAGAGGCTCACCAGCTCGAGGGAGACTTCAAGGCGGTCCCGCTCGACCGCGCGGTACATTGGGTCGAGCAGCTCGAGGGGAAGCTCGGGATCGCGAAGCGCTGAAGACGAGTCGGGCCCACACGCACGAGAGGGCCCGACCCGAGGGTGCCGCGTCCTCATTTACACGGCCCGCCGCGACGTTCCCGTCTGCGGCTTCGCCGGATTAGCCGCCAGCGTCGGCGGCGCGATGCCCCGGCGCTTCTCGATCGTCGCCTTCGCCTTCGCCGCCCGGAGAGTCTTCTTCTCCAGGCTGAGCTTGGGCGCCCGCTTCTGCGGCTTGAAGCCGAACTTCATGAGCTCCTGGCTCTCGCGGCCGACGATCGGAACGATCGACGCCTTGAGGTCGGCCAGGAACGTCACCGCCCGCTCGATGTTGTCCTCACGGTTCTGCGACACCGTGCGGATCACCGCGTGGGCCTCGCGCGACTGCTTCCACGGCTTGACCACCTCGTGCGCGAGCTTGAGGAGGTCGGCGACCGAATAGGACACGCCGCCCACCATGAGCTGCGTGATCCCCGCGGGTATCGCCGTGGTGAGCCCCGCGATCGCAGTATCGAGCCGGAGCTCGATCCCGCGGATGACGCCGTCGTCATCCATACCACTAGGAGTGAACATGAGATTGCTTACCTTTCTTTGGTAGGAGGAGCGGAATTGCCCCTCGTAACCAGAGAGAAGGAAGAACAACTCCCGGGCCAATGACGGGACGACGTCTGGCGGCGCCTTCAAGGCATGAATCCGCGGAGGGTTCTCTCGAAGCTCGACGGAGCGCGGACCTGTCCAACGGTTTGACAGGTGTCTTTGACACGCGTGGACAGTCAGGTGATCCCGAGCTGCTTGAGCTTGTTGTAGAGCGTCTGTCGCGTGACGTTGAGGAGGCGAGCCGCCTCCGAGCGGTTGTTGTTCGCGCGCCGGAGAGCGTCGAGCGCCTCCTCGCGCGTGACCGACTTGAAGGCGCGGAGCGGCACCGGGATCTCGGCGCTCGCGGCGCGGAGCTTGAAGTGGTCCGGCCGCACCGGCTCGCTCTGAGGGATCTTCTGGTTGTGCCGCTTCGCGCACGCCTGGAACATGGAGTTCGCGAGCTCGCGGACGTTCCCGGGCCAGTCGTGGGCCATGAGGACGGCGAGCGCCTCCGGGCTCAGGACGGGCGTGCGGACGCCCTCCTTCTTCGCGCCCGCGGCGAGGAAGAACGCCGCGAGCGCGGGGATATCGGACTTCCGCTCCCTGAGAGGGGGCGTCGTGATCGTGAGGACGGCGAGGCGGTAGTAGAGGTCCTGGCGGAACTTCCCGTGATGCACCCTCTCCTCGAGAGTCCGCTGCGTCGCGACGATCACGCGAACATCCACCTTGATCGCCTTCGAGGAGCCGACCGGCATCACCTCGCCTTCCTGGAGGACGCGGAGGAGCTTGGCCTGCAGCGTGGGCGGCATGTCGCCCACCTCGTCCAGGAAGACGGTTCCCCCGGTCGCGGAGCGGAACAGGCCGAGCGTCGCCTCGGTAGCGCCCGTGAAGGAGCCCTTCTCGTGGCCGAACAGGATGC
>CAZYLP010000432.1:0-5301 GCA_964648345.1 uncultured Planctomycetota bacterium
GCCTCTACGCGTGCGAGGCCGAGCTCGCGTACGTCGACTACCGCCGCTGCTTCACCGAGATCGCCTCGCGCGTCACGAAGCGGAGCCTCGTCGTCATCTTCACGGACGTGCTCGACCCCGACGGCGCCAAGGACCTCGAGGAGGCGCTCCCGCTCCTCCGCCGGCGGCACCAGCCGCTCGTCGTCTCGCTCCACGACCCGGGCCTCGCCGAGGTCGCGGAGCGCGACCCCGAGAACCAGGACGAGCTCTACGAGTCGCTCGTCGCCCGCGAGGTCTACGCGGACCGCCGCCGCATGGTCGGCGAGATCGCCCGCCGCGGCGTCCACGTCCTCGACGCGCACCCGCGCGACTTCTCGGTCGCCGTCGTGGACCGCTACCTCGCGCTCAAGGCGCGGCAGGGCTTCTGAGCACCGCGGTGCTCCCTCCGGTCGCCCTCATCGCGCCGAGCGCGCGACGCGGAAGCCGAGGTAGTCGAGCGGGAACGACGGGTAGTTCCGGTACTGCGCGCGGCAGCGCCAGTACTCCTGCGTCGCCGCGCCGCCTCGAGCGACCTTGGGCGGCAGCGAGTTCTTGACGCACGGGTCGGTCCGCTTCGCCGTGGTGTAGGCGTCCGCCTCGTACGAGTCCTCGCACCACTCGGCCGCGTTCCCGGTCATGTCGTGCGCGCCGACCGGCGACGCTCCGAGCGGGAAGCTGCCGACGGGCGCGAGCTCCGGGAAGCCGTCGTCGTACGTCTTGAAGACCTCGTCGTGCTCGGGGTGGGCCTTCAAGTGCGACTCGTCGGGGACGTTCGCGTACTTCGCCGTGAGCGAGGTCGGCCGCTCGTCGCCCCAGGCGTACTTCCGCGAGACGCGGATCTTCGCGTCCCACGCCGCGGCGCGCTCCCACTCCGCCTCGGTCGGGAGACGCAGGCTCGCCCACGCGCAGTAGTCGCGCGCCTCCTCCCAGGAGACGTTCACGACCGGGTGGTCGGCGGGCTCTCCCTTCCAGGTCTTGCCGCCCTGCTTCTCGGCGACGGTCACGCGCTTCGTCGCCTTCACGAAGGCGGCGAACTTCTCGTTCGTGAGCTCGTACTTCCCGATGAAGTAGGCCGAGAGGGCGACCGCGTGGATCGGGCGCATCTCGCCCGTCGCCTCCTGGTCCTCCGCGCCCATGAGGAAGGAGCCGGCGCGCACGAAGACGAGGACGCTGCCGTCCTTCGCGTTCACGTACTCGCCCGGCTCCTTGCCGAAGGAGATGCCCGCCGGGAGCGGGACCGCCGGTCGCTCCTCGTCCGGGAGCTCGAGCCACCACGCGGGCTCGCTCCGCGCGGGCCCGTGAGTCGTGCGCGACACGACCGGGACGACGGGTGGCGAGGGGACGTGAGGCGGCACGGGAGGGTGCGGCCGCGAGTCCTTGAGCAGGTACGCCGTGAGCCAGATCGCGAACGCGAGGACCGCGCAGATCGCGAGCGTCTGGCGCAGGCGCGCCTCGCTCTTCACGTCCTCGAGCGCCTTCGCGAGCGCCTCGCCGTCCTGGAAGCGGCGCGCGGGCTCGAGGGCGAGGGCGCGCTCGATGACCTTCCCGATCGAGCCCGGGAGGCGCGCCGCCTGCCGCGACTTGATCTTCTGGAAGACCTCGATGAGCGTCGTGCCCGTGAAGGCGGGCTCGCCCGTGATGCACTCGTGGAGGATCGCTCCGAGCGCGAAGACGTCCGCCGTCGGGCCGAGCTCCTTCTTCCCCTGCCACTGCTCGGGCGGCATGTAGCCGACCGTGCCGCGCATCTCGCCCGTCTTCGAGAGGACCATGCTCCGGCTCGCGCCGGGCGCCTCGAGGTCGAAGTGCTTCGCGAGGCCGAGGTCGGCGATGTACGCGAGGCCCTCCCCGTCGAGGAGCACGTTCTCGGGCTTCAAGTCGCGGTGCACGATCCCGCGGGCGTGCGCGCGGCCGATCGAGCGGGCGAGGCGGATGCCGAGCTCGCGCGTCTCCTCGGGCGTGTAAGCGCCCTTCTTCTGGAGCCGCTCGCGGAGCGTGCCGCCCGCGTAGAAGGGCATCGCGAACCAGGGCCCCTGGTCCGTCTCGCCCGAGTCGATCATGGGCACGAAGCCCGCGCGCTCGTCGAGCTCGGAGAGGAGCCGCCGCTCGCGCGAGAACCGGGCGACCGCCTCCTTCGGGGCGCCGCGCTTGATGACCTTGATGGCGACGTGCTTCCCGTCGGAGGCCCGCGCGCGGAGGACGACCCCCATGCCGCCCTCGCCGATCGGCCCTATGACCTCGTAGCCGCTGACCCTCACTTACGGAGGAGCCCGCGCGCCTGCAGCAGCTTGATCTTCCGGCGGAGGTCGTCGTAGGACCCGTCCTCGGCCTTCGTGTACTGGCGCGACGCCAGCGCGCTGAGCGTCGCCACGTCCGCGCCGCGCGCCGGGTCGAGGGCGAGGAACGCCTCGAGGATCCGCTGGCGGATCTTGGGCTCGAGGGAGGGCGACGCGACCCAGACGTCGTCCGGGAAGGGCGCCGAGGTGTGGACGGTGCGCACCGCGCGGCGGTCGAGCTTGCCGTCGAGGACGAGCGTGTCCATGACGCGCGCGTCGAGCACGCCCGCGACGGCGGAGCCGTCCGCGACGTCGCGCACGACCGTGTCGTGCGCGTGGAGGAACTTGACCCTGATGTCCTTGGCGGGGTCGATCCCCTTCTCGAGGAGCTCGATCGCCGGCACGACGTAGCCCGCCGTCGAGAGCTCGTCGACGAAGGCGATCTCCTTCCCCTTCAGGTCCTCGAGCTTGTGGCACTCGCTCGCCGACGAGACGATGAAGATCGACTGGAACTTCTGGTCCACGTTCCGCTGGAAGAGCGGGATCGCCTCGGGCATGCGCTCCTTGAGGAGCACGTAGGACGCGCCGCCGAACTGGGCGAGCGCGAGCTTCCCCGCGATGAACGCATCGATGTTGTCGTCGTAGCTCACGCCGACCCACGGCTCGAAGTTGCGCCGCGCGGAGGCCTCGAGGAACTTCGTCACCGGCTCGAGGGCCTTGAGCCGCTCGGTCGTGAGGCGCCGGTCGGGGAGGACGCCGTAGAGGAGGACCTTCTTCTCGGGGGGGCCGGGCGCGCGCGTGCCGATGTAGAACCCGCCCGCGAGCGCGGCGAGGACGGTGAACGCGAAGGCGGCCCAGATCCGCTTCCGTGTCCGGTAGTCCACGATCGACTGCGGCTGCGGAGCGACGGTGGGAGCGCTCGACGGCGCGTGGTAAGTCTCGGTGAGCTTGGAGCTGTCACCTGATTCGTGGGGGGCCGCACCCTCCGGCCCCCCACGGCCCCCCCAACGACCGGGGGCCGCCGGCGCGCCGGGGTGGCGGACCGGCTGCGGCGTCTCGCGCGAGGCCCCGGGGAGCGCGGCCTCGAGCGCCTGCGCGAGGTCGCCCGCCTGCGCGTAGCGCTGGGCGGGCTTCTTCTCGAGGCAGCGCCGGATGATCTCGCGCACCGCGGGCGAGAGGCCGGGCCGGAAGTCGAGCGCGTCGGGCGCGGGGTGCTCGAGGATCTCGCGGAAGAGAGACGGGATCGTCTGGGACGCGAAGGGCGGTCGTCCGCAGAGGAGCTCGAACAGCGACGCGCCGATCGAGTAGATGTCCGCGGGCGGCCCGACGTGCGAGGCGTCCTCGATCTGCTCGGGGGCCATGTAGGCGGGGGTCCCGAGGGTCTGCCCGGCGCCCGTGATCACGGGCGCGGTCTTCGCCGCCTGGTGGACGCGCGCGAGCCCGAGGTCGGCGATCTTGGCGGTGCCGTCCTCGCGGCGGACGAGGATGTTGTCGGGCTTCACGTCGCGGTGGACGATCCCGCGGCGATGCGCCTCGGCGAGGCCGAGCGTCGCGTCGCGGCAGATCTGGAGCGCCTGCGCCTCGGAGAGGCGGCCCTTCGTGCGGACGAGCTCGCCCGCCGAGGTGCCGTCCACGAACTCCATCTGGATGAAGTAGAGGCCGTGCTCCTTGCCCGCGTGGAGCGTGCGCACGATGTTCGCGTGCACGACCTCGAAGGAGAGGCGCGCCTCGCGCTTGAAGCGCTCCTCGTAGCTCTCGTCGGCCGCGAGGTGGCCGGGGAGGATCTTCACGGCGACGGTCGTCTCGAGGACGAGGTGGTGCCCGACGTAGACGGCGCCCATGCCGCCCGCGCCGAGGCGGCGGACGATCTTGACGCCGCCCAGCACCTTCCCGTCCTTCGGGTCCACCGGGATCGAGCCGAGGAGCGGGTCCTCCGCGACCTCGGTCTTCGGCAGGACCTTGGGGGGCGGGCCCGACTGGAGGTTGTGCGCGGCCGAGCCGGGCGGCGGCGCCGGCGTCGCGACCGTCTCCGACGTGGCGGTGAGCTCCAGGCCGTCGACCAGTGCCGTCCGCGCGGAGCGGGGCGCGCCCGCGGCCCCGCACGACGGGCACGCGCCGTCGAACGAGGTCAGCTGCGCGCCGCAGCGGCCGCACTTCGCTTCCATGCGCGCGCATCGTAGCGGGCGGCCGATGGCGGCGCACGGCATCTCCCGCTAGCCTGAGGGCTTCATGCGGTCGGCCGTACTCGTCGCGGCGCTCCTCCTGCTCCCGGTCATCCTTCCCGCCGCCGCTCGCGCCGAGGATCCGATCCCGGGCACGGAGCCGGTACCCCTCGAGCTCTTGAAGGGCCGCTCCCTCGTCCTCGAGTCGGGCAACTGCATCACGGACGGACCCGCGGGCTTCGAGTGGCTCGCCTCTCCGGGCATGACGGAGAAGCACCCCGAGGTCCGGATGTTCCTGTGCCGGGACTCGAAGCAGACCCAGATCTTCATGCTCCAGGTCTACGACAAGGTCTTCGCGCAGCTCGACGCGAAGGGCATGGAGGAGTTCCTCACCGGCGCCCAGGGCTCCATGGAGCAGCAGGGCTGGAAGTTCCAGAAGAAGGAGTTCAAGCCGACGCGCATCCCGATCGAGGGGAGCTCGTACCGCTTCACGGTCCAGCTCCTCCGCAAGGACGGCCAGACGCTCTTCTGGATCGGCTACGTCACGACGGCGCAGAGGATGTACTGCCTCTCCTCGATGCAGCTCGAGGACGGCGAGCGCCCCGACTTCAACTCCTTCGTCAAGTCGTTCCGCCTCATCAAGCCCGCGACGAGCCCCGCGAAGGGCGGGAGCATGCTCCCCTACTTCGCGCTCTCGTTCATCGTCGGGAGCGTCGTCGTCTTCATCAACTCTCGCCGCAACAAGAAGAAGGACGGCGAGAAGGACGGCAAGGAGGACGGCGACGAGAAGGCCGACGGAAAGGCGAAGGGCGGCAAGGACGGGCGCCGCCCGGAGGTCGGTCTCGATG
>CAZYLP010000432.1:5311-7466 GCA_964648345.1 uncultured Planctomycetota bacterium
CCGCCATCTCGTCGAACTCCACTTCTTCGAGACCGGTGCCTATCCCGCGCGCCTCGAGGACGTGGCGGACGACGAGGACGACCAGACCGACGCCTTCAAGGTGAAGCCGATCGTCCCGACGAAGGGGAAGACCCGCCGCGACGTCGCGGCCCCCGAGCCCGAGAAGTCGCGCACGCGCCGCGACGAGCGGCGGGACGAGAAGTCGGACCGCGATCGCCCCAAGGAGCGGGATCGCCGCGACGAGAAGTCGGACCGCGACCGGGGCCGCCGCGACGAGAGGTCGGACCGCGAACGGGAGCGAGGCCGGGACGAGAAGTCCGACCGTGACCGCGACCGCGCTCGCCGGGACGAGAAGTCGGACCGGGACCGCGATCGGCCTCGGCGCGACGAGAAGTCGGACCGGGACCGCGGCCGCGACCGCGAGCGCGAGCGAGACCGCCGCGATGAGAAGTCGGACCGCGACCGGCGCCGCGAGCGCGAGCGGCGCGACGACGACGACGAGCGTCCCTTCGGCTAGCGAGCTTCGGAAAACCCGCGCGCGGCTACAACTCCTCGACACGCTCTCTCCCGGCACCTACCGCCATCGCGCAACTCCCGTCAACGTCGACTTCCACGACGAACAGGGCGACTACCTGGCTCGGCCCGACTTCGCTTGGCGCCACCCGCCGGTCGCCGTCTTCCTCGACGGCCGGCAGTTCCACTCCGACCGTGTCGCGTTCGAGAACGACCGCGGTCAGTCGAACGAGCTCGCCCGGCGAGGGTGGACGGTCCTCCGCTACGCGTGGCGTCACGTCGAAGAGGAGGCGGCCGGGATCGTGCGCGCGCTCCGGGAGATCCTGCAGCCGGTGACCACGTAACTAGCGCAGCCGGGAGGCGAGCTCGTCGATCCCGCGCCGGTCGAGCGGCCTCACCGCGCGCGCCTTCTCGAGGGCCTCGCGCGCGGGCCCGAGGAGGAGCCGCGCCTCGCGCGCGCGCGCGACGAGCAGCCAGCCGTCGGCCATCTCGCCCGCCGTCCGCGCGTCGAAGACGTCGCGGGGCGCCGGCTCGACGGAGCGGAGGGCGGCCTTCTCCGCGAGCTCGGCGTCCTTGTCGTCGAGGAGCGAGACCGCGAAGGCACGCGCGACGAGCGCGCGCGTGTCGGGGCGGATGTCGAGCGGCAGCCCGTAGGCCGCTTCGAGCGCCGCGTGGCGGAGCCCCTGCTTCTTCTGCTCCGCGCGGAGGCGGGCGGCGTTCAGCCACGCGACCGCCGCGTGCTCCGGGCGGGCCTCGTCCCTCTCCGCGGCGGCGAGGTGCTCGAGCGCGAGGGCCTCGGCCGACGTGCTCGATCGGTCGAGGAGCCCGCGTCTCATGTGCGAGGCGATCGTGGCGAGGAACTTGGTCGCGGCCATGGTGAGCGTGGACGGGTTGTGGCTCGGGGCGTCCTCGGGGATGACGCCGTCGCGCACCTTCTGCGCGATGTCGAGGAGGGCCGCGCGCGCGGTCGGCGTCCTCGTGAAGGTGGACGCGATGACGAGGTTCTCCGCCGCGCCCTGGCGGTCTCCCTGGCCGAGACGAGCGTGGGCCATCTGGAGGTGGAGGTTGCCCGAGTCCGGCGTCTTGTTCGCGGTCTCGGGGGTCTTCATGGCGATGAGCCGCCGGGCGATCTCCTCGCCGCGCACGCAGTTCCTCACCGGCGCCAAGCCCTCGAGGTAGACCTGGAGGAGGAAGTACCCGCGCGCGGGCGAAGGCGCGCCGTCCTCGAACGCCGACTCGCCCACGTCCGCCGCGGCCCGGTCGAAGCCGAGCTGGTGCGAGAGGCGCGCCGCGACCTCGATCGCCCAGGGCGGCGCCGCCGGCTTCGCGCGGAGCGCGCGGACGAGCTCGCGCCGCACGTCGTGCTCCGCGTTCGCCTCCCCGAGGCGGATGACCGCCGCGGCCGCGATGGCCCGGGAGTCGGCGGGGAATTGACTCGCGAGGAGCCGGGCGCGGTCCTCGAAGCGCGTGCGCGCCTCGCTCAGCGTCGTCGCGTCCGCGGTGGGGCTCATGTCGAGGAGGACGTCCATCTCGGCCGCGAGCGCGGCCGCCTCCTCGTCCGGGATCGCGACGAACGGAGGCGCCGGAGGCGGCGGCGGCGCGGGCTCGGGCGGTGGAAGAGGGGGCGGAGGAGTCGGCGGCG
>CAZYLP010000433.1:0-7444 GCA_964648345.1 uncultured Planctomycetota bacterium
ACGCCCGCGGGCCTGGCCGGCTGCTGGAACGGGAGCGGCGCGTAGTTCCCCGACGACGGGAGCGGCGCGTAGTTCCCCGAGGACGGCATGGGCCGCGGCCCGCCTTGCATGGGAGGCGGCGACGCGACGCCCGGACGCGGCGCCCCTTGCGGCGCGGGGCCGGGGCGAGCCGGCTGCGGCCCTGGCGTGGGGATCGGCTTCTGCGGCGTCCCGACCCAGCCCTTCTTCTTCGCGATCCCGAAGAGATGGTCGAAGATCTGCTTCGCCTGCATCTCGCGGTTGCCCACGAGGTCGAGGCACTTCTTCATGGCGCGGTCGGCGTCGCCCGCGCGCGTCGCGGCGTAGAAGTCCGATTTGAACTTCTCGTCGAGGATGACGGTCTTGGGCGCCTCCTCCTCGACGACCTTCTTCTTCTTCTTGCCGCCCTTCGCGCCCTTCTTCTCGCCGCCTCCGCCGCCACCCCGGCGCCGGTCCATGAGCGGCTTCTTCTTCGCCGGACGGTCCTCCTCCTCGTCCTCCTCCTCGTCCTCCTCTTCCTCTTCCTCCTCCTCGGAGAGGTCCTTCATGACCTTCTTGCAGCGCTTGCAGCGGAGCTGCCGCTTCTCGTCCGGCTCGGGCAGCTCCTCGTCGTAGTACTCCTTGCCGCACCCCGGGCAACGCGTCGTGTTCTTGAGCGAGAGCTCGAGCTCGCCCGACGTCTCCATGGAGCGGGACGCGGCCTGCTGCTGAGGAGACATCTGCGGCGGGGCCTGCTGCTGATACTGCTGTTGCTGATACGGCTGCTGGTACTGCTGCTGGAACTGCGGCGGCGGCGGCGCGTACGCGGGCTGGCCCATGGCCGCCGCGAGCTGCTGCGCGCTCGGGCGCGCGAAGACGCCGCCGCAGCGGCCGCAGCGGAGGCCGACGCCGACGGGGAGACCCGCCGCGTCGAGCACCGTCCCGCAGTGCGCGCACGGGATCGCGTTCTCGCCGATCGGAGTGCCGGGGTCCGCGGGGTTCGCGACGATCCCCTCGCCCGAGACGAGGGGCCCGGGCTGCCACGCCGCCTGGGGCGCCGCGGCGGGGAGCGGGATCTGCGCCCCGCAGCGCTGGCACCCGACGGACGGGACGCCGGTGATCCCGGCGACGTTCCACGCCGCGCCGCAGTTGCCGCAGGTGGCGATGCTCACGCGAGCGCGCTCTCCTCGTCCTTGAAGATGTGGAGGAGACGGTCGAGGCCCGCGAGCCCGATCACGTCGCGCACCCGCTCCGAGAGGCCCACGAGCCTCACGTCGCGGAGCGAGCTCAGCTTCGCGAGGTGAGCCAGGCCGCTCGAGGAGAGGTAGACGACCTCCTCGAAATGGAGGATGAGCGGAGACTTCG
Source organism: uncultured Planctomycetota bacterium (assembly GCA_964648345.1). Lineage (GTDB taxonomy): Bacteria > Planctomycetota > J058 > J058 > JACQDU01 > CAZYLP01. The sequence continues at coordinate 1,363 of CAZYLP010000433.1, forward strand.
CGTTCTCCTCGAGCCCGAGCGGCTCGAGCGAAGCGTGGTCGACCTTCCCCTTCAAGCGCACGACCGTGTGGGCCATGGCTCCCTCCTACTCGTACTCGTAGCCGTCGAAGGTGTCCCTGAAGATCACGTAGGTCTGCTCCCAGGCGGCGCGGACCTCGTCGTTCTTCTGCGACGCGATGAAGCGCCGGAGCGTGTCGCCGCACGCCGTGTAGATGAGGTACGTCTCCGCGAGGAACTCCTCGAAGACGAACTTCTGGTGGAGCCGGCGCGTGCTCGCCTCGAGAAGGAACTCGAGGCCGAGGAAGGCGTCGGCGTCGTTGATCGTCGTGTAGAGCCGCTTCAGGCAGTCGCGCGTGACCGGGTCGAGCGCCTGCTCGTGCGGGTGGCCCATCTCGTGGAGGAAGAGCCCCGCGAAGGTCCGGCGCGCGCCGCGCACCGCGAACTCGTACATGAGGACGGCGTTCTTGTCGTAGGCGCTCGCCTTCGCGCCGTCGGGGCCCCAGCCGCCGACCTGGAGCTTCTTGAAGGTCGCGCGCTTCAAGTGCGACGGCGGGAGAGCCTCGAGCGCGTCGGCCATGAGGCCGTAGAGCGGACCGAAGCCCGCGAACGGCTCGTCGTCCTGCTGCCGCGAGGACTGGCGCGTGACGAGCTCGACTCCGTGCGGAGCGAGGAGCGCCTGGAGCCGCTCGAGGGCCATGTCGTCGCGGCCCTCGATGACGGCCTCGACCTTCCGCCACTTCTTGTAGGCCTGGTAGTCCTGCTTCGAGGCGGGGTACCACATCGATGATGTGCCGCCCTTGATGGGGCCGCCCATGAAGTAGCCGCGGTCCGTCTTCGCGATCCGCTGACCGAAGCGGAACTCCTTCTCGAGCTCGTCGGTCAGGTTGGGGACGCGCTCCCGCTTGCTCGGCCATGGGAGGCGGAGCTCGCGGACGAAGGCGGGCATGCTCCGCAGAGTCGTCGGCATGGATCCCTTCGCGTCCCAGAGACTTGGCGTTCGTCTTGGGGGCTCCGCCCCCAAACCCCGTTGGGCCTACCCAAAGTAGCAGTGCGTGCTCCCGGCATGCAAAGCGGGGCGCCCGCGTTTTTCTCCCGGTAAAAGTCCACAGGGTGACCCATGAGCCTGCTGCGCGGAATCTCGGATGAGGTCGCATCGGTCGTCGAGAAGGTCGGGCCCGCCGTCCTCCACGTGAGCACGCTCCGCGAGCGCGGCGGCGGCAGCGGCTCGGGCGTGCTCGTCACGCCCGACGGCTATGCCCTCACGAACAGCCACGTCGTCGCCGGGGCGCACGCCGTCGAGGCGGCGCTCGCGGACGGGCGCACGCTCCTCGCCGACGTGGTCGGCTCGGACCCCGCGACCGACCTCGCGATCCTGCGACTCCAGGACGAGAAGGGCCTCGCCCACGCCGCGCTCGGCGACTCGAACGCGCTCCGCGTCGGCGACTTCGCGATCGCGGTCGGCTCGCCGTTCGGCCTCGCGCGCACGGTGACCGCGGGGATCGTCTCCGCGCTCGGGCGGACTCTTCGCAGCGAGGACGGCGGACGGCTCATAGAAGGCGTGATCCAGACCGACGCGCCGCTGAACCCCGGCAACTCGGGCGGCCCGCTCCTCGACGCGGAGGGGCGCGTCGTCGGGATCAACACGGCGATCTTCTTCCCGGCGCAGGGGCTGTGCTTCTCCGTGCCCTCGAACACGGCGTCCTTCGTGATCGGCGAGATCCTCGCTCACGGACGCGTGCGGCGAGCGAGGCTCGGAGTCGCGGTGCAGGAAGTTCTGTTCCCGGCCGCGGTCGCGCGCGAGCACGGCCTCGACAAGGGGAAGGGCGTCGGCGTCCAGGGCGTCGAGAACGGCTCGCCGGCCAAGCGGGCCGGCCTTCGCGGAGGAGACATCATCGTCGGCCTCGGAGGGAAGCCCGTGCAGAGCGTGGCCGATCTCCACCGGCTCCTCGATCGAGAAGCGATCGGGAAGCCGCACGAGGTCGCGGTGCTCCGAGCGCGGAAGAAGCTGACGCTCCGGATCGAGCCGGACGAGGCGGCGGTCAGGGGCTGAGAGATCACATCCGGAGCAAGAACAGGATCTGCACGGGGTAGGTGATCACGTCGAGCGGGAGCGTGAGCGGCAGGAGAAGCGCGAACAAGATGGCGCGCGCGGGCTCGTAGTCGCCCGTCGTGTCGGGCGGCGGCGTCTGCGCCTCGAACGCGGTCACCCAGGCACCACGCTCGACGCGGTAGAGGCGTATCGTGACGATCTCACGGAAGTGCCGCGTGAGCTCGAAGAGGTGAAGGCCTGCCTCGAAGTCCGAGAGCTTGGCGGTCGCGCCGGGCGTCCCGTCGGCGGCGACACGCGTGAGCTCGACACCTTCCTCGAAGCGTCGCCCCCGCTCGACGAGCGCGACGACGGGTCCGCCCGCAGCGAGCTGCTCGCCTCCCTCGACGAGCTCGAAACGTCCATCGGGATGCACGATGCCGTGGAAGTGCCGAGCCAGGCGTCCGGATGACTCGGCCGTGAAGACCGGCGTCACGGTCGAGCCGTTCGCCGCGATCGAGCAGCGGGTGACGACCCACGGCATGCGCGACGGGATGGCGCCCGGGCCGATGCGGTCGTAGGCGGTGGACGTGATGCAGCCGGTCGAGGAGAGGGCGAGGAAGAAGATCGCCAGCAGGACCAGGGCGCGGCGCATGGGCTGCGATGTTAGCGAACGCTCACAGGAGCTGGGGCCCGTGCTCGGCGAAGACGAGGCTGTAAGGCACCGTGACGACATCGCGCGCGAACGCCACCGGCAAGAACACCAGGAACACGGCGACACCCACTCCCCGTCGCCGAGTTCCGCGGGAAGTTGGCCGACATTGCTCGGCGCCGACAGCGACCGCGTCGAGAAGTGGGACGAATCGTCCGCGTGCACGGACCCGGGTGATCGACCGTCGACCGGATCTCCGAAATCCGCTCGACTGGATCTCCAAAATCCGCTTTTAAAGCGGATTTTGGAGATAGAGTCCGGCCGCTCCTCCGCAATCATCACGGCGAGAGTGCGCGATGCGCACCTCCCGTCAGACGAAGCCCCGCTGGAGAGCAACCATCGGGCGCGTCCTCGTCGCATGCGCGACTGCCCGCTCGTACTTGTCCTTTTCACCGCCCTCCTCGGCGGCTGCGGCGCGAGCCGCTCCTCCTCGGGGTCGGGCTCGGGCTTCACGACCGCGGCGGCCACGACGCCGACACCTCGCGCGACACCTGCAACCACCCCGGCCGTGAGCCCGACCCCCGGCACCGTGACGACGCCGGTCGTCCAGCCCGTCCTCGTCCCGCAAGCGAAGCTCCTCGCCATCAAGGCCGACGAGTTCGGCGGCGGCTTCGGCACTCCGCCGCCGGTGCCGACGACGCCGCCTCCGCCGACGATCAGCTTCCAGGCGACGTTCGAGAACACGGGCCCGCTCGACCTGTCGTCGAGCGATGCGACGCTCGCGGTCGAGGTCCGCTTCGCCGACGCGGCGACGCCGACCCAGGTGAGCGTGAAGGTCGTGCCCCTCTCCCGGTCGATCCCGAAGGGCACGCAGGCCGTCGAGACCGTGAACGTGGGAGCGATCCCGAGCGTCCTCGACCCGGTGAGCGTCGCGTGCGCGATCGTGAAGGTCGACCCGGCGACGGGGAGCGTCGTGAGCTACGTCTCGCCGGCCGGACAGACGCAGACGATCAACCCGAGCATCTTCTACCCTCCCTGAGGGCGCAGCCCGCCGAGGTCGGTGCTCGCGATGCCGGCCGAGGCGCAGAGCTGACTCCACTCCTTGGTCGAGAGCTCCCCGCTCTCGAGACGTGGGAGCACCTTGAAGGGATCGAGCTTCGTCGAGCCGCGCGCGACGACCGGCTTCTCGCCCACGTCGGCGCGGAGCGTCCACCCCGCCTTCACGAGAGCGACGCCGAGCGCGGCGCCGAGCGTCGCGAGCGCGGCGCGCGCCGCGGCCTCGGGCTTCAGGATCTTCGAGCCGCCCTTGCCGAAGCCGCGGCCCGCGGCGACGAGGTCCTTCGCGACCTCGGGGAAGCGTGACGGCGTGAAGCCCGCGAGCGCGGCCGCGTGCTCGCTCACGACGGCCTCCCACTTCGGGAGCACGATCCGCGCGCCGAGCTGGTCCCAGCCGATCGGCTCGAGCGCGTCGAGCGCGCGCCCGTCGAGCTTCGAGACGTGCGTGAGGAGGAGCGGCTCGTAGACCGACGGATCCGCGAGGAGAGTGAGCGCGGGCGGCTCGTCCGCGACGGGCTCGGCAGCGCTCGATGCCTCGTCGAAGGCCGCGAGCCGTTCACGGAGCGGCGGGTGCGTGTCGTAGGGGTTCTTCTTCGTCTCCACGAGCTCCTCCTCGAGACGATCGGAGACGGTGTCCTGGACCGCGCCGGCGGCGACGAACTTCGCGAAACCCTCGAACACCGGAGGCCTGAAGCCGGCCTTCATGACGGCGAGGAGCTCGTTGCGCGTGAAGCGGCGGAAGGCCGTCTCGGTCTCGCTCACCTTGCGGAGCGCGGAGGCCATGGTGCGGGGACCGACGAGCTTCGCGGCGAGAGCGTCCGCGTTGAGCTCCTGCTGACGGCCGAGCGAGCGGGTGAGGCGGAGAAACAGGACGGCGTAGAGCCAGAACAGGAACGAGAGCGCGAGCATGAGGACCGTGAGCGCGGCCTCGCCGCCCGCGGCGCCCGAGAGGGTCCCGACGGTCTCGCCCATGGCGACGCGCGTCCGGTAGATCCACGCGATGAGCTTGGTGTCGCCCCCGTGGAAGTGCCCGAACTCGTGCGCGAGGACGCCGCGGAGCTCCGAGACGGTGAGGCCCTGGAAGAGCGGCAGGCCGATCCCCATGACGCGTTCGCCGCCTCCGAGCACGGCCCGGCTGCCGCGCTGGGTCACGAACGCGTTCGTCTCCGTGAGGAGGTAGACCGAGACGGGCATCTCCTCGCCGAGACTCTTCGCCACGTCCTCGAGCTCCTCGAAGAGCCTCGGGTGCTCCTCGGGCCTGAGCAGCGGGCCCGGAGAGAGGAAGTAGGTCCGCTTCGGCCACGCCGAGACGAGCACCAGGAACGACAGGACGAGCCCGATCGGCCCGATCAGCAGCGGCGCGGCGACGGCGATGCCGATGACGAGGAGGTAGAAGCCGATGATGAGATCGACCGCGAGGAGAGCCTTGAGCGTGAGGAACGAGCCGTCCTTCGCCGCCATCAGAGAGCGCTCCGGATCGTGGCTTCCATTCTTTCGGTGAGCAGCCTCTCGCGCTCCTTCTTCGGCTTCTCCTTCTCGAACTCGGCCGTGTCGAGCACCGGATGATACGTCACCCGGATCTTCGGCCCCGGGAGCGGATACGCCCGCTGCTTCGGCCACGCGCGGCGGGCTCCCTTGATCGAGACGCACAGGACCGGCGCCTCGAGCAGGAGCGCGAGCCGCGCGACGCCGGGCTTGAAGGGGTCGAGCTCGCCGTGCTCGCCCGACGTGCGCGCGCCCTCGGGGAACACGCCGAGCATGCCGCCCTTCTTCAGCACCTCGTGGGCGCGGCGGAACGTGGACGGCTTCGGCTTCTCGAGGTCCACCGGGAACGCCTCGTAGGACTTCACGGCGCGGCCGATCACGGGCCACTCGAAGATCTCGTCCCAGGCCATCCAGTGGACGAACTTGCGCGTGCCCATGCCGACGAGCCACGGGTCCCAGTAAGTCGGGTGGTTCGAGACGACGATGAGCGGCCCGCGCGCGGGCCAGAGCGCGGAGCCGTGGTGCGAGATCCGGTGGAACGTCGGGAAGTAGAGCGCGGCGAAGATCCGCGCGACCCGGACGAGCGTCCGCGCGGGTCGCTTGGGCTTCACGCGATCAGCGCGCGGCCTCGAGGGCGGCGACGACGGTCTCGAGCACCTTCACGCGCGCGAAGGCCTTGTCGTTCCCCTCGACGAGGGTCCAGGGCGCCTCGGGCGTCGAGGTCCGCTCGAAGCACTCCTCGTTCGCCTCGGTGTAGACGTCCCACTTGTCGCGGTTGCGCCAGTCCTCCTCGGTGAGCTTCCACGCGGTCAGCTCGTTCGCGGCGCGCTCGTTGAAGCGGCGCTGCTGCTCGGCTTTGCCGA
>CAZYLP010000434.1:0-7416 GCA_964648345.1 uncultured Planctomycetota bacterium
GGCGACCTCCTGGAAGTACTTCCCGAGCGCGTAGATCGAGCCGGGCTCGATGACCTTCTCCTCGGGCGTCGGGAGGGGCTCGAGCGCCGCGGCGCAGTAAGGGCAGCCGGGCTCGAACGTCGAGTCCTCCGGGCTCCGCGTCACGGCGCGGTCGATCGGGCCGCACGCTCTGCAGAGGTAGAGGCCCTCGCCGTAGATCGACATCGAGGACGCGACGACGAGCCGCTCGATGTCCGCGCGGCGCGCCGCGAGCGCCTCGAGGAGGACCGCCGTCCCGTTCGCGTTCACGTCGGTGTACTTCGCGATCTGGTACATCGACTGACCGACGCCGACGGCCGCGGCGAGGTGGAGGACGTGCGTCCGCCCCTCGAGGGCGCGCGCGACCATGCTCGGGTCGCGGCAGTCCGCCCAGAAGTAGCGGCACTCCTTGTTGAGCCACGCGGGCCCGTCCGGGCTCGCCCCGTGGACCTGGGGCTCGAGCGAGTCGAGGCACGCCACGTCGTGCCCGAGCGCGACGAGACGGTCGACCGTGTGCGACCCGATGAAGCCGGCGCCGCCGGTGACGAGGATTCTGGCCATGCCGGTGCCTGGAGCAAAGACGCGACCAGCTCGCGGACGCGAGGCGTGAGCGCGAGCGCGGCACGCGGAGGGAAAAAGTTACCGCCGTGGAGTACAACCCGGCCATGGGCAACCTCGTGAGGACCGAGCCGCCGCGGGGCCACCCGGGCTCGCCGTCGATCTCGACCGACCGCGAGGTGCTGGCATCCTTCGAGGAGGACGCGGCCCGCTCGCGGGGAGAGGCCTCGGGCGTCGCGCGCCCACGCTCGGAGGCGGAGGTCGCCGCGCTCCTCGCGAACGCGCAGCGGGACGCGCGGAGCGTCCTCCCGCAGGGCGCGCGGAGCTCGCTCACCGCGGGCGCGACGCCGCGCGGCGACATCGTCCTCGCGCTCGACGACCTCGCGTCGTTCGCCGTCGCGACGGCATCCGACGGGACCGCGACGGCGATCGTGGGGCCCGGCGTCCGGCTCCGCGACCTGAACGAGCAGCTCGCGCCGCGCGGGCTCTGGTTCCCGCCCGTCCCGACCTACGACCTCTGCTGCATGGGCGGCGCGGTGGCGACGAACGCGGCCGGCGCGGCCACCTTCAAGTACGGACCGGTCCGGCCGTGGGTGCGCGGCCTCCGCGTCGTCCTCACCTCGGGCGAGGTCCTCGCGCTCCGCCGCGGCGAGCACGTCACGGACGAGGCGTTCGCCCTCGTCTCCTCCTCCGGCCGCCCGTCGCGCCTGATCGGCGTCCCGCGCTACCGGACGCCCGACGTGAAGAAGATCGCGTGCGGCTACTTCGTGCGCGACCGGTGCGACCTCCTGGACCTGTTCGTGGGCTCGGAGGGGACGCTCGGCGTCATCACGGAGATCGAGGTCGCCCTGGCGCCGAGGCCCGCGGCCGTCGTCACGGGCGTCGCCTCCTTCGCCGACGAGCGGTCGGCGTTCGCGTTCACCGCGACGGCGCGCCGCGCGAGCGAGGAGACCTGGCGCACGAAGGACCCCGCGGGCGTGGACGTGCGAGCGCTCGAGTGGATCGACTCGCCGTCGCTCGAGCTCCTGCGCTCGCGCGGCAAGGCGAGCGACGCCGAGCTGCCTCCGCGCGGCGGCTCGCTGATCCTCTTCGAGCAGGAGCTGCCCGCCGACGAGGCCGCCCGCGACCGCGCCCTCGAGGCGTTCCGCGCGCTCCTCGCCGCCCACGGGGCGGAGGACTCCACGCGCGTCGCGCTCCCGGGCGACGAGAGCGGCGGCCGCTCGATCGCGCGGATCCGGGAGGTCGTCCCGGAGACCGTGAACGAGCTCGTCGCGGAGAGGAAGCGCGCGGACCCGGGCGTCCGCAAGGTCGCGGGGGACATGGCCGTCCCCTTCGAGCGCCTCGAGGAGATGCTCGGCCACTATCGCGCCGCGTTCGCGAAGCGCGGCCTCGACTCCGCGACCTGGGGGCACATCTCGGACGGCAACCTCCACCCGAACGTGCTCGCGCGGACCGCGGCCGAGGCCGCGGCGGGCGACGAGGCGCTCCTCGAGCTCGGCGACCTCGCGAAGTCGCTCGGGGGCGCCCCCCTCGCCGAGCACGGCGTCGGCAAGAGCCCGACGAAGCAGGAGCTCCTCCGCCGGTTCTACGGCGACGAGGCGATCGGCGACATGGCGGAGCTCAAGTCCCGCTTCGACCCGAGCGGCATCCTCGCGCCGGGCAACATCTTTCCACGCGAGAAGCTAGTATATGGGCGCCCATGGACAACATAGGCGCATACCTCGACATCATCTCGAAGAACAAGATCGAGAAGCCTGCGTTCGTCGCGACCTACAAGTCGCCGTTCCTCGTGACCGTCGAGATCATGGAGGACGCGCTGCCGGGCGGCATGACCCCCGAGGGCACGAGCGCGGCCACCGTCGCCCAGGACCCGGCCAAGATGCGCCGGGCCTCGATCGCGGCCCGCGAGGCGAGCGTCTACCCGATCGCCAAGCGCGCCGGCGCCAACAAGGAAGTCGAGATCTGCGTCGGCCGCTCGCGCGACAACGACGTCTGGATCAACGACGCCGAGGTGTCGAAGCACCACGCCCGCCTCTACGAGAAGAAGGGCGAGTGGACGATCGTCGACCACGGCTCGACGAACGGGACGTTCATCAACGACCAGCGCATCGAGGCGAAGAAGCCCGTCGTCGTCCGCACGTACGACAACGTCCGCCTCGGCCGCGCCGCGAAGATGCAGTTCCTCGACCCCGAGAGCTTCTTCGACTACATGTCGGTCCTCCGCCGTTTCGTGGGTCTGTAGACCACTTGAAGCTCGAGGGCGCTCGGGTCGTCCTCACGGGGGCCTCGCGCGGGATCGGCGCCGCCCTCGCGCGCGCCCTCGCCAAGAAGAAGGCCCGCCAGGTCCTCGTCGCGCGGAGCGCGGAGAGCCTCTCCGAGCTCACGGAGGAGTGCGGCGACGCGCGCGCCGTCGCGGGCGACGTGGCCGACCCGGCGACCGCGAAGCGCGCGGTCGCGGAGGCGATCGCCGCGTTCGGCGGGATCGACCTCCTCCTCAACAACGCCGCGATCCTGACCGAGCCCCGCCCGATCGCGAAGTCCACCCACGAGGAGTGGCGCTCCGTGCTCGAGGTGAACGTCCTCGGCACGGTCGCGTTCCTCCGCGAGGTCCTCCCCGTCATGGAGAAGCAAGGGAGCGGCGTCTGCGTCAACCTCTCGTCCGGCTGGGGCCGCTCCGCGGACGCGGACGTGGCGCCCTACGTCGCCTCGAAGTGGGCCGTCGAGGGTCTCTCGCGCTCGGCCGCCCTCGAAGTCCCCGCCGGGCTCTGCGTCGTCGCCGTGAACCCGGGCATCATCAAGACCGAGATGCTCGAGACGGCCTTCGGTGTCCGCGAAGCGAGCGGCTACCCCGGCCCGGGCGAGCTCGCGCCGCGGTTCCTGAGGATGCTCGAGAAGCTCGGCCCCTCGAAGAACGGCCAGTCCCTGGACGCGATGAGTTTCTGAGACGACGGGTAAACGTTTCCCGCGACGGGGACCTCCCCCGGGGGAGTCCTCCAGGCATGGCGTTCGCACGGACCGAGCGAACGCCCCCTGGAGGTCCCGAGAGAGATGAACGACCCGATCCTCGTCCGCCGCCGTCTCGAGCCGACCGCTTCCCGCGCTCGCCTGCTCCTCGAGGCCGTGTCCGAGGTCGAGTCGATCGAGGAGGGCCAGCTCCCGCCCGCTCACCTCGCCGCGCACGCGCTCGCCGCGATCCGGCAGGAAGCGCCCGGGTTCCGCCCCGAGCGCGTCGTGATCGACGTGCGCGGGATCGGACACGACCACCTCCCGACGCGGGTCGCGGGCATCATCGCGCCCGTGGACTTCGCGCACGCCCGCGCCCGCGCGCGGGTCGTCCAGCGCGCGGGCCGCGTGCTCGACATCGAGGCGGTCGGCCGCGTCGTCGAGCCCGTGCGCTCGCGGCCGCACCCCGTCCCGGGGAAGCTCGCCGCCTTCGCGCGCGCGGTGGACCTCGAGCCGCGCGACTACGCGCGCCTCGACGCGTGGCCGGCCGACTACCTCGTCGCGCTCTGCGCCGCGGGCGTCGAGGCGGAGAACGAGAACGAGGGCGGCCTCGCCAAGCTCATCCGTCTCAACGTCGAGATCGTGAACGAGGCGAAGATCGCGACGAGCGCGCTCCACCTCGCGATCGACGGCGTGCGCCCCGTGTCGGGCGACATGGCGAAGGTCGTCTTCCGGGTCACCTCCGGCGCTGGCCGTCTCGTTGCGAGAGGGGATGCCCTGATCGTGTCGGCCCTCGCGCACTCGGCGGCGATGGCGATCCCGCTGCGCTTCGTCGCGTAGCGCGCCGCGACCCGCGCGCGGCCGGCACCCCACGGTTCAGGGAGGTGCCGGCATGCGCCGCAACAAGGTGCTCGGCTTCGCCGCCATCCCGGTGCTCCCGGTCATGGCCGCCGCGTTCTGGCTCGGCGCGCCGACGACGCAGCACTACCGGATCCTCGCGTCGCGGAGCCGGATCGAGGTCCGCGTGACGAGCGAGGGCCAGATCCACGACGGGAAGGGTCTCGTCCTCCTCGCCCACGACGTGAAGGGCCGGATCGCCTTCGACCCGCTCCACCCGGACCGGACCCGCGTCGAGTTTCGCGTCCCCGGCCGCGGCCTCGAGCCGCTCGCGCCTCGGATGACGACGCAGGAGGCGGACTACGTCCTCAACTTCCTCAGGAGCACGTGGGTCCTCGACGTCCTCAAATGGCCCGAGATCGCGTTCGTGGGCTCGGGCGTCCAGTTCGGGGAGCAGCGCGGGAGCGGCTACCGGGCGATGAAGTGTCCCGGTCAGCTCGAGATCCACGGGCGGCGGAACCCCGTCACGCTCGACGGCATCGCGCGCGTGACGACCGAGGGCATCGAGGTGAGGGGGCGCCGCTTCGTGAGGCAGCGCGACTACGGGATCGTGCCGCTCAAGGACGTGACCGGGGTCTACAAGGTCAAGGAGGAGGTCGAGGTGACATACTCGGTCTTCGCGACTCCGGTGAACGAGAACGAGCTCGCGGAGGACGAGGCGAAGCCCGCGAAGCTCACCGAGAGAGCCGAGAGATCAGGGGAGATCATCGAGAAGAAGTAGCGCAGAGAACTGAGCGTGGAGGAGCGTTCCTCTCGTTTTTCATCGCAGAGGCGCAGAGACGCAGAGACGCAGAGGAGTGGTTGACCACCCCTCTGCGTCTCCGCGCCTCTGCGTCTCCGCGTTTCAGACGTGAGGATCGCTCCTCCACGTCAGGATTCGATTCCTTATCATGTCGCCCGAACATGAACGATTCGAACACGGACCTCGTCATCAGAAGCCTCCGCGTCCTCCACGACGGCGCCCTCCGCCCTGCGACCGTCTTCACGGCTGGTGGCGTCATCACGAGGATCGGCTCCCACTCCGAGACCTCCCCCGGCGCTCTCGACGTCGGCGACGCCGTCGTCATGCCCGGAGTCGTGGACTGCCACGTCCACGTGAACGAGCCCGGACGCACCGAGTGGGAGGGCTTCGAGACGGCGACGCGCGCGGCGGCGGCGGGCGGGATCACGACGATCGTGGACATGCCGCTCAACAGCGACCCCGTGACGACGACGGTCGCGGCGCTCCGCGCGAAGGAGCAGGCCGCGGCGCCGCGCTGCTGGGTGGACTACGCCTTCTGGGGCGGCGTGATCCCGGGGAACGACGGCGAGCTCGCGCCGCTCGTGGACCTCGGGCTCCCGGGCTTCAAGTGCTTCCTCGTCCACTCGGGGATCGACGACTTCCCGAACGTGACGGAGAAGGAGCTGAGGGTCGCGATGCCGATCCTCGCGAAGAAGGGCTCCGTCCTCCTCGTCCACGCGGAGGTCCCCGGGCCGATCGACGCCGCGGCGCCACAGGCCGCGAAGAGCCCGAAGAACCGCTACTCGACCTTCCTCGCCTCGCGCCCGCGCTCCTCCGAGGACCAGGCGATCGAGCTCATGGTGAAGCTCTGCCGCGAGACGGGCTGCCGGGTCCACATCGTCCACCTCTCCTCGTCGGACGCGCTCGCGACGCTCGCGAAGGCGCGCGCGGAGGGGCTCCCGATCACCGCGGAGACGTGCCCGCACTACCTCACCTTCACGGCCGAGGAGGTGCCGGACGGCGCGACTCACTTCAAGTGCTGCCCGCCGATCCGCGAGAAGGAGAACCGCGAGCGGCTCTGGACGGCGCTCAAGGACGGCACGCTCGACATGGTCGTCTCCGACCACTCGCCGTGCCCGCCGGCCATGAAGAAGCTCGAGACGGGCGACTTCACCGAGGCGTGGGGCGGGATCTCCGCGCTCCAGCTCTCGCTGGCGCTCACGTGGACGGGCGCCAAGGAGCGCGGCATCGCGCTCCCCCGCCTCGTGGACTGGATGTGCCGCGCGCCGGCGAGGCTCGCCGGGATCTCGGACCGGAAGGGCGACCTCGCCGTCGGGAAGGACGCCGACATCATCGTCTTCCACCCGGAGAAGACGTTCACGCCCCAGCCCGCGACGATCCACCACAAGCACAAGCTCTCGCCCGCCTCGGGGCGGCCGCTCCTCGGCGTCGTCGAGGCGACGTTCCTCCGCGGCAGGAAGGTGTTCGCGAACGGGAGCGTCCCGGCGTCCTTCACCGGCCCTCAGGGCCGCTATCTGCGTGGGAGCGCGGCTCCCTTCACGGAGCTCGTGGACCTCGCCGCGGAGCGCGTCGGCGGCGCGGCGCTCTGGGCGAACGACGAGTTCTTCGCGCCCAAGGAGAACCTCCTCCGGGCCGCGGCCCCCGAGTTCGACCCGCACGCCTACACGGACCGCGGGAAGCTCATGGACGGCTGGGAGTCACGCCGCAAGCGCGTCCCCGGCCACGACTCGTGCGTCATCAAGCTCGGGATCCCGGGCACGATCCGCGGGCTCGACGTGAACACGAGCTTCTTCCGCGGCAACTTCCCCGAGGCGTGCTCGCTCGACGCGTGCGCGCTCGACGGCGACCCGACCGCCGAGGAAGTGCTCGCGGCCGCCAAGTGGACCGAGGTCCTCCCGCGCACGCTCCTCCAGGGCCACTCGCAGAACCTGATCCCCGTGAAGAGCGAGGCCCGCTTCACGCACATCCGGCTCAACATCTACCCGGACGGCGGCGTCGCCCGCCTCCGCGTCTACGGCGAGGCCGTGCCCGACTGGCGGCGGCTCTCCCGCTTCCACGGCAACCGGATCGACCTCGCCGCGATCGAGCACGGCGGCGCCGTGATCGCGTGCAACGACATGTTCTTCGGGTCGCGGCACAACATGATCATGCCGGGCCGCTCCGTGAACATGGGCGACGGCTGGGAGACGAAGCGGCAGCGCAAGCTCCCGGGCAGCGACTGGGCGATCCTGAAGCTCGGCGCGGAGGGGACGCTCGCG
>CAZYLP010000435.1:0-7408 GCA_964648345.1 uncultured Planctomycetota bacterium
CGAGGAGCGTGTAGCCGTTCCGGTCGGGCGGCGTCCAGTCGAAGCGGCCGACGCCCGGAGCGACGGCGCCGAGCTTCGTCTGGTTCTCCCAGACCTCGATCATCGTCGTCGCCGTCGCCGACGACACGGGGAAGACCTCGCTCCACGTGATCGGGGCCGGGACGCCGGTCTTCACGACGCCGATCGGGGTCAGGAGCGCGAGCGTGGGTCCGATCACGCGCACGCTCACGCTGGCGAACGCGTGCTGCCAGTGGGTCGTGCGGTCGCGGAGCGCGACGGCGAGCCAGATCGCCGGTCCGCCCTGGGTCGGAGTGAACGTGAGCTCGCGGACTCCGGGCGCGACTCCGCCCACGCGCACGCCGCCGAGGAGGACCTCGACCTCGAAGTCTCCGGGCGGGACGACCTCGTTCCACTTCACGGTCACGGGGACACCGACCGGGAGCGACGCGCCGTTCACGGGGCTCGTGATCGCGATCGACGGAACGATCGCGCCGGTCCCGATCACGGTGTGCTGGCGCATCGCCACGGCGCGGCCCGAGATCTTCTCGACGATCCAGACGTCGAGCGGGATCACGCCGTTCAGGTTCGGGACGAGCCACTCGAAGCGTCCGACGCCGGGGGCGACGACGGCGAGCCGGACCCCGCGGTGGAGGAGCTGGACCTCGTGGCCCGCGTCGCCGGCGGGGAAGCTCTCGGACCAGGTCACGGTCACGGTCGTGTTCGCCGCGACCGAGCTCCCCGCGGGCGGCGTCAGGACCGCCAGCGAGGGCTTGGGCGCCGCCTCGACGGTCACGACGCGCAGGTCCTGCGCGACCGGCTGGCCGAGGAGGGACGCGTAGACGCCCAGCTGGAAGACGCCCGCCGATGACGGCGTCCACTTCCAGGCGCGGACGCCGGGGGTGACCGTGGCCACGTACGAGCCGTTCACGTGGATCGCGAGGGTCGCGGTCGAGGCGATCGCCGTCTCGCTCCACGTCAGGTCGACCGCCTTCGAGACGGAGACGACGGCGGCCACGGCCGGCGTGAGGATCTCGATGCGCGGACCCGTGAGCGAGCGGCTCGACGTGTCGGCGGGCGTCGCAAGAGCGAGGCGAACAGCGGCCTCGGCGTCGAGGCGTCCGCGCATCGGGTAGTCGGTCCCGATCGGCACCGCGGTCGCGCGCAGGATCTCGCGGACCTGGCGCGGCGTGAGGCCGGGGTTCGCGCCCTTCATGAGCGCGACGGCGCCCGTGACGAGGGGGCCCGCGCCGCTCGTGCCGCCGAACTCGTTCGTGTATCCGAGCGGCTTCGCCGCGGCGAGCTGGTCCACGCCCGGCGCGCTCACGTCGACGCGCGGCCCGAAGTTCGAGAACCACATGCGCTCGTTCTGGTGGCCGATCGCGCCGACCATGATCGAGCCCGTGTCCACGGCGAGCTCCTTCGTGAGCTCCTTGGTCCCGTTCCCCGAGCAGACGACGACCGTCATGCCGAGGAGCGTCGCCGCCGCGTGCGCGTCCGCGCAGACCGGGTAGCGCTCCATGGAGCCGTCCCACGGCGCGACCTCGATGAGGGCGATCTGGGCGCCGCGCGCGGTGCCCATGAGGACCGCGTTCGCCGCGGCGACCTCGGCCGGGAACTCGCCCGTGTTGGTCCACTGGTACGGGATGACCTTCACGCCGGGCGCCATGCCCTGCATGCCCTTCCCGTCGATCGGCGCCCCGAGGAGCGACCCGACGGAGAGCGCGTGGTCGAGGTTCCCGTCGTCGACGACCGTCGGGTTGTCCACGTCCGAGAAGTCGTAGGCCTCCTTCTCGAGGTAGACCCCCTGCACCTCGGGGTGCACGAACGAGTAGCCGTCGTCGACCTGCGCGACGACGACGCCCGCCGCGCTCGCGAGGGCCTGGGCCTCGAGCGCCTTCACGCGGAAGAGCGACCACTCGCCGTCCGGGTGCTTGTCGAGCATGAGCGGCTCGGCCGGCGCGGCGGGCCGCTCGGCGACGTGAGCGTCCTCGACGGCCGGGTGAGCGGCGAGCCGCTTCGCGAGGTCGGCCGCGCGCCCGGGCGAGGCGCGGAGGACGAGGTGCCGCTCGAGGTCGGGGAGAGGACCAGGCGCGCGCTCGCGGAGCGCGGCGAGGAGCGGCTGCGGGATCCGGATCGCGGGCCGGACCGACTCGGCCTCGCGGACGAGAGCGTCGAGCGACGCCACGTCCCACTCGGTCGGAGCCTGCGCGACGAGCCGGCCCTGGGCGAGAGCGATGCCGCTCCCCGCGCGGAGCGAGACGACGACCGCGCGGCGCTCGCGCGGCGCGAGGAGCGGGGGCGCCGCCGGCCGGACGGCGGCCGGCGGCGCCTTCGGTACCACCGGCGCCGGAGGCGCACCGGGCGCTCTCGCTACCGGCGGCGAGGACTCGTTCGACGTCGCCTCCGGGGCGCGCTCCGCGCACCCGGCCAGCGACCCCACCAGACCCACGACGGAGAGAGAGACGACCCTCAGGACCCGCGACATTCTGTAAGACAGCTCCCCCAGCGCGCTGCGTCGTGCATGGGTCGAGCCAAGGTCATAACGCGTTGCGGCCTATGGCCGCGCCAGGGTTGGCGCAGTCCTGTTCCCGATTCCTGCGGGGCAGGTTGGTAGCGACGTTGGCAGGTCGTCAGCGCGCACAGGTGAAGACGCGGATGAACGGCGAGAACCCTCGCTCCCGCTCGACCTCGAGACCGATCCGGGCCGTCTGTTCGAGCCACTCGCGGCGGGGCAGGAAGTGGAGGAACCCGGGCCCGAAGGCGAGGAGGCTCGCCGCGTCGCGGAGGTGCTCGATGAGGACGAGGCGCCCCGCCGGCGCGAGGACGCGCTTCACCTCGTCGAAGAAGCGCGCGCGCTGCGTGTCGTCGCGGATCTCGTGCGCGGCGAGCGTGACGACGATCGCGTCCGCCCAGCCGTCCGCGACGGGGAGCGCGTCCGGGCGCGCCTGCTTCGCGGTGGCGCCGGCCTTCTCGTGCGCGCGACCCACGGCTGGCGCGGGCATGGTCACGGGGTCGTAGATGTCGAGCGAGACGCCCTCGGCGTTCTGGAAGAGCGTGCTCATCGGCGCGTCCGTGAGCTCGAGGCCGGCGCTCACGTGGAGCCACCGCTTCGGTGGAGGGGACAGCTCCTGCTGGAGCCACGTCCAGTCGAGGAACCCCGAGCGGTCGAACATGGCGTGGAAGGCGAGGAAGGAGACGGCCCCGAACCAGCCCGCTCCGAGCGCGAGGAGGGCTCCCGCGATCCGGACTTCGTTCATGGGCGCCAGCGCGGCGACCGCCGAACCGCCCGCCATGCCGAGGGCCGCGACCGCATAGAGCGGCGCGTTGAACCCCGCGAGCTTGAGAGCGTGCGTGAACACGCGGGGCATTGTGCCACCGGCGCCAACACGCAGCAGGGTTTGGGCGTAAGGTGGGGAACGTCACGCAGGGGGCGTCATGAAGAAGCTCGCATCGGCCTCGCTCGCGGTCCTCGTCGCCATCGCGACTCCCGCGCGGGCCCAGAACGACACGAAGCAGGCGCCGACGATCGTCGCGCAGCCCGCGTCGGTCGGAGTCGGGAAGACCTTCGCGGACCCGGCGTTCGGCAAGGCGCGCGAGCAGGCGAAGGTCCTCGTCGTCGCGTTCAGCGGCGCGGACTGCCCGCTCTCCAAGCTCTACCGCCCGAAGCTCGAGCGGCTCGCCAAGGACTACTCGTCGAAGGGCGTGCGCATCCTCATCGTCGGCACCGACGACAAGACGTTCGCTCCGCTCCTCGAGCCCGCGCGCTCGACCGAGGCGTTCGTCCTCGACGTCCAGGGCGTGCTCCGCTACCGCGGCGCGATCGACGACCAGTACGGGATCGGATACCACCGCGACGCGGCGACGAAGAACTACCTGACCGACGCCGTCGACGCGCTCCTCGCGTCGAAGGAGCCGCCGATCGCGGCGACCGAGGCGCCGGGGTGCCGGGTCGAGTCGCGCCCCGCTCCCTCCCCCTCCACGACGGCGTCCTCGAGTCTCACGTTCCACAGGGACGTAGAGCCGATCTTCCAGAGGCGCTGCGTCGAGTGTCACCGCCCGGGCGAGATCGGCCCCTTCTCGCTCCTCACGTACGACAAGGCGAAGGCGAACTCGAAGACGATCAAGAGCGTCGTCGCCGACCGGCGCATGCCGCCCTGGCACGCGGACCCCAAGCACGGGGAGTGGTCGAACGACCGGCGTCTCACCGACTCCGAGATCGCGACGATCGGGAGCTGGGTGGACGCGGGCGCGCCCGAGGGCGACCCGAAGGACGCGCCGCCCGCGCGTACGTTCGCCGAGGGCTGGCGGATCGGCACGCCGGACGCCGTCTACAAGATCCCCTCCGTCGTGAAGGTCAAGGCCGAGGGCGCGATCCCCTACCACTACGTCGAGGTCCCGACCGGGCTGACCGAGGACCGCTGGATCCAGGCGATCGAGGTGCGGCCGGGCGCGCGCGCCGCGGTCCACCACGTCCTCGTGTTCCTGAGGACGAAGAAGCTCTCGGACCAGCTCCCGCTCGACGGCGGCCTCTTCTACGGCTACTTCGGGATCATGGTGCCCGGCGAGAACGCCATGATCTTCCCCGAGGGCATCGCGAAGAAGCTCCCCGCCGGGGCGCGCTTCATCTTCCAGATCCACTACGCCGCGACGGGGAAGGAGCTCGAGGACCAGACCTCGATCGGCATCGTCTTCGCGAAGAAGCCCGTCACGCAGGAGATCATCACGCGCGGGATCGTCAACACGAAGATCAAGATCCCCGCGGGCGCGCCGAACCACCTCGAGACCGCGAGCTACACCTTCGAGAACGACGCGAAGATCCTGAGCTTCCTCCCGCACACCCACGTGCGGGGGAAGGCCTTCAAGTACGTCGCGATCGACCCGGAGACGAAGGCGGAGGAGGTCCTCCTCGACGTCCCGGAGTACGACTTCAACTGGCAGACCTGCTACCGCTTGAAGGAGCCGCGGATCGTCAAGAAGGGTACGAAGATCAAGGTCTTCGTCCACTACGACAACTCCGCGAACAACCCCGCCAACCCGGACCCGACGAAGGCCGTCAAGTTCGGGCAACAGACGTGGCAGGAGATGCTGATCGGCTACGTCGACTTCATCGAGGTCGACGCCGATTGACCGTCACCTCGTGACCGCTGCTACTTCGCGGTCATCGCGGCGTCCGCGATCTTGAGCGCCTCGTCGAGCGCCTTGATCGCGTGGTCGATCTCCTGGTCGTTGATGATGAGCGGCGGCGCGATGACGAGGTGGCTGATCCAGCCGACGCAGTAGACGCCGCGGGCCATGAGGTCCGCCGTCACCGAGTCCACCGTCAGCTTCTTCCCCTCGAACTTGTCGCGCGCGGTGTTGAAGGGGGTCGTCGTCCCCTTCTCCTTCACGAGCTCGACCGCCCAGAAGAGGCCCATGCCGCGCACGTCGCCGACCGACGGGTGCTTCGCGGCGAGGTCCTTCAAGCGCGAGCCGAGCTGCTCGCCGACCTTCTTGGCGCGGTTGATCAGGTCGAGGCGGCGGTACTCCGCGATCGCGGCGACCGCGGGCGCGAGCGTGATCGGGTGCGCCTCGTAGGTGTGGCCGTGCGCGAAGAGGTTGTCGTCGAAGAAGTCCGCGATCGCCTGCGTCGTCGCGGTGAGGCCGAGCGGCATCATGGCGCCCGTGATGCCCTTCGCGGTGCAGAGGATGTCGGGCTTGACGCCCCAGTTGTCCACGGCGAACCAGGCGCCCGTGCGGCCCCAGCCCGTCATGACCTCGTCCGCGATGAGGAGGACGCCGTTCTTCTTGCAGATCTCGGCGAGCCGCGGCATGTACTCCTTCGGCGGCACGATGACGCCGTTCGTGCCGACGATCGGCTCGACGATCACCGCGGCGACGTTCGACTCGTGCTCGATCATGTACTGCAGGTAGTCGGCGCACGCGGTCGAGCACTCGGGGTGCTTCTTGCCGAGGGGGCAGCGGCGGCAGTCGGCGTCCGGCGCGAAGATGACGCCGTCCACCTTGCCCGCGGGCTCGACCGACCAGCGGCGCAGGTCGCCCGTGCACGCGATCGAGGCGGCCGTCGAGCCGTGGTAGCTCGTGTAGCGCGAGATGATCTTGTACTTGCCCGTGTATGCGCGGGCGATCTTGATCGCGGCCTCGTTCGCCTCGGTGCCGGAGGTCGTGTAGAAGAACTTCGTCAGCCCGGCCGGGAGCACCTCGAGGAGGAGCCGGGAGAGCTCGGCGCGCACGTCCGTCGCGAAACCGGGCGCGACGAAGGCGAGCTTCTTCGCCTGCTCGGCGATCGAGTCGATGACCGCCTTGTTCTTGTGTCCGAGGTTCGAGCACATGAGCTGGCTCGAGAGGTCGAGGTAGCGCTTCCCCTTCGAGTCCGTGAACCAGCACCCCTCGGCGTCCACGACGTGGAGGGGCTTCCAGCCCTTCTGGCGGCGCCAGGTGCCGTAGCTCAGGCGCGCGGTGTCCTCGGAGACGTTCTCGATCGTGGCGGGCATGACGGTACCTCTCGGCCTCAGGGGGCGCCGATTCTAGCTACTCCGCGGCCGCCACGGAATGGAGGATCACGGCGCCGCGGCCGCCTCGTCGCGCATCTCGGCACGGAGCCGCTCCGGTAGAATCCGGCCCCGTCAGCGAGGCGGGACGATGGGTTTCGGGCTCAAGAAGTGCGGGAGGTGCGGGTACGACAACGACCCGCGGGTCCGGTTCTGCGACCTCTGCAAGGCGAGGTTCGAGACGCCGACGGGAGTGATCCCTCCCGCGCCGGCGGCCGCCCCCGCGGGTGTCTCGTTCGCCCCGGCGCCGTCCCGGGCGAAGGAAGTGGTCCCCGACTACGAGCGACGCTTCATGGTCCCGCCCGCGGGCGCGCCGGTCCTCCTCCCGCCCGGGATGACGGCGGGGGTCGGCCGCGACGACGGCTCGACGGTCAAGCTCTCCTCCGCGAAGGTCTCGCGTCACCACGCCGAGGTCCGCTGGAACGGCGAGACCTGCCTCGTCTGCGACCTCGGCTCCCAGAACGGGACGAGGGTCAACGGCGAGCGGCTCCCGCCCAAGGGGACGCGCGTCCTCAAGAACCGGGACGAGGTCGAGGTCGGGGGCGTCCCGCTCCTCTACCGGATCCTGCCCGGGGGCGTCCCCGAGTCGGAGCTGTCCTCGGACTCGCGCGCGACCGAGGCCGCGATCTCGGCGCAGGACGCGCTCGCGGGCGCCGTCGAGATCGTGCCGCTCTCGACGATCCTCGAGCGCCTCGCGGCCCTCGGCGCCACGGGGACGCTCAAGGTCGACACGGGGGCGGCGAGCGGCCAGCTCCGGCTCGAGAACGGGCGGCCGGTGTTCGGCACCTTCGGCAAGGAGGTGGGCGACCAGGCGGTCCTGGCGATCTCCCACCTCGTCGAGGGCCGGTTCCGCTTCGACC
>CAZYLP010000436.1:0-481 GCA_964648345.1 uncultured Planctomycetota bacterium
TCGACCGGAAGACGAGCGAGGGCGGCTTCGACCGGACCGCCGAGCTCCTCGTCGCCGAGTTCGCGCGCGGCGCGTCGGGCCTGATCTACCGCGCGCGCCGCCAGGACGCGGAGCGCGCCGTCCACGCGGCGCAGCTCGAGGAGTACGTGCGGCAGGCCGAGCGCTCCCGCGGGCGCCTCAAGGCGACCCGCATCCTCGGCAGCTCGGCCTCGCTCGGGGTCATGCTCCAGGTCCTCGAGAAGGTCGCCGCGGCGGACGCGCGCGTCCTCATCCGCGGCGAGAGCGGCACCGGAAAGGAGCTCGTCGCGCGCACCCTCCACGAGAACGGGAAGCGCCGGCGCGGGCCGTTCGTCGCCGTGAACTGCGGCGCGCTCGCGGACGGCGTCCTCGAGGCGGAGCTCTTCGGCCACGCCCCGGGCGCCTTCACGGGCGCGGTCTCCGGCGCGATGGGCCTCATCCGCGCGGCGGATGGCGGCACGCT
>CAZYLP010000436.1:491-7390 GCA_964648345.1 uncultured Planctomycetota bacterium
ACGCTCTTCCTCGACGAGGTCGCGACCGCGAGCCCGAAGCTCCAGGGCGCGCTCCTCCGCTTCCTCGAGGACGGCGAGGTGCGGCCCGTCGGCTCCTCAGACGCCGTGAAGGTCGACGTGCGCGTCATGGCCGCCACGAACGAGGACCTCGAGGGGCTCGTGGCCTCGGGCCGCTTCCGGCTCGACCTCCTCCACCGCCTCAACTCGATCCCGGTCAACGTGCCGCCGCTCCGGGAGCGCAAGGAGGACATCCCCGTCCTCGCGCGGCAGTTCGCGCTCGAGGCCGCGGGCGGCGACGACGAGCGCGTCGCCGAGCTGCTCACGCCGCGCGTCCTCGCGTCGCTCGCCCTCCGGCCCTGGCCCGGGAACGTGCGCGAGCTCAAGAACGCGGTCCAGGGGCTGGTCGCCGTCGGCTCGCTCCCCGGGCCGCACGTCGCCCCCTCTCCGGAGGCCCGGCGTCACAAGCGGTCCTCGAAGGACCCGGCCTGGAAGGACGCGCCCGAGCGCGTCCCCACTCTCCGCGAGGCCGAGCGCCGCACGATCCAGGCGGCGCTCGCCGCCACGGACAACAACAAGCTCCACGCCGCGCGCATGCTCGGCATCAGCCGCCGCGGGCTCTACTACCTCCTCGAGGACCACGGCATCGCCGCGGACCACCGCCGCCGCTGAGCGAGGCGCCGTGGCTCAGGCGCGAGCGGTCTTGGGGAGCGCGATCGAGAAGCGCGAGCCCTGGCCCGGCATGGAGTCGACCCAGATGCGGCCGCCCATGAGGGTGGCGAGGGTCTTGGCGATGGCGAGGCCGATGCCGAGGCCGCCGTACTCGAGGTGGATCGACTCGTCCGCCTGGGTGAACGCCTCGAAGATGCGGTCGCGCTGCTCGGGCGGGATGCCGATGCCCGTGTCGCGGATGTCGAACTGGACCTCGTCGTCGGTGGTCCGGATGTGGATCGTGATCTTGCCCTGACGCGTGAACTTGAGGGCGTTCAGGAGCAGCTCGTCCAGGATCCGCTCGACGCGGGCGGGGTCGCACCAGGCGATCGCGGCGCCGCGCGGCGGCGGGTCCTCGATGAACAGCTCGAGCTGGCAGGCCTGGGCGCGCGGGAGGTGACGGTCCACGGCGGCGCGGGCGAGCATGCCGACGTCGGCGCGCTGGGGGGCGAGCGTGATCGCGCCCGACTCGAGCTTGGCGATCTCGAGGATCGACTCGACGATCCCGAGGAGCTGGCGGCCGGACTGCTCGATCGTCGAGGCGCCGTCGGCGCCCATCTCGTCGCCCGCGGCGCGGCGCTCCTCGCGGAGGAGCTCGGCGAAGCCGAGGATCGCGGTGAGCGGCGTCTTGAGCTCGTGGGACATCCGCGCGATGAAGGCGGACTTCGCCTTGTTGGCCGACTGGAGGTCCGAGACGAGGCGCGCGTTCCTGACGAGGGCCGCGACGTGGCGGGCGACGATCTCGAAGAGGCGGCGCGCGTTCTGGTCGAGCGGCGCCTGCGAGACGAGGCCGAGCGCGCCCGTCTGCGCGCCGCCCACGTCGAGCGGGAAGCCCTCGAAGCGGCCGGGGCGGGCGCCCGCGCCCGGGATCTCGGCCGAGTGGATCGCGTTCTTGAGGGCCGTGTCGGCCGCCGGGAGGCCGCGGAGGAACGGGATCCGGAGCTCGTCGTCGGGCGGCCCCTCCTCCTCGCCCGGGACGGCGTGCTTGTTCGCGCGCGCGACGAGGTGGAGGCAGCGCTCGCGGGTGCAGTGCGTGGCCCAGGGGCAGACCTCGCAGCGGTCGGGCGGACCGGGGAGCCAGATCCGGACGCCGTCCACGTCGCGCTGGGTCGCGAGGTGGGTCGCGGCCTGCGCGGAGATCGCGCGCGCGTCCTCGGCCCGAGAGAGGCCGAGGAGGAGCTCGTTGACCCAGGCGCCGCGCATGAGCTCGTTCGTGTAGAGCTCGAGGAGGCCGCGGTAGTTCTCGCGGCGGCGGTCGAGGCGCCGCTCGAGGTCGGAGCGCGCGGCCTCGAGCTCGGCGACGAGGCGCGCCTGCTCGATGCCCTTGAGCTCGCGCCCGAGCTTCCCGAGGACGCGCTCGTCGGTCGGGAAGGCGAGCTCGTCGGGGAGCGCGTCGAGGGGGAAGAACTCGGCGCGGTCCACGTCGTCGCCCGGGACGGGGTCGAGCGACGGGTCCGCCGGGCGCGCGCGGTACCAGATCCCGACCGTCTGGCGCTCGGGGTCGTGGAAGTTCGAGTGGACGTCGAAGACCTCGAGGATCTCGCAGTCGATCCCCGTCTCCTCGCGCACCTCGCGGCGCACTCCGTCCCGGACGTCCTCGCCCCACTCGATGTAGCCGCACGGGATGCACCAGCGGCCGGCGCCCCAGCGCGCGAGCGGCGCGCGCCGGACGAGGAGCACCTCGTGGACGCCCCTCGCGCCCAGGCGGACGACGACGCCCGCGCCGCCGACCGACGGGCGGCGGCGCACCGGGACCTGACAGCGCGGGCAGTGCTCGAGCGGCGGCTGACCGGGCTGGTCGCCCTGTGCCGGGAGCTCGAGACCGCAGGCGCCACAGAACCGGATCGGGTTCATCGAGGGACCACAGTCTACATCTGGGGGGCTTCGATGGCCGCTTCGCGCAGGCGCGTCGCGAGGTGGGAGCGGCGCGTCTCGCCGCCCTCGGTGTTGGAGACGGCGCGCTCGAGGGCCTTCCGCTGCCCGACGAGGACGACGAGCTTCCGGCCGCGCGTCATCGCGGTGTAGAGGAGGTTCCGCGCGAGGAGCACCCAGTGCTCGAGGAGCACGGGGATCACGACCGCGGGGGACTCGCCGCCCTGGGACTTGTGGACGGTCACGCAGTAAGCCGGCACGAGAGCGCTCGAGCCGCCGCGGTCGTAGACCACGTCCTTGCCATCGAACCGGACGCGGAGCTCCCCGTTCGACTCGAGCGCGACGACCTCGCCCACGTCTCCGTTGAAGACGTCGCGCTCGTAGTCGTTCTTGATCTGCATCACCTTGTCGCCGACCGAGAGTGGGCGGTCGAGAGAGGCGGTGGGGTTCAGGCGCGCGCGGAGCGCCTCGTTGAGCGCCTGCGAGCCGCAGGCGCCCTTCTTCATGGGCGCGAGGACCTGCACGTCGCGCCGCGCGTCGAGGCCGAACTTCCTCGGGATCCGCTCCGCGACGACGCGGAGGATCGCGTCCTTCGTGCCCTCGGGGTCGTCCTTCTCGACGAAGAAGAAGTCCTCGCGCTCGCCCGGCGCCGGCGGCGCGAGGTCGGGGAGCTCGCCCGCGCGCACGCGGTGGGCGTTCGCGACGATGCGCGACGCCTGCGCCTGGCGGAAGACCTGGGTGAGGCGCGAGACCGTCGCGACGCCCGAGGCGATCACGTCGGCGAGCACGTTGCCGGCGCCCACGGACGGGAGCTGGTCCTGGTCGCCCACGAAGACGAGGGCCCCTCCGCGCGGGAGAGCCTTGGCGAGGGCGCTCGCGAGGCGGATGTCGATCATGGACGCCTCGTCCACGATGATCGTCCCCGCCTCGAGCGGGTTCCGCTGATCGTGGACGAACGTCCCGTCGCGCGGGTTCCACTCGAGCAGGCGGTGGAGCGTCTTCGCCTCCCGACCCGTCGCCTCCTCGAGGCGCTTCGCGGCGCGGCCGGTCGGCGCCGCGAGGAGGACCCGCTCGCCGCGCGCGGTGAGCGCGTCCACGAGCGCCCGCGTGACGGTCGTCTTCCCGACGCCCGGCCCGCCCGTGATCACGGAGAGGTTCGCCGCCAGGGTCCGCTCGACGGCGGCTCGCTGCTCCTCGGTCAGCTTCGTGCCCGTGCCCGGGATCGTGCTCGCGGTCGCGTTCGCGTTCTCCTGCTGCGCCGTCGCCACCGCGGCGAGCGCGCTCGCCGTGGTCCGCTCCGCGCTCAGGAGCCCGGGCAGGTACGCGTGCTCCCCGCCGTCCACCTCATCCACGGCGACCGCGCCGTCGCCGCGCGCGGCCTCGAGGGCGTTCTCGATGGCTCCGTGGTCGTCCACGCCGAGGAGCTTCGCCGCGCGCGCGATCAGCTCCGCGCGCGGCAGGCACGAGTCGCCCTTCCCTTCGCTCGCCTCGGAGAGGACGTGCGCGATCCCCGCGGCGAGGCGCCCGGGGTCGTCCCGCGGCACGCCGCGCGTGCGCGCGATCCGGTCCGCGGTCACGAAGCCGACGCCGTCGAGCTCGCGGGCGATCCGGTACGGCTCCTCCTCGACGACCCGGCGGGACTGCTCGCCGTACTTCGTGAGGATCCGCGAGGTCACGCCCGGCCCCAGACCGAGCCCGCGGAGGAAGCTCTCCTGCGCGCGGGACTCGAGCGCCTTCTTGACGCCCGCGGCGATCTCCTCGCGCTTCTTCTTGCCGAGGCCCTTCACGGCCTTGAGGCGCTCCGGGTCCTCGAGGATCACCTGGAGCGTCTCGGCGCCGAGCGTCTCCACGATCCTCTTCGCCGTGCGCCCGCGCACTCCCTTCACGAGGCCCGAGCCGAGGAAGCGCTCCGCGGCCTCGGCGCCGGTCGGGACCGTCTTCGTGCAGGAGGAGACCTTGAACTGGCGGCCGAAGCGCGGGTCCACGACCCACTCGCCGTCGAGCTTCACGAGCTCGCCCTCGATGAGGTCGCCGAGCCGGCCCGCCGCGGTGATCGGGGTCGTCGCTCCGGTCGAGATGCGGGCGACGGCGAAGTCGTTCTCGCCGCGGTACACGACCTTCTCGACCGTCCCCGAGATGACCGTCATTGGCGATTCTATTTTTGCCACAGAGGACACAGAGGGCACAGAGCTCGCGTCCTCTCCCTCTCGCGAAGACGGACGGAACGCCGAGACGCCCTCTGTGCTCTCTGTGTCCTCTGTGGCAGAAAACTCGTCACGTCTTCACGCGCCGTCCGTTCTTCGAGGAAGACTTCCCGAGCTTCTTGCCTTCTCTCTCGAGGGCTTCCTTCAAGAATCGGCCGGTGTGGCTCTCCTTGACCTTGGCGACGTCCTCCGGAGTCCCCTCCGCGATGAGCTGGCCGCCTTCGTGGCCCCCCTCGGGGCCGATGTCGATGACCCAGTCGGCCGTCTTGATGATGTCTATGTTGTGCTCGATCACGAGCACCGTGTTCCCGCGCTCGACGAGCTGCTGGAGGACGTCGAGGAGCTTCTTGATGTCGTCGAAGTGGAGGCCCGTCGAAGGCTCGTCGAGGACGTAGAGCGTGCGCCCCGTCGCGGCGCGGCCGAGCTCCTTCGCGAGCTTGACCCGCTGGGCCTCGCCGCCCGACAGCGTCGTCGAGGGCTGGCCGAGAGCGACGTAGCCGAGGCCGACCTGGTCGAGCGTCTCGAGGAGCTTCGAGACGTGCTTGTGCGTGCGGAACATCTCGAGCGCTTCGCGGATCGTCATGTCGAGGACGTCCGCGATCGTCTTCCCGCGGTAAGTGACCCTCAGCGTCGCGTCGTTGAAGCGGCGGCCGCTGCACTCCTCGCACGTGACGTAGACGTCGGGCAGGAAGTGCATCTCGATCGTCTTCACGCCCGAGCCCTCGCAGCCCTCGCAGCGGCCGCCCTTCACGTTGAAGGAGAAGCGGCTCGCGTCGAAGCCGAACGTCTTCGACTCGGGGAGGTTCGCGTAGAAGTCGCGGATCGGGTCGAACACCTTCACGTAGGTCGCCGGGTTCGAGCGGGGCGTGCGGCCGATCGGCTGCTGGTCGATCGCGATGACCTTGTCGAGGAGGTCCACCCCCTCGATCTTGTCGTGCGCGCCCGCCTGCGCCTGCGCGCCCATGAGCTTCCTCGAGAGCGCGGGGAGGAGGATCTGGTTCACGAGCGTGCTCTTGCCCGCGCCCGAGACGCCGGTCACGCAGACGAACGCGCCGAGCGGGAAGGAGACGTCGATGCCGCGGAGGTTGTTCGCCCGCGCGTTGCGCACGGTCACGGCCTTCCCCGAGAGCGGCCGTCTCGTCTCCGGCGTCGGGATCGTCTTCTCGTCGGCGAGGTAGAGGCCCGTGAGCGAGCGCTCGTCCTCGCGGATCGCGTCCGGCGTGCCCTGCGCCGTCACGGTCCCGCCCTCGCGCCCGGCGCCGGGGCCGAAGTCCACGATCCAGTCGGCGCGCTCGATCGTCTCGCGGTCGTGCTCGACGACGATCACGGTGTTGCCGAGGTCGCGGAGGTGCTCGAGCGTCGAGAGGAGCTTCGACGCATCGCGCGCGTGGAGGCCGATCGACGGCTCGTCGAGGACGTAGATGACGCCCGAGAGCTCGGAGCCGATCTGGGAGGCGAGCTGGATGCGCTGGCTCTCGCCGCCCGAGAGGGTCGGGCCCGACCGCGACAGCGAGAGGTAGTCGAGGCCGACGTTCTGGAGGAAGCGGAGGCGGGCGCGGATCTCCTTCAAGAGCGCCTCGGCGACCTTCTGCTGCGACTTCCCGAGCTTGGACGGGAGCGCCTCGAAGAAGCCCGCGGCGTCGCGAACGGTCATGTCGGAGATCTCGCCGATCCCTCGCCCCGCGACGCGGACGGCCCGGCTCTCCGCGCGGAGGCGCGCGCCCGCGCAGTCGGTGCACGGGCGGTGGCTGTGGAAGCCCGCGTAGTACTTCTTCATCTCCTCCGAGCTGGTCTGGAGGTAGCGACGCTTGAGCGAGGGGAGGATCCCCTCCCACTTCGTCTTGTACTTCCCCTGCGAGCGCGCCCCCTGCCACTCGACCTCGACCTGCTCCTCCGAGCCGAAGAGGAGGACGTTCCGCGCCTTCTCGGGGAGCTTGCTCCACGGCTTGTCCATCGCGATCCCGTGCGTGGTGCAGACCGCGCGCACGAGGCGCTTCCCCCAGCCTTCCTGCTCCTGCTCGTTCGACTTCCAGATCGCGATCGCGCCCTCGTCGATCGACTTCTCCGGGTCCGGCACGACGAGCTCGGGGTCCATCTCGAGCGTGAAGCCGAGGC
>CAZYLP010000437.1:0-7384 GCA_964648345.1 uncultured Planctomycetota bacterium
CCCTCGGCTCGAGCCGCGGCGCCGAGGAGGCCCTCGCGGCGATCGGTTGCCCGGCCGCCGAGGACGCGAAGGCCGCGATCGACGCACTCCCGGCGGATGCCAGCGCCGCCACGGCGCGCGCCGCGCTCGCCGCGCTCCACGAGGTCGTGGACCGCACGTCCGACGAGCCGCTCCGCCGCCTCGCGGCCGCGCGCGCCGTCTCGGTCGGCCTCGCGCTCGGCGACACGCGCGGCCTCCTCCTCCTCCTCGCTCACCCCGAGCCGTCCGCCCGCGCGGGCGCGGCCGCGACGCTCGAGGGGGTCGAGGCGGCCGCGCCGGTCCGGCGGGCCCTCGCGGTCATGGCCCGGCGGGACCAGGACGGCTTCGCGCGCGAGTGCGCCGCGCGCGCCCTCGCTTCGCTGCCCGCGCTCGACGCGGACGAGCTGGAGGCCGTCGGCCGCTGAGGAGGCGCCGCGACCTCCGGGCTACTTCCGGGTCTTCTTCTTCGGGGGCTCGCTGATCCCCGCCGAGTCGAGGAGGCGCCGCGCGTCCTTCCCTTCGACGACCGAGACGTGGCGGAAGATGTCGAGCGCGATCCCGTGCCACTCGCCGAGGAACGTGTTGCCACGGAAGATGTAGTAGCACTCCTCGTCCGACGAGGGGATCGCGACGATCGGCTCGACCCGCTCGTCGTCCGGCAGGAGGTCCGACGGCTTCAGACCGAGGGCGACCGCGATCGAGCGGAACTGGCGGAGGTTGGGCTCGCACTGACCGCGGAGGTACCGCGAGATCGAGCTCTGATCGACGTCGGCCGCCCGCGCGAGCGCCGCCTGCGTGGTCTTGGAGTGCTCGAGCGCTGCCTGCAGGCGCGCGGCGAAGCCACCGGGATCCTGTCCCAAGACTGGTCTCCCGACCGTAGAGAAGAGCGGTCGGCGGGCATTCTTTCAGAACGATGCTTTCGAGTCGCCGGATTGATTATTTTCATACGAAACAGGGTGTTTCACCGTAATTTCATCAGTGATCGGGTGTCCTGATTCGAAACGTGTCGCGCGGCGCTTCTCCTGCAAATTCGAGGGTTCTAATCGAGCCGCTTCTTGACCGTGTGCACGGACCAGACGAACGCGACGAGATCGAACCCCGCGAGCACCGCCGCGTGCGTGAGGTAGCTCGGGTCGCCGCCGACCGCCTTCGCGCCGCAGAGGAGCGCGCGGATCGGGTCGATCGCGTGCGTGAGCGGATTCGCGATGGCGACGAGGCGCCACGAGTCGGGCAGCCGGTGGAGCGGCACGAACGCCGACGAGAGGAAGAGGAGCGGCGTCAGGAAGAAGCCCGTGATCGTGAAGAAGGCCGCGTGGTGCTTGACCTTGAAGGCGAGCCCGAGGCTGAGCGCCGTCACGCCCGCGGAGAGGAGCGCGCCGTAGACGGCGATCCCGCCGAGGGCGATGAGCGGGTTCGCCGCGAAGCGGACGCCCATGAGCACGGCGCAGCCGAGGACGAGGTAGGTCTGGAGGAGCGAGTAGAACGTCACGTAGAGGAAGCGCGACGCGACGATCGACATGCGGGAGACGGGCGCCGAGAGGATCTTGTCGATGAAGCCGTTCTCGCGGTCGAAGACGATCGGGATCCCGCCGAGCACCGAGTTCGTGAGCATCGTGAAGGCGAGGACGCCCGACGTGTAGAAGGTGAGGTAGTCCACGTCGCCGAAGTCGGCGAGGAACGCGGCGTTCTTGCTCATGTAGCCGCGGAAGAGCCCGCCGAAGAGGACGAGCCAGAAGAGAGGCTGCATGAGCCCGATCGAGAGGCTCATGATGTCGCGGCGGAGGTGGATCCCCCACCGCCAGAGGAGCGCCCAGGTGTCGCTCGCGAGCTGCCCGCTCACTTGGCCTCCTCGAAGGCGCGGCCGACGGCGTGCCGGAAGACGTCCTCGAGCGTCGGCCGGCGGTAGGTCGCGCTCGCGACCGAGCGGCCTCGCTGGCCCAGGTAGTCCACGACGGCGGAGAGAGCTCTCGGATCCTTGTCCGTCGTGACCTCGAAGCCCGAGCGAGTGCGGGCGACGCGCTTCGCGCCCGCGACGCCTTTGACCGCTTCGAGCAGACTGTCGTCGGGCGCGGCTCCCACGAGCTGGACCTCGAGCACGTCGCCCTCGAGCGCCGCCTTGAGCGCGTCCGGCGTGCCCTCGCGGCGGACGCGGCCCTTGTCCACGACGGCGACCCGGTCGGAGAGGCGCTCCGCCTCCTCCATGCTGTGCGTGGAGACGAGGACGGCCGTCCCCTCGGCCTTGAGCTTCATGAGGAACTCCCAGACCGCGGTCCGCGACTCGAGGTCCAGGCCGACGGTGGGCTCGTCGAGGACGAGGAGCTTCGGCCGGTGGACGAGGCCCATGCCGAGGTCGAGGCGCTTCTTCATGCCGCCCGAGAGCGCCTTCGGGCGCGCGGCGGCCTTCTCTTCGAGCCGGACGAGGGCGAGCACCTCGTCGGCGCGCTTCCGGGCCTCCGCGCCCTTGAGCCGGTGGAGGCGCCCGGCGAGCTCGAGGTGCTCGCGGACCGTGAGGAGCCGGTCGAGCGCGATCTCCTGCGGGACGTAGCCCAGGCGGAGCCGCGCGGCGTCCGGGTCCTTCGTGACGTCGATCCCGTCCAGCAGGACCGTGCCCGAGGTCGGCCGGACGAGCGTGGCGATCGTGCGGATCGTCGTCGTCTTGCCGGCGCCGTTCGGGCCGAGCAGGCCGACAGCCTCGCCCGGCGCGACGTGGAGCGTGAGGCCGTCGACGGCCCGGACCGAGCTCCCCTTCTCCTCGTAGACCTTGACGAGCTCCCGGACCTCGAGGGCGTTCGTGCCCACCGTTACTTCTTCTTCTTGGCGGGCTTCTTTTCTTCCTCGTCCTCGTCCCCGTCCTCGTCCTCGTCTTCGTCCTCGTCCGCGTCGTCGTCCTCGAGGTCGATGTCGTCGAGCTCGGAGGCGTCCTCGCCGTCCTCCTCGTCTTCGTCGTCGTCCTCGTCGGCCTCGTCGTCGTCCTTCTCCGCCTCGCCCTCCTCGGACTCGACGTCGTCGATCTCGTCGAGGTCCACGTCCTCGAGGTCGGAGAGCTCCTCGCCGGACCGCGACTTCTTCGCCTTCGCCTTGCCGGTGTTCGAGTCGGCCGGGAGCTTCTTGTCGTCGTCGTCGCCGAGCTCGATCTCGGGGAGG
Organism: uncultured Planctomycetota bacterium; assembly: GCA_964648345.1. Classification (GTDB taxonomy): domain Bacteria; phylum Planctomycetota; class J058; order J058; family JACQDU01; genus CAZYLP01. Next base: position 3,163 of record CAZYLP010000437.1, read on the forward strand.
TCGTCGTCCGTCGCGGCGATCTTGCCCTTGCCCGACTTCTTGCCCTCGGGGGTCTTGTCTTCCTTCTTGGCGGGCTTGTCGTCCTTCTTGGCCGCGGGCTTCTTCTCGTCGCTCTCCTTGTCGGACTCCTCGAGGTCGAGGCCCTCGAGCTCTTCATCGAGGTCCTTGAGCTCGACGTCGATCTTCGAGTCCACGTCCGCGAGCTCCTCCGCGTCGTCGTGCTCGAGGGGGCCGGACTCTTCTTCCTCGTCTTCCTCGTCGTCGTCCTTCTTCTTCGCGGCCGGCTTCTTCGCGTCCTTCTTGTCTTCCTTCTCCTCGTCCTCGTCTTCGTCCTCGTCCTCGTCTTCGTCTTCGTCCTCGTCCTCGTCGCCGGCGTCGTCGTCCTCGAGCTCCTCGACGTCGATCTCCTCGACATCGTCCTCGTCGAGCTCCTCGACGTCGTCGTCGTCCGCGCCCGCCTCCTCCTCCTCCTCCTCGAGGCCGCTCTTCTTCCCCGAGGTGGACTTGGCCTTGGCCGCGACGCGGCCCGAGCGCTTGGCGACGTACTTCTCGGCGTCGAGCTTGGCGAGGACCTCGCGGATCGCCTTGTCCTGCTCCTTGGTGAGGTGCTCCTCCTCGAGGAGCCACTCGGAGAGGCGGACGGCTTCCTTGCCGCCCATGTAGTTCTTCTTCTGGGCCTCGAGGCCCTTCTCGATGATCTTCTGCTTGACGAACTTGCTCTTGAGCGCGATCCGCGCGTAGAGCTTGTCCTCGATCCGCCGCTGGCGGTAGTTGCGCGCCTTCTCGACGCTCGCGGCCTGCACGCCGTCCAGGAACTTCTTCTGGACGAGCACGTCCACGAGGCGCGGCTTCTTCTTGCCCTTCTTGCCCTTGAGCTGCTTCTCGAGCTTCTCGAGCGCTTCGATGGCCTCGTCGAGCTGCTTCTTGGTGATGAGCTTGTTCTGGACGGCGATCTGCCCGAAGTCGATGTCCGTCTGGCTGGGCACTGAGGGGCCTCCGGTCTGGGCGGGGCGGCTTGATTTGGTGGTCCGCTGGGGGCTTCCGTCACGCACGGTTGGATTTAATTTGGCGCCCTTGGCGCGCCCGGCCGTCGGGATAGACCTCGGCACGACCAACAGCCTCCTCGCCTACGCCGAGGGGCCCGAGGACGTCCGCGTCCTCGAGGGCCGGAGCGGCCGCCTCCTCCAGTCGTGCGTCTTCGTCGTGAAGGGGGGCAACATCGAGGTCGGCCAGGTCGCCCGCCTCGCCGCGGTCAAGGAGCCGTCGCGCTTCTTCGAGCACTTCAAGCGCGACATGGGCGACCCGCACTGGGAGCGCACGGTGGACGGGCTCAAGCTCACGCCCGTCCTCCTCTCGTCGTTCGTGCTCCGGCGCCTCGTCCACGACGCCGCCCCGACGGTCGGGCCGGTGACGGACGCGGTCATCACGGTCCCGGCGTGGTTCGGCGACCTCGAGCGCGGCGCGACCCTCGACGCGGCGCGGATCGCGGGGATCGAGACGGCGCGCGCGCTCAACGAGCCCACCGCCGCGGCCCTCGCCTACGGCCTCGACCCCTCGACGCGGACGGACGGCCGGCGGCGCGCCCTCGTCTACGACCTGGGCGGCGGCACGTTCGACGTGACGATCGTCGAGCTCGAGAAGGGCCGCGTGAAGGTGCTCGCCACGGCCGGCGAGAAGCGCCTCGGCGGCAAGGACTGGGACGACGAGCTCCTCAACCTCGTCGCGGAGCGGATCTACGAGCGCGTCGCGGTGGACCCCCGCGAGGACGAGCGCCGCCTCACGCTCCTCCGCGCCGAGTGCGAGCGCGCCAAGATCGCGCTCACCGAGACGACCCGCGCCGTCGTCCGCGTGGACCTGGGCGACAGCACCTACGAGACCCTCATCACGCGCGACAACCTCGAGCAGCGGACGCGCGGCCTCGTGGACCAGACGGAGACGCAGGTCGCGCTCGTCCTCGAGAAGGCGAAGCTCGGCTGGGACGACATCGACGCCGTGCTCCCCGTGGGCGGCGCGACGCGCATGCCCATGATCAAGTCGCTCCTCGTGCGCATGTCGAACAAGGAGCCGCTCATCCTCCTCCACCCCGAGGAGGCGGTCGCGCGCGGCGCGTGCACCTACGCCGCGCTCCTCGCGCGCGGCGGCACCCTCGAGGTCGAGGAGGCGAAGTCGGGCGAGATGCCGCGGCTCTACGCGACCGAGTCGAGGAAGCCGCCGTCGGGGACGGTGGACATCTTCATCGACGAGCACGGCGAGGAGCTGCCCCTCCTCCCCGGCGAGTGCCGCGTCCCCGAGGTGCAGGACGTGGTCTCGCACGGCCTGGGCGTCCTCGTGGTGACCGCGAAGGGCCGGAAGAACGTCGTCCTGATCCCCGAGCAGACGCCCGTGCCCGTGAAGCGCACGCGTCCGTTCTTCACGATCCGCGACGACCAGGTGGCCGTCCAGATCAAGGTGCTCGAGGGCGACGGCGAGGACCCCGAGGGGTGCACGGTCCTCGGCGAGCTCCTCGTGGACGGTCTCCCGCCGGGCCGGCCGAAGGGCCAGGCGATCGAGGTCAGCTACGAGTACGACGAGGACGGACGCGTCCAGGTCTCGGCGCGCGACGTGGCGACCGGGAAGGCCGCGCGCGCCACGATCGAGCGCGTCGGCCAGCTCAAGGGCTCCGACATCGAGTCCCTCCGCCGCGAGGTCGCCAAGCGAGTCGGCGGGGCATGACGCGCTCCCGCTGGAACGAGCTCCTCGGCGTGCCCGAGGAGATCAGGCACCCGAACCTGTACCAGATCCTCGGCCTCGACGAGCAGACGTTCGCGGCCGACCAGGTCGAGCCCGCGTTCCGGGAGCGCATGTCGAGGGTGCAGGCGCTCAAGTCGACGAAGCACAAGGAATTCCTCGAGTTCGTGAAGGGAGAGCTCCGCCGCGGGCTCCGCGTCCTCACGAGCACCGAGCAGCGGCGCACCTACGACGCCGAGCTCCGCGCGGAGCGGATCGGCGAGCTCCGCCGGATCCTCGTCCCGACCCTCGCGGCCGGCGTCCTCGTCGGCGCGGCGGAGAGGTCGCTCCTCGCGACGGCCGTCCTCGACCTCGGCATGAGCGAGCCCGAGGCCCTCGCGGTCATCGAGGACGAGCTCGCGCGCTCGGGCGCGATCCGCGTGGACGCCCCGACGCTCGGCGCGATCCCGGCCCACGAGGGTCTGACCGCCGAAGCGACGGCCGAGCTCGCCCGCGTCCAGGCGGAGAGCATGGCCCGCCTCGCCGAGGCCGCGGCCGTCCGGGCCATGGAGGCGACCCGGCTGTTCGAGGCCTCGACGGCCGCCGGGCCGCCGATCCCGCTCGACGTCCCGTCGGACGGCGTGCCCGTGGAGGTCCCGTCGGACGCGGTCACGGTCGCGGCGGCGCCCGGCGCCGAGCCCAAGAAGAAGAAGTCGGGCGAGCGCCGGAAGAGCAAGTCGGGCGAGAAGCGGAAGCCGAAGAAGTCCGACAAGCTCGCCAAGATCGCCGTGATCCCGCCACCCCTCGTCCTCAAGACCGTCCAGAAGTTCTGCGCGGCGTGCCACGTCGCGATCCCGGAGCACTGGAAGAAGAGCGGCGTCGCCGAGCGCGTCGGCGCGCGGCTCCTCGGCTCGGGGTGCACCGGACCGATCCGCGCCGGGAAGGCCTGCGCGGGCTGCTCGAAGCCGCTCGGCCCGGCCGACAAGTCGATCTCCGCGGGCGGCTCCAAGCGGATCTGCGAGAAGTGCGCTCTCGGGGCGCAGCGGCTCAAGGTCTGCGCGAATTGCGGCCTCATCCTCCCGCGCGCCGTCGTCGAGCGCGGCGACGTGATCGAGCGGGACGGCAAGTTCCTCTGCAAGGATTGCGCGGGGTAGCCGCGCCGCGACTCCCAAATCTCGGAGATCGCCGCGCGCGGAGGGGGCTCGTGCCCGCGCCCGGGCAGGGATCTCGGGCGGAGTGAGTCGGCGTAACCCGTAGGCTCGCGAGGACGCGGAGCGCTCGGCTTGAGTGGGCAAGGAACTTGCCCTCACGAGACGAGTGGAGAAAAGTGCCTTGTCCTTCGGCCGGCGAGCCCTCGTCGCCGTCGGGGTCTTCGTGCCCCTGGCGGTCCTCTGCCACTTCGCGCTCGCTCCCTGCGACCGAGGAGCGCGCCCTTCACGGACTCCTCCCCCCGCGAAGCGGGGGGAGGCCGGGAGGGGGCTCCCCTTCCGGACTCCTCCCCCCGCGAAGCGGGGGG
>CAZYLP010000438.1:0-5722 GCA_964648345.1 uncultured Planctomycetota bacterium
GAGACGCTCGACGTGAAGTACCCGAAGGCGGAGCAAGAGAAGCTGAGGATCTACCGCGGAGGGTCCTACAACTTCGGGACGATGGACCTCCAGAGCACGCACCGCCACTGGGCGCGGCCGGGGCAGAGAGACCCCGACATGGGGCTCCGCTGCGTGATCTCGGCGAAGTGAGCCCTCAACCGCCGCCGGCGATCACCCGGCGCGCGAGCCCCTTCACGTGCTTCTCCCAGCCGGCCTCGAGCGCATCCATGTCGATCCGCCCGAACGTCCGGTTGTAAGCGTTCACGGGGCTCCTCCCCGCCCTCAGGTGGGAGAGGTAGGTCACGAGGAGCGGCTTCCACTTCTTGTCGTCGCCCTCCATGAGGTAGTGGACGACCGCCCACGACTGCGAGTAGCGCTGGAAGCCGTTGGCCATGAAGTTCCGGCCGTCGTCGTTCATGAGGTCGTCGATCGGGATCGCGCCGAGCTGGAACAGGGTCAGGAGGCGGCCCTTCTGGATCTGCCCGACGCGGAGGATCCCCGTGTCGAGCTTGGCGCCGCCGAAGTAGTCGCCGAGACCCTCGTTCGCCCAGTAGGGGACGGTGTCCGTCTCCGCGAGGCGGTCGAACCACTGGTGGAAGCCCTCGTGGAAGCCGATCGCGCTCGTCTTCATGCCGGTGGGGTCCTCCATGGCATCGAAGATCTGGAGCTCCTTCGTGAGCGGGAAGAAGACGCCGATCGCCGCGTCGGGGAGGCCGCTCTTGATCGCGATCTGGTTGTAGCTCTGGAAGCTCTCGAGCGAGTCGAAGAGGAGCACGGCGCTCTTCCGCTTCTCCTTGGTCGCGGTGATCCCGAGGGACTTCTCGTAGATCGGCCGCACCTGCTCGAGGAGGTCCGCGAGCTGCGCCACGCGCTCCTTCCTCAGGTTCGAGCGCCAGACGTAGTGGTCGGTCTCGACGACCGTCGGCTTCTCCCACGGTGGCCCGTCCACGGAGTGGTTGACGAGCGTGGCCAGGGTCTCGGTGTCCTCGTCGCGCGGGTCGAGCGCGAAGGCGAGCTCGAGCTCGTCGCGCGCGTCGGTCAGGCGCTGCTCGGAGAGGGCGAGCTCGCCGGCCTCGGCGTGGACGGCGGCGAGGTCGGGCCGCCACTCGAGGGCCTTCTTCACGTCGGCGTTCGCCTCCTCGAAGCGGCGGAGCTCGGCGAGGACGCGCGCGCGGAGCGCGAGCGCCTCCGCGAAGCCGCCCGCCGAGGTGACGGCCTCGTTCAAGCACTCGAGGGCGAACGCGCGCCGCTTGAAGTGGAGGACGCACTTCGCGAGGAGGAACTGGCCCGGAGCGAACCCGGGCGCCTCGTCCGTCACGTACTTGAGCTGGCCGAGCGCGGCGACGAGGCCGCTCATCGTCTTCTTCTCGACGTTCGCCCGCGCCTTGCCGTAGACCTTGAGGACCTCGGGCGTCACGTCGCTCGCGAGGTAGGAGACCTCGGCCGAGATCTGAGGCGTCGCCTGCTTGTAGGCGAAGGGCGGGGCGCCGATCGCATCCTCGAGGCGGAGCGCCATCTTGAAGTCGGTGCCGCCGAGCGTCTTCGCGAGCCACTCCGAGTGGGCACGGCCGCCGAAGATGGCCTGGTCGATCTGCGCCGTGCCGCCGAGGCAGCCGAAGAAGGGGACGACCTCCCAGCTCGGCGGGATCACGAGCGGGACCTTCGCGCTGAAGCTGCCGACGCGGACCCAGAGCGAGTCCTTGATGACCTCGAGGCGAGCCGTCGTGATCCGCGTGCCGGCCGTGCCGATCGCGAGCGGCTGCGGCGAGGTCGTGTCCACGAAGAGCGCGCGCCCGCTCATCATGTCGTAGCGGACCTGGTACGAGTGGACGCGGCCCTGCGCCTCCTCGTCCGCGGTCCTCATGTTCAAGCCGAAGATGAGGAACGCGCCGTTCGCGTCGAACCGCAGGTCGAGCGCGACCCCGTCGCGGAAGATGACGCTCTTCTGCCCCATGCAGTAGGCGATCTGCTTGTCGCGGCACTCGAGGTGGAGCTTGCCGTTCGAGGTCCAGATCGAGCCCTGGGGGTCGAAGTCGGCGAGCTCGTTCGACTGGTCGAAGTTGTAGGTGACGCGCACCGAGTCGCCCGAGCGGACGAGCTTCCCGTGGAAGAGCTTCGACTCCTTCTCGAGGACCTCGAGGTCGGGGATCCGCGAGGCGAGCGACGCGTCCATGTTCGCCGCCTTCTTGAAGGCGTTCTTCGCGGGCGCGAAGAAGCGGTAGCGCGCGCACCACCGGCCGAGGCGCAGGTAGTCGCGCGGCTCGCGCGGGTCCACGGCGAGGCGGCGGACCTCGAAGCCGAGGTCGGGGTTCTGCTGCCACGCGGAGCCCCACTCCGCCTTCTTCGCCTTGTCCTTGAGCGCGAAGCCCGTCGCGTCGTACTTGCTCACGACCGCCTCGTTGAGGACGAGGCCGCCCGGGATCTCGACGCGCCGCAGGAAGTTGCCGTTCGTGGACTCGAACGTCGCCGTCTTCACGCGCTCCGCCTCGCGCGCGCTCGCGCCGTCGCGGTAGGCGCGCTGCTCGGCGAGCCAGTCCTTCACCTTCGCGAGGTACGCGAGGCCGTCGTTCGCGAGCTTGGCGAGCGCCTCCTTGCGCTCGGGCTCGATCTCCTTCGGGGTCGCGAGCGGGATCGGGGCGACCGGGGCGTTGAACTCGGCGGGGTCGGAGGCCTCGTCGTCCTCCGGGTCCTCGTCCGCCTCGTCGATGAAGCTCGTGACGAGCGTGCCGTCCTTCGACTCGCCGCGCGGGCGCTGGCCGTGCTTGCGCTTGGACTCCGCCTTCTTCTTCTCGACCTTGAGCGCCTCGGCCTCGATCGACGAGGCGTCGTCGTCCTGGCCCGCGGGCGGCGGAGCGGGGGGAGAGGAGACCGGGGTCTCCTCGCGGTCGGCGGGCGTGACGGGGAGGGGCTGCTCCTTGCGCTCGACCTTGGGGCGCTCGCCCGTCGCCTTGCGCTTCTTGCGCTCCTCGCGGCGCGCGGCCTTGGCCGCGGCGACCTCGGGGCTGTCGGGGGCGGGGGCCGCCTTCGCCGGATCCTTGTCCTTCTTCGAGGGGCCGTCGTGCTTGAGCTCGCGGCCGATCTCGCCGCCGCCCGTGCGAGCCTCGTCGATCGCGCGGCGCTCGGGCGAGTCGGGCGGCGCCTCGGTGCGGGCGAGCCGCTCGGCGGCCTCCTCCTTCTTGCCCTCCTTCGCGAGCTTGCGGGCCTCCTCGATCGCCTTGCGCGCGTTCTCGCGCTCGCGCTTCACGACCTTGATGCGCCAGCGCACCTCCTCGAGCTGCGCCTTCTCCTCGTCGGTCTTCGCCTCCTTGATGGCCTTCTCGAGCTTCTTCGATGCCTCGTCGGGGTCGCCGCTCGTCGCCTCGTTGATGATGTCGCGGACCTTGTCGAGCGTCGGGTCGGTCCCGGCCTGGAGGTCGCTCGGGATCCGCGCGCCCTCCTTGGGCGGGTCGAGCCAGTCGGCCTTCCGCGTCCACTTCCCCTGCTTGCTCGCCAGGTCGTCGAGCGCCTGCGTCTTGGGCTTCGGCGCGAAGCGCCAGGCGACGACGGCGAGGAGGAGACCGACGAGGAGCGCGGGGATCGCCTGCTTGGCGTAGTCCTTGGGGCTCGGTTTCTTCGCGGCGGGCGTCCAGCTCGCGGAGGGGACGGGCGGCGCCGCCTTCACGGGCTTCTTGGTCGAGGGCTCGCGCTTCTCGGCCTTCGGCTTCTCCTTCGAGCCGGGCTTCTCCGGCTTCACGTTCACGTTCGACTGGGAGTAGGCCTCCTTCTCGGTCTTGAGGATCCGCTCGGCCTCTCCCTTGGGGAGGACCCCCTTCCTCACGAGCATGTCGGCGAAGGAGACCCGCTCGCCGCGCTCGAGCGCGACCTTCCAGTCCGCGTGGACGGACTCGACCTTCTTGCGGGTGACGCCCTTGGGTGGGTTCGTGAAGAGGCAGCTCAGGAGAACGTCCGAGTCGTCCAGCATGAACGCGCCTACCCCGGTCCAGAGACTAGTTCATCCGCGCGCGACGCGCTCCTCGCCGACGCGGGCGCGGACGTGGCGGCCGACCTCCTCGCGCGTGCCGGCGAGGATCCGCGCCCACTCCTCCGCGCCGATCGAGGGGGCGCCGAAGACGACGAGCAGCGCGCGTCGAGTCGCCGCGCTCGTCCTCGTGCGGTCGCTGTCCGAGCTCGGGTTCCCGAACGGCCCCTTCGCGTCCGCGACGCACGGGCGTCCGCCGACGTTGATCGCGCCCTTCCTGATCCCGGCGTAGGACTCGCCCTCCGCGCCCTTCCGCGCGACGACGGGCGGTGAGATCGCGTCGAGGTCGTAGAGCCCGTAGGGGAGGCCGAAGCGGAGCTGGCAGACGTTCACCGCGTCCACGAGCGGGTTCACGCGCGGGAAGGGGTCGCCCTTCAGGATCCGCAGCATGAGCTGCTCGGAGGACGGGCGGAGCTTCGTCGGGTCGATGCCGAACGACTTGTAGAGCTTCCGGGCGGGGGTGCGGAACTCCTCCCGCGCGGAGTCGCTCGCGAGCTTCGAGCGCACGTGCTCCTCGATCGCGCGGACGCTCGCGTCGCCCTCGGCGGCGGAGTCGTGGGGGGTCACCTCCTCGAGGACGAGCGCTCCGAGGACGAGGATCGATGCGAGCGGTGGGTCCACGGCGAGGTCGAGCATGGGCGGCACCTTGCCACACGGCGCCGACCGCGACAAATCCCCCGCTCCGCGCGGCCCGGGGTTTGATCGCGCGGGTCGGGCTGCGGAGGAATCCGTGTTCGAGTCGGCCGAGATCGGTCACGACGTCTCCAGGGAGGAGTTCGACGCGCGAACCCCCAAGCTCCGCGAGGAGCTCCTCGCGGTGCAGTTCGAGCTCACGCAGCTCAAGACGTTCCCCGTCATCATCGTCGTGGGGGGCGTGGACGGCGCGGGCAAGGGCGAGACGGTCAACACGCTCAACGAGTGGATGGACGCGCGGCACATACAGACGCGCGCGTTCGGCGAGCCGACCGACGAGGAGCTCGCGCGGCCGCCCATGTGGCGCTTCTGGCGGGCCCTCCCGCCCAAGGGGAAGATCGGGATCTTCTTCGGCGCGTGGCACACGATGCCGATCCTCCGCCGCGCCTACGGAGAGATCGACGACGCCGACCTCGACCAGGCCATGGACGAGGTGCGCCGCTTCGAGCGCATGCTCGCGCTCGAGGGCGCGCTCATCATCAAGCTCTGGTTCCACCTCTCGAAGCGCAAGCAGAGGAAGCGGCTCAAGGCGCTCTCGAAGGACCCGCGGACGGCGTGGCGCGTGACGGACCGCGACTGGGAGCACTTCGACCTCTACGACGAGTTCCGCAGGGTCTCCGAGCGCGCGCTCCGGCGGACGAGCACGTCCCACGCGCCCTGGATCGTCATCGAGGGCGCCGACCCGCAGTACCGGGCGCTCGCCGTCGGCGAGGCGATCCGCGACGCGATCCGGCGCCGCCTCGCCGCGGAGGCGACCCCGGTCGCGCCCGAGCCGGAGAGCGTGCCCGCGTCGCCTCCCGTAGACGGGCGGAACCTCCTCCGGAGCCTCGACCTCGGCCGGTCCCTCGAGCGCGCGGAGTACGACCGCCGCCTCGAGGACCTCTCGGGCCGGCTGAACCTCATCTCCAGGCGGAAGAAGTTCCGCAAGCGATCGCTCGTCTGCGTGTTCGAGGGCTCGGACGCGGCCGGGAAGGGCGGCGCGATCCGCCG
>CAZYLP010000438.1:5732-7357 GCA_964648345.1 uncultured Planctomycetota bacterium
ATCACGCGCGCGCTCGTCGCGCGGTACTACACGCTCGTCCCGGTCGCGGCGCCGACCGAGGAGGAGCGCGCGCAGCCGTACCTCTGGCGCTTCTGGCGGCACGTCGGGGGCCGGGGCCGGATCACGATCTTCGACCGCTCGTGGTACGGACGGGTCCTCGTCGAGCGCGTCGAGCGGTTCTGCCGGCCGCAGGACTGGCGGCGCGCCTACGAGGAGATCAACGACTTCGAGGAGCAGCTCGCCCGCCACGGAGCGGTCGTCGTGAAGTTCTGGCTCCAGATCTCCAAGGAGGAGCAGCTCGCGCGGTTCAAGGCGCGCGAGGAGACGGGCTTCAAGCACTACAAGATCACGGACGAGGACTGGCGGAACCGCGAGAAGTGGGACGACTACGAGCTCGCGATCGCCGACATGGTGGACCGGACGAGCACCGACGTGGCGCCGTGGACGCTCGTCGAGTCCAACGACAAGTACCACGCGCGCATCAAGGTCCTCGACACGATCTGCCGGAGCCTCGAGGCGGCGCTCTGAGCGATTCTCTGACATCATGTCGGAATGAAGCGCGGCCCGCTCAGCCTAGCCGTCCTCGCCTCCCTCGCCGCCCTCTCCCTCGCCGCCGACAAGGGCGGCTCCTACAACGTCCGCCTGACGCAGGAAGGCGGCGTCGTCCTCCAGGGGAAGGCGACCTTCAAGAAGGACGGGATCGAGGTCGCGACGAGCAGCGGGACGAAGAAGGTCCCCTTCCGCCTCGTGAAGGAGATCGACGAGATCGACGCGGACGACCCGCCTCCCGAGAACGAGCGCGCGCGCGACCGGCTCGTGTTCGAGGAGCGCGTGAAGGGGATCGAGAAGAAGCCCGCCGACGACGACAAGGGGCGGGCGCGGCAGTGGTCCACTCTCGGCGAGTGGGCGAAGAAGAAGGGCCTCGGCGACGAGGCGAAGAAGTGCTTCGACAAGGCGCTCGAGCTCTACCCCGACGAGGAGACCGCGCGCCGCATGCTCGGGCAGGCGAAGGACACCGACGGCTCCTGGCAGCCGGCGCGGGCTCTCTTCGCCAAGAAACGCGGCGCCCTCCCCGCGACGGCGGACGCGAGCGCGCTCTACGACCTCGCGAAGTTCGCGCAGCGGCAGGGGCTCCTCGACGAGGCGCTGTCGGTCCTCGACCCGATCGCCGACAAGGACCCGTTCAACAAGTCGCTCCTCGCGGCGCTGCGTCCGATCACCGACGGGATCAGCCAGATCTCGACGCTCTCGTTCCCGCTCCGCGGCAAGGGGTGGCGCGCGAGCGCGGACCCGAGCCACCACCACGAGATCAAGTCCTACGCCGTCTACGCGATCGACTTCTACCAGGAGGTCGACGGCAAGTACTTCAAGAACGACGGCAAGAAGCTCGAGGACCACCACGCCTGGGACAAGCCGGTCTACGCCGTCGCCGACGGGATCGTGAACGGCGTCACGATGGACTACCCGGACAACGAGATCAACAAGCTCCCCGCGGGCGACCTCCAGCTCAAGAACAACAACGTCTGCATCCAGCACGCTCCCGGCGAGGAGAGCTGGTACATCCACATGAAGAAGGGCTCCGCGAAGGTCAAGGTCGGCGACCGCGTGAGGCGCGGCGACGTGAT
>CAZYLP010000439.1:0-7347 GCA_964648345.1 uncultured Planctomycetota bacterium
AGTCGTAGGCGAAGTAGATCCCGAGCGAGATCAGGATCCCGAAGATCCCGCCGAACGTCCCGCGTTCGCGGACGTGGAACCAGGCGGAGTTCACCTTGACGATCGCGACGGCGCCGAAGCTCTGGAAGTACATGTTCATCGCGAAGAGCAGCGTGAACGCGAGCGCCTTGTGCTCGGCGAAGATCCCCCACCTCACGCAGGCGCCCATGAGGAAGTTCGCGAGGCCCGCCCCGGCCGTGGCGAGGAGGATCGACCGGCGTCCGCCGAACTTGTCCGTGAGCGGCCCGTTCAGGACGAAGGCGCAGCCGTAGACCCACGCGCCCACACCCATGACGTTCCCGAACTCTTGCACGCTCAGGAAGTTCATCTTCTTGGTGGCGTCGAGGTTGTAGCGCCCCATGTAGAGGAACGCGTACGAGAGCCCGAGCGGCAGCCAGTTGAGGACTCGCCTCAGACGGTAGCCGGGAGCGTGTCCGACCTCGACCCTCGGCAGGAGCGACACGACGACCGTGATCGCGACGAGGAGGAGGATGATGGGCAGGAGCTGGGCGAGGTAGGGATGCATGGGGGGCTCATTAAAGCACCCCCGGTCCCGGCGAGCGAGGACTGCGCGCTCAGGGGAAAGGCCGGTCCCCGCCTATGAGCGCGTCTCCGAGCCTCCTGAGGTATTCCCGCCGCGACACCCAGACGGCCCCCATGCTCGCGAGGTGGGGCGTCACGTACTGAACGTCGAGGAGCGTGAAGCCCCGCTCCGCGAGCCGCTCCACGAGCGCGACGAGGGCGACCTTGGAGGCATCCCGCACATGGTGGAACTTGCTCTCCGCCATGAACGCTCCGCCGACGCGGACGCCGTAGAGGCCGCCCGCGAGCTGGCCGTCCTGCCAGGCCTCGACGGTGTGACAGACCTTCTTCTCGAAGAGCTTCCCGTACTCGCGCTCGATCTCCTCCGAGATCCACGTGCCCTCGGGCCGGGCGCAGCCGCGGAGGATCCCCTTCCAGTCCGAGTCGAAGCGGATCTCGAACTTCTTCATCGTCCGGCGGAGGCGCCGGGGGACGTGATACTCCTTCGAGACCGGGATGACTCCGCGCGGGTCGGGCGACCACCAGCCGAGCAGAGCGTCGCGCTCGGCCATGGGGAAGATCCCGCGACGGTACGAGTCCACGATGAGCGCCGGCGTCAGCTTTCCGCCGACCGCGACGAGGCCGTCCGGCGCCGCCGACTCGGCGGCCGGGAACGGCGGCGGAGGCGGCCCGCGACGCCGAGCCTGGAGCGGCAGACCGCGGAGCGCCGCGCGGATCGCGCGGTGGAGAGCGTCGTTGCCCTCGTTCTCCTCGGCCATACCGCCATTATGGCAGGCGGCCGGGAGAGCGACAGTCGGCAAGAAACAGCGGCTCCTCCGTGACTTGAGCTCGTGGCGGCGCGATGGCACGCGTGCTGCTCCCTGACTCGCCCGACAGCGAAACCACCCCAAACCACTCGACGGAGGATCAACATGCTCCCCATGCTCTTCGATCAGATGACTCGCTTCCCGCTCTTCCTCGAGGAGGAGCCCGTCCGCTCGTTCTCGCCGGCGCTGGACGTCTACGAGTACGCGGACCGCTACGAGCTTCGCTTCGACCTCCCCGGTCTCGCGAAGAACGAGCTCAAGGTGAGCTTCGAGAACGACGTCCTCACGATCGACGGCGAGCGCAAGGCGCCCGAGCTCCCCGAGAACGCGACGGGCCGCTGCGAGCGCTGGACCGGCAAGTTCTCCCGCTCGCTCACGCTCCCCGAGAACGCCGACCCCTCGACGCTCGAGGCCAAGCTCGAGAACGGCGTGCTCACGCTCGCGGTGAAGAAGGCCGAGGCCAAGAAGGCGCGGCAGATCACGATCGGCTGAGAACGCCCACCATATAGAGCAACGAACGCGGGGTGAGCTCACCTCATCTCCCCCATCTCCCCCAATCCCCCTCCGAGCTCACCCCGCGTCCGTCCGTACGCTAACTTCGTCTGCGAGGCTCCAAACATGGCGGGCCCCCAACGCGACCTCTACGAGATCCTTGGCGTCTCGCGCACCGCAGACAAAGAGGAGATCAAGAAGAAGTTCAAGAAGCTGGCCCGCCAGCTCCACCCGGACGTCAACCCGGGCGACAAGAACGCCGAGCGCAAGTTCAAGGAAGTGAGCGCCGCGCACGCCGTCCTCTCGGACGACGAGAAGCGCAAGCTCTACGACGAGTTCGGCGACATCGCGCTCCAGGTCGGCTTCGACGCCAAGAAGGCCCGCGAGTACCGCGAGGCCGTCCGCTCGGGCGGCGGCGGCTTCCACGGCGGCGGCTTCGAGGGCTTCGACTGGACCGAGGCCGCGGGCGGCGGCGGCGTCAACTTCGAGGACCTCTTCGGCGACATCTTCGGCGGCGGTGGCCTCGGCGGGCTCGGAGGCCGCGGCCGTCGCGCCCCGCGCGGCCCGGCGCCGGGCGAGGACATCGAGTCGTGGATCGAGCTCGACTTCCTCACCGCCGTGAAGGGCGGACAGACGCGCATCTCGCTCGAGAAGCCGGGCGCCTGCAAGGCGTGCGACGGCACCGGCGCCGCCGACAGGAAGCGGAAGCCCTGCACCGACTGCGGCGGGTCGGGCCGGATCCCGACGTCGCGTGGCCCTCTCCGCATGGAGCAGGCCTGTCACCGCTGCGAGGGTCAGGGCACGATCGTCGCGCGGCCCTGTCCGGGCTGCGAGGGACGGGGCGTCGTCGTCTCGCGCGAGACGATCGACCTCACGATCCCGCCGGGCGTCCGTGAAGGCCAGCGCCTGCGCCTCGCGGGGCTCGGAGCGCCGGGCGACCGCGGAGCGCCCCCGGGCGACCTCTACGTGCGCATCCACGTGCGCGAGCACGCCGCGTTCAAGCGCGAGGGCGACGACCTCCACGTGGACGTGCCGATCACGATCCCCGAGGCGATCGCGGGCGCGACGGTCTCCTTCCCGACGCCCTCGGGCGAGGTCTCGCTCAAGATCCCGCCGCTCACCCAGAGCGGCCGCCGGTTCCGTCTCCGCGGCCTCGGCGTCGCCGCGCGGAGCGGCAAGGGTGACCTCTACGCGCGCGTCCTCGTGCAGGTGCCGGACCGGGACGGCCCCGAGGCCCGCGAGATCGCCCAGCGCCTCGCTCCCTTCTACACGCGCGACCCGCGCGCGGAGCTGAAGCTATGAGGTACGTCCGCCTCGACGACGCGGTCCGCCTCTGCGGCGTGCCGCTGGACCTGCTCCAGGCGCTCCTCGACGACGAGCTCATCCACCCGAGGCCGACGCTCGAGGCGGAGCCCGTCATCTCGTCGGAGGAAGCGGACGAGCTCCGCGTCGGGCGGATCCTCGTCGAGGACTTCGGCGTCAACGTCGCGGGCGTCGAGATCATCCTCCACATGCGCCGGCGGCAGATCGAGCTCCGCCGCGAGACGGACGCGCTCATCGCGGCGCTCCGCGACGAGCTCCGGGCGCGCCTCCGCGACCCCGACTTCTTCGGGCCGCGAGGGCTGCTTCCTGGCTGACTTGCGGCCACCACGCCCGTTCCCATAAGATCTCCCCCTTCGACACGAAAGGGGAAAGCGTGTCCACGAAGCGCTGCCTTCCGCTCCTCGCGCTCCTCTGCGTCCTCGGAGGTTGCTTCGACGTCTCCGACGAGGTCTGGTGGAACGCCGACGGGAGCGCGAAGCTCCGGCGCACCGTGCGGCTCACCTCGACGGCCGAGGTCGCGAGCGCCCGCGCGACCGACATCCTGAACCGCGGCCTCTTCCACGGCCGCGACATCCGCATCGACCCCCGCGTCAAGTCGTTCGACGTGAAGACGAGCGTCGAGGGCCAGGACGTCGTCGCCGTGGAAGAGCTCGAGGTCAAGGACTGGAAGGAGCTCGCCGCGGTCCAGAAGATGATCGCCTCGAAGGTGGTCGTCGAGGGGACCGCCTTCGACTGGTTCCCCGCCCTGACCTTCGAGGTCCTGCCGACCGGCAACGTCAAGTTCCTGGCCTCGATCGTCGACGTGAAGCCCCCCGCGAGCTTCGACCGCGCGCAGGCGACCACGCTGTTCGGCGAGCGCGTGTGGTCGCTCAAGCTCTACGGCCCGTCGATCGCTTCCGCGTCGCCCGCGTCCGCGAAGATCTCCGAGGGCGTCGTCGAGTGGAAGACCCCGATCGCCGAGATCGCGGGCGCTCTCGTCAAGGAGAACGAGCTCCTCGCCGAGATCGGCCCGGCGCCCGGAACCCCCGCGGGCGTCATCGCCCTCGTCGTGCTCGCCTTCGTCGTCCTCTTCGGGCTCGCCCTGCGGCGTCGTCAGCAGCAGGCCGCCCTCGCCGCCGCGAAGCCGGCGCGCCCGCCCGCTCCGCGCACCATGCCAACCGCGACCGAGTCCGGCGCGATCCCGATCGTGGGCTCGGACGAGGCGCTCCTCTCCGACGCGAGCGAGATCAACGTGGACGACGCGAGCGAGGTCCCGATCCCCGCCATCCCGCTCGAGACGGCCCAGGCGGCGGCCGACGCGGTCATCAAGTTCAAGTGCCCGAAGTGCACCGTCGAGCTCAAGATCCCGCTCAACCTCGCGGGCCGTCAGGGCAAGTGCAGGAAGTGCGGCGGCGCCTTCGTGGCGCCCGTGCCCGGTCAGCTGAAGGAAGTCCGCGCCGCCGTCGCCGCCACGCCTCCCGCGCAGCAGACTCCGGCGACGCTCCGCGAGGCCTTCTCGGTCAAGAAGGTGAAGTGCTCGTGCGGCATGACGAGCGCCGTGCTCAAGGGCCGCGAGGGCACCGAGAAGTGCCCCGCGTGCGACAAGGTCCTCGTCCTGACCTGAGCGTGTGAGGCTCGAGTCGCTCGGCCTACTTCTTCGTCTTGGCCTTCCTGGCGCCCTTCGCAGCCGGCTTCGCCGCGCGGCGACGGAGCCACTCGAAGCAGATCCTGACACCGAAGCCCGTCGCGCCCTTCCCGGTGTAGACCTTCTCGCCGAGCGAGGTCCACGCGGTGCCGGCGATGTCCATGTGCGCCCACTTCGCCTTCGCGGGCGCGAAGTGCTTGAGGAAGTAGGCCGCGGAGATCGAGCCCGCCTGGCCGGCGCGGCCGAGGTTCTTCAAGTCGGCCGCCTCGGACTTTACGTGCTCGCCGTACTCTTCGTCGAGCGGCATGGGCCACACCTTCTCGCCCGTCTGGTCGCCCGCCGCCTTGAGCTCCTGGAGCAGCCCCTCGTCGTTGCCGAAGAGCCCCGCCCGCACGTCGCCGAGGGCGACGACGCAGGCGCCGGTGAGGGTCGCCAGGTCGATGCACACCGCGGGCTCGTACCGCGCGGCGTAGGCCAGGGCGTCCGCGAGGATGAGCCGCCCCTCGGCGTCCGTGTTGAGGATCTCGATCGTCTTCCCCGACATCGCCTTCACGATGTCGCCCGGGCGCGTGGCCGTGCCCGAGGGGAGATTCTCCGTCGCGGGGATGAGGCCGATCACGCGGAACGGGAGCTGGGCCTTCGCGATCGAGTGCATGAGGCCGATCACGGCGCAGCCTCCGCACTTGTCGAACTTCATCTCCCACATCTTGTCGGCGGGCTTGATCGAGATCCCGCCCGAGTCGAAGGTGATCCCCTTCCCAACGAAGCAGATCGTGTCCCGGATCTCGTTCTTCTTCTTGGGCTCGTACTCCATGATCACGAGCTTGGGCGGCTCGACGCTCCCCTGCGCGACGGCGAGGAGCGAGCCCATGCCGAGCTTCTTCATCTCGGCCTTCTCGAGCACGGTGACCTTGATCCCGACCTTCTTGCCGACCTCGATCGCGTACTCGGCGACGCGGGTCGGGGTCGCGATGTTGGCGGGCTCGTTGGCGAGGTCGCGCGTGAGGTTCGAGCCCTCGGCCGCGGTGACGGCGAGCTCGATCGCCTCCTTCGCGCCCTTCGCCTTGGTGTAGACGTGGAGCGCGATGTCGGGCGAGCCGCCGTCCTTCTTGGCCGTCCCGTTCTTCGACTTGTCGTCGTCCGTCTTGCTCTTGAGACGGTCGAACTTGTACGTCGAGAGGAGCGCCGCCTCGGCGACCGCGGCGGCGACCTGCGCGCCGTCGAGCGCCGACTCGACCTGACTCCCATCGAGGACGATGCCGACCGTCTTCGCCTTCACGCCCATCGCCTTCTGGAGGACGATGGCGGTGGACTTCCGGACGCCCTCGAGCGAGGCCTTGTCGCGCTTGCCGAGGCCGACGAGGAGGACGCGCTGCGCCTTCGCGCCGTTCTGCGGGAACAGGATGATCTGCTCGCGGGGCTTCCCCTTGAAGTCGCCCCCCTTCTCGATCCGGCTCGCCGTGCCGCCGAGCATGTGGTCGAGGCCGTCGCGCGAGCTCGCCTTCTCGTCCTCGAAGAGGAGCATGGCGAGGACGTCGAGCTTGTCGTTGACCGCGTCCTTCGTCTCGTGGAAGACCGTCGTCGTCATTTCCCCAAATCCATTACGTGCGGGTTGCCTCGTGGAGCGCCGCGTCGAGCCGCTCCCAGTGTTCGTTCGGGAAGACCGTGGCCCCGAGCGGGCCGCCCTCGTTCTTCCGTCCGCCGTGGTAGTCCGATCCGCCCGTCGCGAGGAGCGACAGCTCCTTCGTGCGGGCGAGATACCGGAGCATGGTCTCCGACGGATGATCGGGATGGAAGACCTCGACTCCGTGGACGCCGCATTCCTTGAGGACCTCGAGCGACGACTCGAGGTCGTCCAGGCCCGGATGCGCGACGACCGCGAGGCCTCCGAGGCGGCGGATCAGGCCGCAGACCTCCGCGGCCCCCGGGCGCGGGTAGTCCACGTAGCCGGGCTTCCCGGCGCCCAGGTACCGGTCGAACGCCTCGCGCTGGTCCTTCACGAAGCCCTTCGCGACGAGAGCCCGCGCGACGTGCGGGCGTCCGATCGAGCGACGCGGGTCGGGCGCGGCGCCGAGGACATCCGCGCGCGTGAGAGGCGCGCCGATCCCGGCGAGGCGCTCGAGCATGCGGTCGAGCCGCTCGTCGCGAGCCCGCCGGCGCTCGGCCTGCCAGTCGATGAGGCCCGAGAGCCGCTCCTTGGCGAAGTAGCCGAGCACGTGGAGATTCCGCTCGCCCTTCGCGCCGTCGACCTTCGGGTCCTGGACGTAGGATGAGATCTCGATCCCGGGCACGACGCGGACGCCGATCTTCGCGCCCTCCTCCACGCACTCCTCGACGGCCTCGACGGTGTCGTGGTCCGTGACGGCGAGGATGTGGACGCCCGCGGCCTTGGCGGCGCGGACGAGGTCGCGAGGCTCGAGCGAGCCATCCGAGATGGTCGTGTGCGAATGGAGATCGACCGTCACCGCAGGCCCCCCGCCCGAGGGGCGCGGAGTCTAGCAACTCGGACACGACCGTAAC
>CAZYLP010000440.1:0-7339 GCA_964648345.1 uncultured Planctomycetota bacterium
AGCTCCATGGTCGCGATGGCGAAGTCGCCCTTCCTCCAGGCGTGCCGCGGCGAACCGACCTCCTTCACGCCGATCTGGCTCATGCGCCAGGCCGGCCGCTACATGAAGGAGTACCGCGACGTGCGCGACAAGGTCTCCTTCCTCGAGCTCTGCCGCTCCCCCGAGCTCGCCGCGAAGGTGACGATCGACGCGGTCGAGAAGTTGAACGTCGACGCCGCGATCATCTTCGCGGACATCCTCCTCATCCTCGAGCCGCTCGGCTTCCATCTCACGTTCGAGAAGGGCGACGGCCCGAGGATCCACGACCCCGTCCGCGGGGCGGAGGACCTCGCGCGCCTCCGCGCCTACGAGCCCGGAGCGCTCTCCTACGTGAGCGACGCGATCCGCCTCGCGAAGCGCTCCTTGAAGGTGCCGCTCATCGGCTTCGCGGGCGCTCCCTTCACTCTCGCGAGCTACGCGATCGAGGGCGGCTCCTCGAAGGAGCACATCCTCACGAAGGCGTTCCTCCACCGGGACCCGGGAGCCTTCAAGGCGCTCCTCGAGGTCCTCGCGCGGGCCGTGAACGTCTACCTCCGCGCGCAGGTCGATGCGGGCGCGGACGCCGTCCAGCTCTTCGACTCGTGGGCCGGCGTGCTCCCGCCCGAGGACTACCGCGAGCACGTCCTCCCTCACTCGAAGGCGGCGCTCGCGGGCCTGCCGGTGCCGACGATCCACTTCGGCACGGGCACGGCGACCTTCCTCGAGGACTTCGCGCAGGCGGGCGACGTGGTCGGCATCGACTTCCACGTCCCGCTCGACGTCGCGTGGAAGCGCGTCGGCGAGAAGCGCGCGGTCATGGGCAACCTCGACCCCGCGGTCCTGCTCGCCGGTCGCGCCGCCGTCGAGCGCGAGGCCCGGAAGATCCTGAAGAAGGCCGCGAAGAGGCCGGGGCACATCTTCAACCTCGGGCACGGGATCACGCCCCAGACTCCGGTCGACGACGTGATCCGCCTCGTCGAGCTCGTCCACGAGGAGTCCCGGCGCTGATGAGAACGGCGGTGATCGGGGGAGGGATCACCGGTCTCACGGCCGCGTACGACCTCGTGAAGCGAGGCCACGACGTGGTCCTCTTCGAGCGGTCCGCGCGGACGGGCGGCATCGTGGAGACCAGGCGCCACGGCGCGCGGGTGCTCGAGCTCGGGCCCGATTGCTTCCTGACGGGCCAGAAGCCCTGGGCTCACGAGCTGGCCATCGAGCTCGGCCTCGAGCCCGAGCTGATCCGCACGACCGAGACCCACCGCCGCAGCTTCGTCCTCACGCGCGGGAGCCTCGAGCCCGTGCCGCAAGGCTTCCACCTGATCGCGCCCACGGACCGCGAGTCCTTTCTGGGCTCGCCGATCCTCTCGAGCGAGGGCAAGAAGCGCGCCCTCGCCGAGGACACGCTCCCGCCCGCGCCGCGCGAGGACGAGTCGCTCCGCTCGTTCGTCGTCCGGCGCTTCGGGGAGGAACTCTTCGCGCGGCTCGCGGAGCCCCTCGTCGCCGGGATCTACACCGCCGACCCCGGGATGCTCTCGCTCCGCGCCACGTTCCCGCAGTTCCTCGAGATGGAGCGTACGCACGGGAGCGTGACGCGCGCGCTCGCGATGAAGCACTCCGTGGATGCGTCGGGCGCGCGCTACGGACTCTTCGCGACGTTCCGCGAGGGCTGCGAACGTCTCACCGAGGCGCTCCGCGCGAAGCTGCCCGAGGGCACGGTCCGGACCGGCGAGCCGGTCCGCTCCGTGCGGCGCGAAGGCCGCGCGTGGATCATCCAGGGAGACCGGGGCAGCGAGGGGTTCGACGCCGTCCTCATCGCCCTCCCTGCGCCCGCCGCGGCGAGCGTCCTCGAGGGGCACGACGCCGAGCTCGCGCGGCTCCTCCGCGAGATCCCGTACGCGAGCGCCGCGACGGCGAACTTCGTCTTTCGCCGCTCGCAGGTGCGGCATCCGCTCGACGCGATGGGGTTCGTGTGTCCCGAGGTCGAGGAGCGGTTCATCCTCGCGTGCAGCTTCTCCTCGACGAAGTTCTCCGGGCGCACGCGCGGCGACGACGAGGTGCTGCTCCGCGCGTTCGTGGGCGGCGCCCGCCACGCGGAGCGCGTCGCGCTCGGGTCCGACGGGATCGCGCGGCGCGCGCTCGACGATCTGCGAGAGCTCCTCGGCATCGACGGCGAGCCCATCGAGACCGCGGTCCACATCATGGAGAGGGCGATGCCTCAGTACGTCCTCGGGCACGTCGATCTCGTCGCGGCGATCGAGAAGCAAGCCTCTCTGCACCAAGGGCTTGCGCTCGCGGGGAACGCGCTCCGGGGCGTGGGTCTCCCCGACTGCGTGAAATCTGCTCGATCGGCCGTCGGAACTCTCGTCCAAAGAGTCGTTTAGACGAATCTACTGGACGCCGTGTCCCGAAATCCTACGATAGCGCGCCAACAGGAGGTCTCTGGACATGGCGACGAAGACGATCGAGAAGAAGACGAAGAAGCCCGCCGCGAAGGCCGCCAAGAAGCCGGCCGCCAAGGCGACGATCGAGAAGAACGCTCTTCTCTCGAAGGTGGCGTACTACATCCTCTACGTGCCGGACATGACGAAGGCCGTCGAGTTCTACAAGTCGATCGGCCTCAACGCGGGCTACACCTCGCCCGAGTGGTCGGAGTTCGACGCGGGCATCAAGTTCGCGCTCCACGGCCCGTGCCCGGACTCGTGCAGCGAGTACAAGCCGAGCGAGACGAACATCTCCTTCGGCGTCTCGAGCGCGAAGGCGACCTACGAGACCTTCAAGACGATGGGCATCAAGGTCACGAGCGAGCCGCGCCAGGTCTGCGAGAGCGGCTACTGCTTCTCGTTCCAGGATCCGTTCGGGAACGAGCTCAGCGCGTACGGCCCCCTCTGAGATAGGCCCGGCCTCTCTCGGATAGCCGGCTGAGGCGTCCTCGCGTCCGGAACCCGGGCGCGAGGACGCTTCGTTTCCGGAGGTTCTGGTAGCCTCTCGCCCGGTGGCCGGAACGGATCTGCACCCGGGCTCGCGGCTCGGCCCGTACCGCATCGAGGAGCCCCTCGGCCGCGGAGCCACGGGCGCGGTGTTCCGCGCGGTCCACGTCGAGACGGGCACCGCCGTCGCGCTCAAGGTCCTCGCGAGGGCGGTCGGCGCCGACGCTCTCGCGCGCTTCCGCCGCGAGGCGCGGGCGATCGAGGCGATCGAGCACCCGAACGTCGTGCGGCAGTACGGCTCGGGCGAGGACGCCGGCCGAGCGTTCCTCGCCCTCGAGCTCGTCCCGGGGGGGTCCCTCGAGGAGCGGCTCAGGAAGGGCGGGCCGCTCGCGCCCCTCGAAGCGGCGCGGCGGGGCGCGGAGATCGCCCGCGGCCTCGCGTCGATCCACTCGGCGGGCCTCGTCCACCGGGACCTGAAGCCCGCGAACGTGCTCCTCGACGCGGAGGGCCGCGCCAAGGTCTCGGACCTCGGCCTCGTGAGGACGCTCTCCCGGGCCGATGAGTCGCGCCGCCTCACCGAGACCTCCGCGGTCGTGGGGACGCCGAGCTACCTCTCGCCCGAGCAGTGCGACGGCCGCGAGGCGATCCCCGCGTCCGACCTCTACGCGCTCGGCGTCACGCTCCACGCGCTCGTCGCGGGGCGCCCTCCGTTCGAGGGCGAGCTCGTGAACGTCATGATGAAGCACCTCACCGCGAAGCCCGATCCCCTCTCGGCGCGAGCGAAGGACGTCCCGCCCGCGCTCGACGCGCTCGTCGCGCGCCTCCTCGCGAAGGACCCGCCGCAGCGCGGGGCGAGCGCGGCGACCGTCGCGGAGGAGCTCGACGCCATCGCGAGCCCGCGGCGCCGGGCGAGCGCGAGCCACGGCGTGGCGGCCTTCATCGCGGCGATCGCGGCGGTCCTCGTCGTCGCGCTCGTCATCGCCACTCCGCCGGCTCCTCCCTCGCCGGCCGAGTCAACGGCGGTCGCCGTGCCCGGCTCCGGATCGGCGGCTCCGCTCGGCACGTCGCCGCCGACGCAGGTCTCCGCGCCCGCCTCGCCCCTGCGCGAGACAGCACGATGGGGCGACGCCTCCTGGATGACGACCGAGGACAACCACATCTCGTGCCTCGCCTTCCTCCCCGGAGACCGCGAGGCGGTGGTCGCCGCGGACGGCCGGCTCTGGGTCTTCGAGGTGCCGAACGGCGCGCTCCGCGCGTGCTTCGCGTCGAGCGGCCGCTACGGGAGGTTCTCCTCCATCGCGGTCTCGCCCGATGGCCGGTTCATCGCGGCCGGGCTCGTGGACTGGATCCAGGGACGACCGGAGCCCGAGAAGACCGGCCCGATCGACGTCTGGGACCGGCCGGCCCGCGCGCGGAAGTGCCGGCTCAGGGAAGGCCAGCCCGCGACGACGGCGGTCGCGTGGCTCGACGGGACGCGGCTCCTCGCGGGGAGCGCCGACGGGGATGTCGAGGAGATCGACGTGGAGACCGGTTCGTCCCGCGCCGTGGCGAGGACCGGCTCGGCGATCCGGTCGATCTCCGTGGCCGCGAGGAGCGGCCGCGTGCTCGTCGTGGACGAGAACGCAGCACACCTGGGCCCCCCGGGAGCGCTCGAGCCCCAGCCCGCCACCGAGGGCATGAGCCACGGGGCTCTCCTCGCCAACGGAGACCTGGCGCTCCTCGTCCATCGCGCGAGCCGCGAAGCGTCCGTGATCTCGCTCAACGAGTGGAGAGGGAAGGTCGTGGCGCGCGACGTGGACGACGTCGCGGTGGCGCCGACGATGCAGCGTGTCGCGATCGCCTCGGGGGCGACGGAGTTCTTCGTCCTCGACGTCGACACCGGCGCCCGTCGCGGCCCGCCGGCGGCTCCTCTCGCGGCTCGCAACCGCTTCGCTTACCTCGACCGCCGCCGGGCCGTCGCGCTCTCGGGAGATGGAGAGAAGCTCCTCACCGTCGGGTGGGACATGCGCGTCCGGTTCTTCCGGCACGCCGACCTCGCGCGGAGGACCGTGGACGAGCGGCCCGGCGCCTCGCTCATCTGCCTCGATGCCAGCGCGGACGGCAAGCTCGTGGCCGGAGCGTGCCGGGACGGGAGCCTCCGCCTCTGGGATGCCGAGCTGAGCCTCGCCTGGCGGCGCGACGCCGAGCAGGGCGAGCTCACCTCGATCGCGATCTCGCCCGACGGGTCGCGCGTCGTGACGGGAGGCTACCGCGGCTCGACGCGGCTCTGGAGGCGAGACGAGGCCGAGGGAGGGCCGCCGATCGTCCTGACCGATCGAGTGGGCACGCTGCCCGTCGCCTTCGCGCGCGATGGCAACTCCTTCGCGGCGGGGACCGCCGACGAGCAGGTCCACGTCCTCGACCTCCAAGGGAACGAGACCGCGGTCTTCAAGGCCGACTCGGCGTGGCTCAAGCGGCTCGCCTTCACGGAGGTGGGAGTCTACGCGCGGTCGGACTCGAACACTCCCGTCCAGTTCCGGCACTGGAACATGGGGGAGCGCGGCTACACGTTCCTCGGCGGCGAGAGCCACGTGTTCGACGTCGACGTGGGGCGGACTCTCCAGGGGACGGAGCGTCTGGCGGCGGCGCTGGGCGACGGCTCGGTCCGGATGTGGGACGTGAAGCCCGAGACGCCGGCGTCGAAGCGCGGCGGCGCCCAGCGCGCGTACGTGCGCCCGGGAGAGCGAGCGCTCGCGGTCGCGCTCCTCGACTCGACGCGGTACCTCGCCGCCTCCTACGAGGACGGCTCGTTGCGGGTTTTCGCGACCACGCCCGACGACAAGGCGCCGATCGCGGAGCTCACGGTCGCCCCCGACCGCATCACGTCGCTCGCGGCGCTCGGAAGGGCCGGGCGCACGTTCGTCGCGGGGACGAACCGCGGCCTCCTCCTGCGCTACGAGCTCACGCCCGAGCCGAAGAAGCGTTGACGCCGCTCAGCCGGTGAGTCCGTCAGCTCTTGACGACATAGCTCCGGCGCTGACGGCTGGACGGGATCGCGAGCTGCTTCCGGTACTTGGTGACCGTGCGGCGCGCGATGTCGAGGCCGTCTTCCTTGAGCTTCGCCGCGATCTCCTCGTCGCTGAGCGGGTGCGTCTTGTCTTCCTTGGCGACGATGTCGCGGACCTTCTGCTTGACCGCGATGATCGACTTCTCCTCGCCGTCGGCGCGCGTCGTGCCGCCCGTGAAGAAGTACTTGAGCGCGAAGACGCCGCGCGGGGTCTGCATGTACTTGTCGGCGATCGCGCGGGAGACCGTCGAGACGTGCACGCCGACGCGGTCCGCGATGAACTGCATCTTGAGCGGACGGAGCGCGTCGATGCCGTGCTCTAGGAACGGAGTCTGGTAGTCCACGATCTCGCGGGCGATCTTGAAGAGCGTGTTCTGCCGCTGCTCGATCGACTCGATGAGCCACTTCGCGGACTCGATCTTCTTCTTGATGTACGCGCGGATCTTCGGGTCGTCCTTCTGCGCGCGCAGCATCTCCTGGTAGTGACGTGAGATGTGGATCCGGGGGATGTAGGTGTCCTCGAGGCGGACCTCCCACTTCCCGTCGACCTCTTCGACGATCACGTCGGGGATCACGTACTGGACCTGCGCCGACGAGAAGATCCGGCCCGGCTTCGGATTGCAGATCTGCTTGATGTTCTTGATCGCCTCGTCGACCTCCTCGAGCGAGACGCCGGTCGCCTTCGCGATCTTCGGGAGACGGTTCGCGACGACGTCGTCCAGGTGGTCGCGGACGATCTGCTTCTCGAGCGGGTAGCCGTCGTACTCGCGCTCGAGCTGGAGGAGGAGGCACTCGCGAAGGTCGCGCGCGCCCACGCCCGGAGGGTCGAGCGACTGGATCTTCTTCAGGACCGCCTCGGCCTCCGGGATCTGGACCGGAGGGTCGATGACCATGCCCTTCAGGAAGTCCTCGGTGAGCGGGAAGCGGAGGAAGCCGTTGTCGTCGATGTTGTAGATCAGGTAGTCGCCGATCTCGACGTCGCGCTCGCCGAGCTCGAGCACCGAGAACTGATTCTCGAGGTGCTTCTGGAGCGAGTCGGTCCGGTCGGCGGTGTTCTGCATCGCCTCGAGCTTCTTATCCTTGCCGTCCCCGCTCATGCTGGGGCGGTAGGAGCCCGAGAACTCCTTCCAGGACTCGTTCAGGCCCTCGAGCCGCTCGAACTCCGTCTCGAGCTGGTCGGGCGCCGAGGCGTTCTCGCCGGAGGGCGGCGCCGTGATCGTCGGCGTCTCGGCCCCCTCGCCCATCGCGAGGCCGGTCGGCGGAGCGGGCGCGTTGTCGTTCGCGGCCGGCTCGGCGTTCTCGATCTCGATGGTCGGGTTCATCTCCATCTCGCGCTCGATGAGGCTCT
>CAZYLP010000441.1:0-4242 GCA_964648345.1 uncultured Planctomycetota bacterium
GTGGACCACATCATCGCTTCGCTCGGCGACGATCCGGCGTCGTCGGCGCGGCTCCGCGCGCGGCTCCTCCTCGCTCGCCACCGCGGCGACGAGGCCGTCCAGAGCGTCCGGACGGCCCGGAAGACGCACCCCGGGCTCGAGAAGGACACCGAGCTCCTCCGCATCGAGGCCGACGCTCTCGCGACGGCTTTCGTGGACGCGGCCACCGCCGACCCCCGAGCTCCGGACCTGAGCTCCCGGCAGGACGAGATCCTGAAGGCTCTCCGCCGCCTGGCGGAGCTGCCCGACGCCTCCGATGCGCGCGTCGTCTACGCGCGCGCCAAGCTCCGGTTCGGCAAGGGCGATGCGAACGAGGTCCTCGGCGAGATCCTCCGCACCAACGAGCTCGATCGCTCCTTCGCCGCGGGCCTCGCCACGGCCGCGAAATGGCTCCTCCAGAGCCCCATGAGAGGCCGCGTGCGCGTCCCGGCGGAGCGCATCGAGGAGGTGATCCGCTCCGCGATCGATGCGGACCCGACCTCGGGTGATGGCTACTACATGAGGAGCACCCTCGCATGGAGCAAGCTCCACGCCTACAAGCTCGAGGATCGCGGTCCGCCGCAGCGCCTCATCGAGGACTGCATCCGGGACCTCCAGCGCGCCTACGCGCTCAACGGCGACGCCCGCCACGTCGTCGAGGAGGGCAAGGTCCATACCCTCTTCGGCGACCCGCGGGACGCGCTCGCTCCGATCGAGACGGTCCTCGAGCACGCAAGGACCGGCACGATGCGCTGGGTCTCCGCGCTCTCGTGGCGCGGGAACGCGAAGATGGCCCTGGGTGACGGGCGCGGGGCGGTGGAGGACTGGCTCGGCGCGGCCGAGGCGTCCCCCGAAGACGCCGGCGAGATCGAGTACGTCTTCGACAAGGTCCCGGCCGACCTTCGCGCGGAGCTCGTGAGGCGGTCGAGCCACTCGCGTCCGTTCTTCCAGTCGCTCGTCGACCGCATCCCGAAGAAGTGATCCCCCGGCTGGATCAAAAGGGCTCGTCGGCGGAGGGAGCGGCTTTCTTCGCGGGAGCCTCCCCGAGGTCCACGAAGTCCATGTAGCCGATGAGCATCTCCTCCCAGGTCTGCTCACCGAACCGCACGGTGCGCTTGGGGTCCGGGTTCGCCGGGTTGTTCGCCGAGTTGTCGTAGCGCGCGTAGACCTTGATCCGCGTGTCCTTCTTCACGAAGAGAGGCTCCTTGAGCACGTAGGACGTCTGCCAGTTGAAGTCGTACGCGGGCACGTCGAGGAGGACTTCCTTCTTCCCGTCCGGGTCGATCTTGACGTACTTGAACGCCTTCCCGCGCACGTGCATGTGAGGCAAGAAGCTCAGGATCTTCGCGTCGTTGTCGAAATCGAAGCTCGCGCTCTCCTTGTGATCCGCAGCTCCGGCGGGGATGCGGATCGTGGCGTTCGCGATCCCCTTGGTGATGATCTCCTGCGTGACGGGCTTCTTCGCCCAGATGATGCCGATCGAGCTCTGGTCCTCGACGGCCTTCCCCATGGGCGTGTAGTGGATCTGGAACCGGAGACGCGACCCCGCCGGGAGCTTCTTGCCCATGCCCTCCCGGTAGACCATGGGGCTCTCGCCGGGCGTCATGGCCGCGAAGTAACCGTTGAAGAGTCCGCCGTCCCAGACGGGCTCCTTGTCCTTCTGATCCGCCGGGTACTTCACGAACACGAGGATGTGGTGGACGGCCGCGCGCGCCGTGGCGCGCACCTCCATGGCCTGGATCCAGCGGTCCTCCGTGAGGTTCGTGGGCACGTCGATATAGGCGTAGGGCATGGCGCCCTCCGCGCGCACCTTCACCGGCTGGGGGATCTGGTAGATCGCGTCGGGCGTCCCGATCTGCCACCCCTCGGCGAACCTGCGCGGCGGCGGCGCATGGGCCACGTCGCCCTCGGGAGCGCCGGCGTCGACCCAGCTCGCGATCGTCGCGATCTCGGCGTCGCTCAGCCGCCGATCGTTCTCCCACTCCCCGACCTTGGGGTCGGCGTGCCAGGGGGGCATGCGCCTGTCGCTCACGACTTCCTTGATCGTGCGCGCGTTCGCCTTCGCCCCGTCGTACTTGAGGAGCGAGAAGGGCCCGATCTCGCCCGGGCGGTGACACGTCACGCACCGCTTCTGGAAGATCGGCTCTACGTCCCTGTGGAACGTGAGCTGCGCCGCGGCAGGACGCGTCAAGGGCTCGACCTGACAGCCGGGAGCCACGGTGGCGGCGACGGGCGGCTCCTTCTCGGCGAGGAGCGCGGTCACGGCATCCGTCAGGTAGTTCTTCGTCGCGGCGTCGCGGTGATAGCCGATGCCGTACTGGTCGTCGACCGCGCCGCGGTAGCGGAGGACTCCCTTCGCGTCGAGCACGAACGCCTCGGTCGTGCGCTTGGGCTCGAGGAGGGGGACGAAAGCCGGGTCGTCGGTGCCGACGATGACGAGGCGCACGTCCTTGCCCGCGCCGTACTCCTTCGAGAGGCGCTCGAGCTTCGGCCGATAGAGCTTCGAGAGGGGACAGTCCGGTCCGGCGAACGCCACGACGAGGACCTTGGCCTCCCCGCGCGCCTTCGCGAGCGCGGGGGCCGAGAAGGTCTTGCCGACTCCCACCTCCGCTGGCTTCGGAACGACCGCCGGGGCTTGCTTCGTGTCGCCTTCAGCCGCGGCACGTCCGGCCAGCGCCAGCAGCAGGAGGACGAGCGAGAACCTCTTCATGGACCCCCCTCACCTACGACTCCGGTGCTACGAACGGAGTGCCACCGGCGTTGGCTCTCGTCGCTTCCGGAGCTAAAAGGGGGCGTCCATCCGAGGGAGGAGCGCGCGTGTCCACGTTCGCCGAGCCGATCATGCCGTGGAAGACGAAGAAGGAGTGGAAGACCGAGTCGTCGGCGGGCTTCTTCACGAAGCGGAAGAACCAGTCGCTCCTCGAGGTCGATGAGCACTTCGAGGCGTGGTTGACGGCGAACGCGGCCCACAACTTCAAGGACGAGTTCAAGGCCCTGAACTCCCTCATCCTCTCGACCCAGGCGTGGCTCCACGCCAAGGCGAAGAAGAAGAAGAGCACCCGTCGCCCCGCGATGGAGAAGATGCTCAAGGCCGCGATGCAGCGCCTCCTCTGGGTCTCCTACTGGAAGCAGAAGGAGCTCGGTAAGCCCGAGAGCCGGAAGCTCGCGGAGCTCCGCGGTCTCTACAAGATCGAGGCCGCCTCGGCCCCCAAGGGGCAGGACCGCGTCAGCGCGGACAAGCTCGTCATGTCGACGAAGAAGGACGACCTCGGGCGCAAGGCGATCTCGAACCCGGACGTCCTCGACCAGATCACCGACGAGCAGCTCACGACCTACGCGAGTGATCTCCTCTCGGTGGCGCTCGACAAGCCGAACCAGGTGATCCTCAAGTACATGACGCTCGGGGAGCGCGCCGAGCTCCAGCTCATCTTCCTCGACGACTCGAACGGGGTGACGAAGGTCAACCGGAAGGCGGGCGACAACGTCGCCCCGCTCTCGACAAAGTGGCGCTCGACCGAGGACCCGAGGACGAAGCAGAACCTGGGGCTGCCCGCCAACATCGGCTTCGCGCACGCCTGGGTCGCGGACAAGTACGGGAACTTCTACTCCGACCAGCCGAAGGCGCACGGGACCTTCCACCACTCGTCCTTCACGAGCGGCCAGGGCATCCTCTGCGGCGGCATGCTCGTCTGCGAGCAGGGCCAGCTCGTCTACATCGACAACGGCAGCGGTCACTACAAGCCGACGAAGGACACCCTGCTCGACGCCCTCGACACGCTCAAGAACGTCCACGGGCTCGACATCTCCCACACCGCCGTCGGCCTCGTCACCAGCGAGAACAACAAGACCTACCTCGAGGAGTGGGCCAGCGCCGACGCGTTCCTCGAGTCCGGCGGCGGCGGGACGAGCCGCGGGAAGGTCCCGCTCGGCTGATGCGCGTTGCTGGAGTGAAACGCGCCGTCCTCGGTGTCCTGGGCACCGCATGCTTGCTCGCCGCGAGCGGGTGCGGACCCGGTCCCCTGCTGATCGGGCTGGGGATCGCCGCCGCGACGGGCGCTGCGGGCGGTGGCGGCGGTGGTGGCGGCGGCGGCGGGAGCGGCAACGGAGGTCCGGTCGTATCGAATCCACCCGGACCGCCGAGCCCGCCTTCTCCTCCTCCGGCACCGCCGCCTCCTCCGGCACCGCCGCCTCCTCCGGCACCGCCGCCTCCTCCGGCACCGCCGC
>CAZYLP010000441.1:4342-7328 GCA_964648345.1 uncultured Planctomycetota bacterium
CTCCTCCTCCGTCGCCGGCAACGGCCTCGAGCACGCGCTTCACGCTTCGGAGCGGCGACGGAAAGACGGCGGGCGACCGCGATGTCCGATTCCGGAAGGGCGCGCCGGCGGGGGCGTTCGTGCCGGCCGACTTCGCGGCCGCCGACACGGGCCAGCAGTCGTACGTGCTCGCGCCGGACGGGTTCTGGAAGGAGAAACTGACGGACGAGCCTCGGGCGCGCTGGATCGGATCGGGGAGCTCGAGATACGCATCGGAGACCGCGCTCTTCGCCGTCGACTTCACGCTCGGCCCCCAGCCCGTCACGCGCGCGACGCTCTCCTTCCGGTACCTCACGGACAACTTCCTCGGCGACGCGACCAACGAGGGGCTGTTCCTCAACGGGACGCCGCTCGCGGGGAGCAAGCTCCTCCCGCAGGTCGCGGCGAACTACGACACCGACCAGGCGTGCGCGACGTTCGACGTCACGTCCGAGCTGCGGCCAGGCGCGAACACGCTCTACGTGTACGGCGTGGGGGCAGGGTCGCTCGGCGACCCCACGGGCATCCAGTTCTGCGCGACCTTCGAGGTCGTGCAGGGCCCGGCCAGCGCGACGCTCCCACGACTCCTCGCGCTCCGCACCGGAGACGGGTCGATCGGCGGGCTCGACGCGAGGGTGCGCTTCCTCGCCGGTCCGGCCGGCGGGTTCGGTCGCGTCCTCTCCGCGTCCGACTTCACCGCGGCCGCGTCCGGTCCGTCGGCGAACGTGATCGCGCCCGACGGGGGCTGGCGCGCGAACCTGGCTGCCGACTCCGCCGCGCAGTGGATCGGGACCGGGGCGACCGCGGCGTCGTCGGCCACCGGGCTCTTCTCGCTCGACTTCACGCTGGGCCCCGATCCGATCGCTCGCGCCACGCTCGACGCGCGATGCCTCGTCGACAACTTCCTGGGCGACGCGCAGAACGAGGGCCTGTTCTTGAACGGGTCACCGCTCCCCGGGACCAAGCTCCTCGCGCAGGTCGCCGCGAACTACGAGACCGACCAGGTCTTCCCGGTCCTCGATGTCTCCTCCCTCGTCGTGCCCGGCCTCAACCGGCTCCAGGTCTACTCGCTCGAGGCCTCGCCTGGCGGGTCGCCCGCAGGCGTCCAGGTCACGGCGCGCCTCGAGGTCGTGTCCGGCTCGCCGCCGCCGATCGTGCGGAGCGTGAGTCCGACCTCGGGGACCTCCGGCACTTCGGTCACGATCCGCGGCATCGCGTTCCCTCCGGGCGCGACCGTCACCGTCGGCGGCGCGCCGCTCGGCAACGTCGTCGTGGTCGACGCGACGACGATCACCGGCGTGACCTCGGGGGCCGTCGCCGGATTCGCCGACGTCGTCGTGGCCGGACCGACCGGCACGGGGACCCTCGTCGAGGGCTTCGAGGTCCCGTAGGAGCGCGGCAGTTCGATGGAATGGCGGAAGCGGCTGCTCGCGGTCGCGCTCGTCGGGTTCCTCGCGCTCATCGTCCACGCGCCGGCGATCCGTTACGGCTTCCTCCAGTACGACGACCGCCACTTCGTCCTCGAGCCCGAGGTCGTGCGCGCGCCGAGCTGGCGTGCGCTCGGCGAGACGCTCGTCCGTCCGGTGTGGGGGAGCTATCACCCGCTCCACACCCTGAGCTACGCCGTGGACGCGTCCATCTTCGGGCTCGAGCGCCCCTGGGCGTTCCACGCGATGAACGTGCTCCTGTTCGCGGTCAACGCGGCTCTCGTCGTGCTCGTCGCGAGCTCGTACGGCTGCTCGCTCCGCGCCGCGCTCCTCGCCGGGGTCCTCTTCGCGGTCCACCCGAGCCACGTCGAGTCGGTCGCCTGGGTGAGCGCGCGGAAGGACGTCCTCTCGGGCCTATTCCTCCTCCTCGCCCTCCTCCACCGCGCGCGCACGGGGGCCTCGCTCGTCTTCTTCCTGCTCGCGCTCGCCTCGAAGACCACGGCCGCGGCGCTCGCGCCCTTCTTCCTCCTCGACGCGTGGCTCGAGGGTCGGCTCGACCGCCGCGAGCTCGTGCGGCTCGCCCCCTTCCTTCTCCTCGCGACGGGCTGGCTCGTCATCGAGGCCCTGGCCCAGCGGGGAGTGAACGCCATAAAGCCGCTGGAGGCGTCGCTCGGGACGCGGCTCGGGCTGGTCCTCTCGACGCTCGCCTGGTATCCGCTCCGTGTCGTGTGGCCCTGGCCGCAGGCACTCCTCCCGGAGCCCGTGTCCTCGGTCCCGGGCGCCGTCCTGATCCTCGCGCTCAGCGCGCTTCCGGCCGTCCGCTCTCGAGGCTACGCGCGGACGCTGGCCTTCTTCTTCATCGCGCTCGGGCCCGTCTCGAACATCGTCCCGCTCCCGAACCCCGTGCAGGACCGCTACCTGTTCCTGCCGTCGATCGCCGCCGCCTGCGTCGCGGGCCGGCTCCTCTCGCGGAGGAAGGAGCTCGCGCTCGTCGCGGCTCTCGCGGCGGGGTCGCTCGCGTTCACCACGGCGCGCTTCACGCGGGCCTGGTCCTCGGATGCCGCGCTCTGGGAGATGGCCGTCCTCGGCACGCCGTCCTCGGCCCTCGCGCACCTCGGGCTCGGCGGGTCGCGCGAGCGAGCGGGAGACCTCGTGGGAGCGCGTCTCGAGGTGGCGAAGGCGGTCGAGCTCGGAGGCGGCGCGCGCGCGCTCGCCGGCCTCGGCTCGATCGAGGAGCGGCTCGGAGACCTCCGGGGGGCCCGGCGCTCCTTCGAGCGCGCGGTCGCGAGCCCGGGAGCGACGCCCGCGATGTCGGCGGCTCTCGTCCGCGTGCTCGTCGTCCTGGGCGACGGAGCCGCAGCGAACGCCGCCCTCGCGACGCTCGAGGCGCGCGCTCCGGGCGCTCCGAGCGTCCACCGCTCCCGCGGCTACATCGCGCTCCTCGAGAACGACCAGCGCACCGCGAGCCGCGAGCTCTGGGCAGCCGAGGCCGAGCTCGACCGGGACGACTGGCTCGCGCTCGCCGCGATCGAGCGGGCCCT
>CAZYLP010000442.1:0-7299 GCA_964648345.1 uncultured Planctomycetota bacterium
CAGGACCTGAAGCCCGCAGACAAGGAGAAGCTCGGCCTCGCGAAGGAGGCGTTCGCCTTCAAGGTCGGCTACATCATCGACTGGGGGGAGCACCCGGAAGATGGCCGGAACGCGGCGAAGGCCGGGATCAGGAAGGGGGACGTGGTCGTCGCCGTCGCGGGCCTCGAGGACGCGAGGGGGCACCAGCACTTCCAGTCCTGGTTCCGGCTCACGCGGAGGGCGGGCGAGGAGGTCACGGTGACCGTGCTCCGAGAGGGCAAGCGGATCGCGGTCCGGCTCCCGGTGATCCCGTGAACCCGGTCACGCACTTCCTCATCTCGTGGACCGTGGCGAACGCGCTCCCCGCGGGCACGCGGCGCGAGCGGACGTTGATCTCGATCGCGGGGATCATCCCGGACATGGACGGCGTCGGGATCGTCCCCGACTTCGTGACGCGCTTCGTGTCGGACTCGCCGACCGCTTACTTCCACGCGTACCACCACAAGCTCCACTGCGTGGCGTGGGCCGTCTCCGTGGGGCTCGGGGCGTGCGCCCTCGCCGGCGGTGGAGCGTCGCTCAAGCGGCGGCTCCTCGTCGGGCTCTTCGCGCTCGTCACGTTCCACATGCATCTACTCTGCGACGTGCTCGGGGCGCGCGGCCCGGACGGGGATCAGTGGCCGATCCCTTACTTGCTGCCCTTCAGCGACGCGTGGAACTGGACGTGGTCGGGCCAGTGGGCGCTGAACGCCTGGCCCAACTTCGCGATCACCGGCGCGCTTCTCGTCTTCGCCGGGGTGATGGCCGTGAAGGCCGGCCGGTCGCCCGTCGAGGCCGTCTCGGCCCGGGCGGACGCGGCGGTGGTTCAGACTCTGCGGGCTCGATTCGGCGGTGGCCGCGAGGGCTAAGGATTCTCGACCGGCGGCTTCGGCGCCGGAGCCGGCTGGGGCGGGGCCGGGAGCGAGCCGAGCAGGAAGCCCACCATGAAGATCTCCTGCTGGAACCCCGAGAGCCGCTCGCTGACCC
This sequence comes from uncultured Planctomycetota bacterium, assembly GCA_964648345.1. GTDB lineage: Bacteria > Planctomycetota > J058 > J058 > JACQDU01 > CAZYLP01. The sequence continues at coordinate 1,003 of CAZYLP010000442.1, forward strand.
CGGAGGAGTCGAACTCTCCGCGGCTCACGAGGGACTCCTCGTTCTCGATCACGTAGGAGACGAGCCGCTCGACCGTCTGCTGATGGACGGTCTTCAGGATCTTCCGGGCGCGCTCGACTTCTGACGGATTCATGGGCTCGCTCCCCGAACGGACACTAGCACTGACTCTACGTCACGCGAAGACTGTCGGCACGGGTCGTGCGCCTTCGAACGGGGTTTTGTTCGCAGGAGTGTTCGTCATGAGAAAAAGCTTGCTACTCCGAGGGGACGATCGACCCGAGCGGCAAGGTCATCGAGTTCAAGGGCAAGACCGTGAGTTCCGCGCTCTCGAGGTCACCCACACGAAGTAGGCCCGATCGCGGCTCGCTCGGCGCGTCAGGAGCCGAGCGAGTCCGCGAGTGCGCGGATCAGCTTGGCTCCGTCGCCGCGCCACGCGCTCCCGTGCATGCACGCGAGGACCCGCGGGTTCGTGCCGGCGATCCGCTCGAGGATCTTCGGCGTCTCCGGCGAGTGCGCGTAGTAGTCCATCGCCTTCCGGAACGCCTCGCTCGGCCCGAGGATGTCCGTCTCGACGACCGCGGGCGTCCTGTCGCCCCCCTGGGTGAAGAGGTCGCCGCAGAGGAGCGTCCTGGTGCTCGACTCGAACATGAAGCCGCACTCCCACCCGTGGGGGACGTGCGGGGCGTCGAGCCACGTGACCGACTTCTTGCCGAGCGAGACGCTGTCGCCGTGGCCGAGCGCCTTCGGCGGGCGGTCGGCGAGGTCGTTCATGGAGATCATCGTCTGGAGCATGCCGCAGAGCGGCTGCGCCCTCGGGGCCCCGGCGAGGAGCGCGTTGAGACCGCCGCACTCGTCCGACTCGACGTGCGAGAAGGAGATCCAGCGGAGCTTCTCGAAGGGCATCACGCGGCCGATCGCGGCCTTGACCGCCGGCGCGAGCCCGCGCGGGCCCGTGTGGAAGAGGAGCGGGTCCTCGTCCACGATCAGGTACTGGTTGAACGAGAAGCCGCCCGGGACCGCGCCCGGGGGGAGCGGCGTGCTGATCCGGTAGATGCCCTCCGCGATCTCGTCCACGGTGGTTGCGGCGTCCGCTCCCTGGCCCATGCGGCCCTCCTCGCCGCTACGATAGCCTCCTCGTTGCACTCGCTGGAGACCATCATGATCAAGAAGATCGGGCTCGGCTTCCTCGCCCTCATCCTGATCCTCATCATCGTCGTCGCCGTGCAGCCCTCGGCGTACCACGTCGAGCGCAAGACCCAGATCGCGGCGCCCGCGAAGTACGCGCACGCGATCGTGAACGACTTCCACGCGTGGAAGCGCTTCAACCCCTGGGAGGGTCTCGACCCGAACCCGAAGACGGAGCTCGGCGGCGCCGCGAGCGGGAAGGGCGCCACGCTCCACTGGAGCGGCAACGACCAGGTGGGCGAGGGCACCATGACGATCGAGGAGTCCACGCCCGAGCTCGTGAAGATGAAGCAGGAGTTCGTGAAGCCGATGGCGGGCTTCTGCACGATCACGTTCACCTTCAAGCCCTCGTCGAGCGGGACCGACGTCACGTGGGCCATGGACGGCGAGAACGGCTTCGCCGCGAAGGCGATCTGCCTCGTCATGGACATGGACAAGATGGTCGGCCCGAAGTTCGAGGAGGGGCTCGCGAAGCTCAAGGCGGCCGCCGAGGCGGACGCGAAGGCCGCCAAGTGAGGCACGCCATCCTCCTCGCCGCGGCGCTCGCCGCCTTCGCGGCGCCGCTCCTCGCGGAGGACGCGACGGTCGTCGAGCTCGCGGGCGGGGCGAAGGCGACGCTCCCTGGCTCGTGGAAGCTCAAGGCGGACGGAGCGAGCGTCCTCGCGTCGCAGGAAGGGAAGGACGCGCTCGTCCTCTTCCTCCACGCGTCTTCACGCAGCGGGAAGTCGCTCGCCGAGATCGCGGAGGGCGCCGTCACGCGCTTCGAGGGCGGACGCAAGCGCGAGAAGTCCACGTGGCCGGAGACTCGCTCGGGGAAGACGCGCGCCGGCGTCACCTACGCGGCGCAGGGCTCGTCCTCCAGGGGCGAGAAGGGCGAGCTTCACCAGCGCCTCTGGGCCCTCCAGTCGGGCGAGGGGTTCCGGATCGTCCTCGTGTGCGCGACGACCGCGGAGCTGTTCGAGAAGGTGCTCGCGGATGCGACGAGCGCCGTCGAGGGGCTCACGATCCCGGGCGTCGCGCCGCCGGCACCGGCCGCGCCCGTCGCGCCGGCCGCGCCGCGGCAGCGGATCTTCGACGCGACGTTCGCCATGGGGCCGCACTGGACGCCCGTGAAGGCCGAGGGCCTCGCGCGGCCCGCCTACAAGACGGCCGTCTCGTACCTGCCGCAGTGGAACCCCAAGGTCTACCAGATGACGATCAAGAGCGACGGCGCGACCGACGCGAAGCGGCACGACGAGCGCAAGGAGGGCGGCGACGACCGCTTCGAGCCGAACGACGTCCCCGCCCAGGCGGCCCAGCTCCCGCGGGGCTACAAGGGGATCCTCGTCTCGGGGGACAACGACTACTTCACGCTCCCCGAGGGCACGCACGAGGTCGAGCTGACGTACGCGTACGACCCGCCGATCACGTTCCCGCAGATCATCACGTTCTCCGCGACCGGGAGCTCGGAGCATCACGGCGGCTACAACTGCGTCGCGACCCACACGATCACGGTGAAGAAGGGCGAGCGCGGCCTCTTCTGCGTCGCGGGCTCGGGCGTCCACCACGAGCGGCTCGCGTATCCCGTCCCGATCGCGGCCGACGTGCACGTGGGCGAGGTCCAGGACCTCGAGGGCGCGCTCAAGACGTGGCTCCTCGACGGCGCCGAGCTCGGCCTCGCGCGCTCCCAGAAGGCGGAGCTGAAGGTCGCGTGGCGGAACGAAGGCAAGTCGGAGGCGGGCCCGTTCGTCCAGCTCCTCGTCTTCGAGGTCGAGCCGAGCGGCTGGGTCAGCGAGCGCTACGGGATCGCCGTCGGGTCGCCGCGCGGCGCGTTCTTCGCCGGCACCGGCCTCCCCGGCTCGGCGCCCGCGTCGGTGCGCGACGAGGTCTTCGAGAAGCGGGTCACGAAGGAGCTCGCCGCGGTCTGCGCGTCGCTCGAGCACGACGAGAAGGCGCCCACGCGCCGCGAGGACCTCGAGAAGTGGCTCGTGAAGAAGGGCAAGTACAGCTGGTCGAGCTCGTCGCACGCGGCCGACAAGAACAACTTCACGGGCCAGACCTTCTACGCCAACTTCTACTTCTCGGTCGAGTGGCTGTTCCACGCCGATCGAACCGCCGAGCGGAAGTCGAAGGAGAGCGGCGGGGCGACCGGCTACGACAACAGCCCCTCGGGCGGCGGCCGCTCGACCGGGGGCGCCTACCTCACGGGGGGCGACAAGGGCGACGGCAAGATGCCCTTCGAGGTCTGGGAGGTCGGCGGCAAGACCTGGCTCGCCGTGAAGCAGCGCGGCGGCATCCACGGCTTCCACGCGCTCGAGATCGCGGAGAAGCGCTTCGCGATCGACGGGCAGGCGGAGTGACTAAACCTTCGCCTCGATGAGGTCGATCGGCGCCGGAGTCTTCACGTGCTCGTGGAGCCTGAGGCCCGAGGCCGCGAAGAGCGCCTCGTACTGCTCGAGCGTCCGCTCCTTGCCGCCGATCGCGAGCATGTTGATGTCGAGGAGCTTCGCGAACTCGGGGTCGTTCCCGTCGGGGATCGCCTTCTCGACGATGACGACGCTCCCGCCGGGCTTGAGCGCCGCGCGGCAGGACTTCAGGATCTTCACGCTGTCCGCGTCGTTCCAGTCGTGGATGATGTGGCGGAGGTAGATGCAGTCCGCCGCGGACACCTTCTCGAAGAAGCTCCCACCGACGAACTCGCAGCGGCTCGCGGCCGGGTGCTTCGAGCTCTTCGCGCGCTCGACGACGTTCGGGAGGTCGAAGAGGATCCCCTTCGCCTTCGGGTGCTTCTCGAGGATCGCGAAGAGCGTCTGCCCGCTCCCGCCGCCCACGTCCGAGATCACCGGGAACGGCTTCCAGTCGAACGCATCGAGCATGACCTGGATCTCGGGCCCGTGGATCTGCTCCATGGCCCGGTCGAAGGTCGCGGAGGCCTCGGCGCTCTTCGAGAGGATCGCCGTGAAGAAGTCGCCGCCGAACCGCTTCTGGACCGCGCCCTCGCCCGTCTTCACGGAGTGGAGGATGTCGCACCAGCCCTCGAAGAGCTGGTCGTTCGCCATGTCCGCGACGTCGCGCACGCCCATGGGGTGGTCGCTGCGGAGGTAGTCGGCCTTCGGCGTGAGCTCGAAGGTCTTCTTCTTCGTCTCGCGGAAGATCCCGACGCTCGCGAGCGCGCGGAGGAGGCGGTGGAGCGACTCCTCGTGGCACTTCGCGGTCGCGGCGAGCTCGGCGGTCGTGCGCGGGCCCTTCGCGAGGGCGTCGGCGATCCTCAGGCGCGCGGCGCAGAAGATCATCTTCGACACCCAGTAGCCGGTGATCATCTGCATCATCTCGAGTCGTTGCGGATCCATAGGCCGGCGAGTGTCCGGCTCCTCGCGGAGGAATGCAAGAGGTGGCTATGCTCCTCCGCATGGACGAGGAGCGCCGCCTTCTCGAACGAGAGGCCACGCGCGGAGACGCCGAGGCCGCGGCGAAGCTCCTCGTCCTGAGAGTGAGGGCCGGCGAGCTGACCGCCGGGGCCCTCGCGCTCGCGGCGTGGGTCGGAGACGCGAGCGCGGAGCGGGCGCTCGAGGCCCTCGACCGGGCCGAGCACGCGGCGCATCGCGCGCGCGGCTGGCGCGCCACGGAGCACGAGTGGGTGAGCGGCGAGTGGACGCGCGCCCTGATCCCGTTCGGCCGCAGTGCCGCCATGCCCCTGGCCCTGGCGGCGGCAGCTCACGCCGTCCTCCGGGCGGAGGGCGAGGAGTCCTCCAAGCTCCTGGCGCTCGAGGCCGAGTTCGTCCGAGCCACGGGAGGCGGTCTCGCGGTCCTGCGCGCGGAGAGAGACCGTCCTGTCGAGCCACTGGAATCGGTCGTGGCCGCCGAGGACTTCGAGCGGGACGTCGAGGCGGTGCTCCTCCTCGCCCGGAGCGCGCAGTCGACCGCCGCCGAGGCGGTGGCGGTCTCCGAGGCGTTCTACTCATCGGCAGGCCTGGCCGTCGTCCGCGCCCAGCTCCTCGCGGTCCTCTCCCCGGCCGCGCCCTCCTCCCACCGGGCTCTGCTCGGAGACCCCGCAGCGCGGGCGGAAGTACCGGCTCCCATCACGGCCCTCGTCCTCGTCGAGGGGTTCGCGGAGCTCGAGGGCGTCGAGGCTCGCGAGGCACTTGCCCGCGCGGCACTCGCCCTCGCGCTCCACGTCCGCGAGATGCTCGACCCGGAGCAGACGTCGAGCGAGTGGGAGGCCGCGGCGCGGGGCTGGTGCGCGTCGCCCACCCGGGCCGCGACGACGCGGCTCGAAGACGCGACCGCGCGATGCGAGATGGTCCTCCGCGACGCCGTGCGACGCGTCGCGAGGTCCGCGACCGAGGTGGTGCTCGGTCTCGCCCGGGGCGAGCCGCTCGGCGACCTCGTGGCGCTCCTCAGGGCCACGAACGGTGCCGCGCTCGAGGTCCTCGGCGACGGTCGCTCCTGGTCGCCGCGCGACTGCGAGCGATCGGTGCTCGACGCGGTGCGCGGCTCGATAGCGCCTTGGATCCTCGGAGTCGCGCACGCCCCCGTCACGGCAAAGCCCGCGGAGCGGACCGGGGATGTCCTCTATCGCGCCGCCCCCGGGCTCGAGGTCGTGACCGAAGGGCTCGAGAGGGTCCAGGCGGACAACGACCAGGGCCGTCGCATCCGCGAGGTCCTCGGAGCGCGTGACGCGAACGGCGGCGAGGTGATCGTCGAGGTGCTCGTCGCGAGCATGGTGCAAGCGCTGCCGCTCATCGCGCTGCACCGACGCCTCGACCACCCGAACATCCGCCGCTTCGAGCACGGCGGCATCGTCGAGGCGGGGCGCTGGGCCGGCCACGTCTTCGTGGCCTGGCGCCCGACGACGGCGACCAAGCTCACGGACGTCCCACCCGCGCTCGCGCCGACGGTCGAGCACATCCGCCGGTTCGGGCTCGGCCTCGCCTCCGCGATCGGGCACGCCCGCGAGCGCGGCTTCGTGCACCGGCTCGAGTGGAACAACGTCTGCGTGGACGCGAAGGGCTCCGTGCGGCTCGTGCGGCTCGGGTGGGAGTTTCTCGCGGAGCCGGGTCAGGACAAGGTGCTGATCCCTCGCCATCCGCGCATCGGCGCGTGGCTTGCCCGGCTCGCCGCCATCGGTCACGG
>CAZYLP010000443.1:0-7294 GCA_964648345.1 uncultured Planctomycetota bacterium
GTGCCGATCGTCCGCGTCGACCGGACGGGGACCGTGCTCCTCGCCAACGCGGCCGCGGAGCAGGCGACGGGCTCGACGACGGGCGGCCTCCTCGGGCGGCAGGTCTTCGACCTCGCCGCGTCGGACGAGGCGCGCGACCGGCTCCGCGCCGGCCTCGCCGCCTTCTTCGACGAGGGGAGGCACCTCAGGGACCTGCGCTTCCCGATCCGCAGCCTCTCGTCGGCCTCGGCCCCCGCGACGCTCGAGATCAACGCGAGCCCGGTCTACGGCTCGTCCGGGAAGCGCGACGGCGCCGTCCTCATCGCGCGCGACGTGACCCGCGAGGAGGAGCTCGAGCGCCGCCGGCGCGAGCTCGTCTCGACGTACGTGCACGACCTGCGGTCGCCGCTCAACGCGGTGAGGCTCGCCGCGCGCACGCTCTCGCGCCGGGCCGACGTGCTCGACGAGCGCGGACGCCGTCAGCTCGACGTCATCCGCTCGAGCGTCGACCGCCTCGCGCTCCTCGTGGACTCCGTGCTCGAGGCCGCGCGCCTCGACCGCGGCGCGGTGCCGCTGAACCCGCAGGATGCCGACCTCGCGTCGATCGCGTTCGAGGTCTCCGAGAACCTGAGGCCCGTCGCCGAGGACCGCGAGCTCGAGCTCGCGATCGAGGCCCCGGGGCCCGTCCGCGTGAAGGCGGACACCTCGCGCCTCGAGCAGGTGATCTGGAACCTCATCGACAACGCGATCGGCTACGCCTCGCGCCGCGTGCGCGTGAGCGTGAAGGCGTCCGCCGCGGACGAGCTGAGACCGCAGGGCGCGGAGGTGGTCGTCGCCGACGACGGCCCCGGCGTCCCGGCCGACGAGCGCGAGGCCGTGTTCGAGCCGTTCCACCGCGGTCAGCGCGCCGGACAGCGGCGCGGCACCGGCCTCGGGCTCGCGATCTGCCGGAGCGTCGTCGACGCGCACGGGGGCCGCATCTGGATCGGCGACGCCCCGGGCGGCGGCGCGGAGTTCCGCTTCTGGATCCCCGCGCGCTCCGAGGAGGGCGCCGCGACCACGGACGGCAAGGCGGTCGCCTGAAGGGTCAGTAAGTGAAGGACACGCCGACCTCGGGGCCGCCGGCGAGCCACGAGGCCTGGCGGAACTCGTGGCTCGAGCCGATCCCGATGAATTTGAGTCGGTCGCGGACATCGTAGACCTGGCCGCTCGCGATGAAGACGCCCGTCACGATCTCGAGGCCGTCGAAGAGGCGGAACCGGAAGCCCGCTCGGTTGAGCGATGCGATGCTCCCGAACTTGCGCCAGAAGGAGAAGTAGCTCGACGTCGTGTCGATGAAGATCGCCACGTTCGGGTGGAAGTTCCACACGAAGTAGGTCCCGATCGCCGGGGCGAGGTAGGCCTCGTTCTTGACGGACGTGCCGCGGAACTGGCCGCCGCCCGGGAGACGGCCCTCGGAGTCGAACTGGTCGACCGGCGCGGGCAGCTTCGGATGGAAGCCGAGGCGGTAGCTCACCCAGGTGACGCCGCCGCAGAACTCGGCGCGGATGTGAGCGTCGTCGGCGGCGACGAAGCGGATCGTGAGGTTCGTCTGCTGGAGCTCCATGGCCGCGGAGACGTAGGAGAACGGCGTGACCTCGCTCGGCGCGGAGCCGATCCGGATGTCGTACCGGACGCGCGCCTTCGAGCCCTCGGACGAGAAGCGGAAGTACTCGGCGCCGAGCGCGAGGTAGCGGTGGATCTTCACGACGGCCGAGGCGCGCGCTCCGAACGTGAAGCGCGGGAGGCCGAGGTCCTCCTGCGGGTTCATGCGGTTCGAGAGGCCGGCCTTCCCGCGGCGGAAGTCCGAGTCCATGAAGCCCATGAGCGCGTTGAGCTCGAGCCGCACGCGCGGGAGGCGCGGCGCTTCGCCCTCCTCCTGGCCGAAGCCGGGGTCCTCCTTGTCGATGTCCATCGAGCGCTCCTGGGCCGCGGCCGGGAGGGCGAGGAGGAGAATCAGGGCGACCGAACGAGCGCTCACCACCAGAGCCTCGCGGCGCCGCCGCTCGGATCGGCGGGCTCGGGGACGCGCTCGCGAGGGAGGAGGAGCGCGAGCTGCCACGTGTGGCCGGACTTCCGGTAGAAGCCGCTCGTCCGTGCGAGCGCGAGCGTGCGGTCGCGCGCGAGGAGCTCGCGCGCGCCGAGCTCGTCCGTGACGACGGCCCGCGCGCCCCGGCGCGCCATGTCGGCCGCGGCCTCGTCGAGGGCGAGGGCCGTGTCCTGGCTGCGCTCGAGGTAGAACGCGACCGAGGGCGGGACGCGGTAGAGCGTGAGCGGCTCGCGGGCGGCGAGGCCCCGCGCGGCCTCACAGAAGGGCGGCACCGTCTCGGCCTTCTTCGCCTGGACGGCCTCGCGGAACGCGAAGTAATAGGCGCCGAGCGAGGCCGTCACGATGAGCGCCGTGCCCGCGAGGAGCGGCCCGAGCGCGCGTCGTCGCGCGCCGAGCAGCACGAGCACCCCGGCCGGCGCGAGCGCGAGCGCCGCGGCCGAGAGCGCGACCGGGTGATGCGCGTGCTCGCCCGGGATCAGGAGCGCGACGGGGAGGAGGACGCTCGCGGCCATGGCGAGGATGGCGAGGATCGAGAAGCCGTGCCGCACCGGGGCGTGCCACCGCTCGACGGCGAGCCCGACGCACACGGACGCCCAGGGGTAGATCGGCAGCACGTGGTCCACGCGCTTGATCCTGAGGAGCGAGAAGAAGGCGAGCGAGCCGAGCACCGCGCAGGCCGCGAACCACGCCGCGAGCGTCCGCTCGTCGCGCGGCCGCGGCGGCAGCGAGCGGAGCGCGCCGAGCACGAAGACGGAGCTCCAAGGCTGGAAGCTGCCGAGGAAGTAGAAGAGGGGGTAGTAGAACGGCTTGATCTTGTCCTTGCTCGCGTACGCGCCGTCCCCCAGCGCGTGCCCGCGGAGCTCGTCCCAGAGCGTTCGAAGGAACGGCTCGCCTGCCTCGAGCGTCGCGGGGACGAGCCAGACCGCGACGATCGCGCCGTAGACGAGCGCGCCGAGCGCGAACGTGCGCAGGCCCACGGCGCGCGCGAAAGCGGCGAGCTCGTCCGTCGCGATGAGGAAGAAGCCGAGCGTGAAGGCCGGGCACGCGAGCGCGACCGGGCTCTTGCACACCGTCCCGAGGCCCGCGAGCGCGGCGAGCGCGAGGAAGCTCCGCCGCGGGTCGGCGCCGCTCCGCGCGACGAGGACGCACTCGAAGGCCTGCGCCACCGCGAAGGTCGTCGCCGCCGCGAGCAGCATGTCGGTGCGCGCGAGCCACCCGCAGCTCGTGACGTGGAAGCTCGACCCGATCGCGATCGCCGCCGTGAGGGCGACCGCGGGTCCGAGGCGCCGCGCGAACCTCACCGTGGCCGCGACGAGGAGCAGCGCCGCGGCGACCGACGGCCAGCGCGCGGCGAGCTCGTCGACGCGGCCGCGCGGCGCCGCGACCGCGAGCGAGAGCCACGTCATGAGCGGGGGCTTCGTCGGGTAGATCCGGCCCGCCTCCATGGGCACGAGCCACCGGCCGTGGTGGTACGCGTCGACGACGTAGAGGCCTTGCTTCGCCTGGTCCAGTGCATCGAGGTCGTCGGGCGCCTGCGTGCGGACGGCGAGGCAAGCGAGGAGAGCGAGCACGCCGCACGCGAGGGCCCGGGTCATGAAGGCGGGGATTCTAGCGCGGCCCGGATGCGCTCGCTCACCTCGAGGGGGGAGAGGCCGTCGGTCTCGATCGTGAGGTGAGCGAGCTCGCGGTAGAACCGCTCGCGCGCCGCGAGGAGCGCGCGCGCTTCGGCCAGCGGCCCCCCGGCGACGAGCGGCGGCCGGACGTTCGCGAGGTCGGCCTCGACGCGCGCGGCGAGCGTCTCGGGCCGTGCGGCGAGGTAGACGGCGAACGCCCCCGAGCGCCGGATCGCGTCCCGGTTCCGGTCACGGACGGCCGCTCCTCCTCCGGGCGCGAGGACGCAGGGTCGCTCGAGCGCCGCCTCGAGCGCCACGGTCTCGAGCGCCCGGAAGCGCTCCTCCCCCTCCTCCGCGAAGATCCGGGCGATGGGCTTTCCGGCCCGCTCCACGATCGCGGCGTCGAGGTCGACCGCCGGCGCTCCGAGAGCGAGCGCGAGCTCGCGGGCGACGGTGGACTTCCCGGCTCCCCGGAGTCCGAGCAAGACGATCGTGCGCACGCGGGGTATCCTATGCCGCGGAGGCCGTTTCTTGCGCTCGCTCGCTGCCCTGCTCTGCGTCGCGTCCCTCCTCGGCTGCTCGTCCACGCCGAAGGAGGCGACCCCGGAGGAGCTCGAACCGGTCGATCAGCCCGCGAACCCGCAGATCCCGCAGCCTCGCCAGGCCGGGCCGGCCTCCGCGGGAGCCGCGCCCGTCGACCCCGACCGCGGTCCCGTCGCGACGATCGTCTACGTGACCGAGGTGAAGAACCGCGATGGGACGCGGCGGCCGGGGGCCGTCATCTTCTCGTCCGACCCGGACTCGCCGTACCTCAACGAGCGCCCGCGCGCCTCGCGCGTCATGAAGCCCATCGTCCGCGCGCAGATGGGGCAGCTCCTCGACCAGCTCCGCACGACCGGCCTCGAGCGTCTCCCGGCCGAGGCCCAACAGGCGAACGACGCGATCACGCCCGACCGCCAGATCATCGTGATCCGCGACGACAAGCGCGTCACCTACCGGCAGAGCGCGACGCGCGCGAACGCGGAGGCCTTCAAGCTCTTCGCCGCCTGCGAGAAGGTCGTCGTGGACTTCTCGCACGACCAGGACCCCTACGTGCAGACGATGGGCCGCGAGATGAGCGAGAAGCACTTCAAGCCCCTCAACCCTGATCGCTGATATGATCTCGGGGTGCTCGACAAGCGGGACGAGCTCATCGCCGGCATCGCCAAGAGCCTGGGGCTCGTCACGGACGCAGCCCTCTCCCGCGCCATCGACCTGAAGAAGCGCTTCCCCCAGCAGAAGCTCGAGCAGATCCTCGAGTCCGCCGGCCTCATCACGAAGGAGGGGAAGTCGAAGCTCGCCGCCGCGTTCAACGCGCGCGTGCGCCAGATGCAGACGAGGCCGGCCCCCACCCGGCCGGCGGCGCCCGCCGCGGCCGCTCCTCCGCCCGCGCCGAACCAGGCGCTCCTCAACTCGCTCCACCAGTCCGAGCCGCCGGCCGTCGACCCGCTCTCGACGCCGCCGTCCGAGGACCAGCTCACGAACGACTCCTCGTACGAGGAGAAGATCCTCGCCGAGCCGACGATCATGCTCCCCGACGAGGAGCTGCGCCGGAAGCCCGTCGTCGCTGCTCCGCGCCAACCGACCGAGGACGAGATCCTCGCGGAGCCGACGCTCCTCGTCCCCGACGACAACCTCATCGCCCCCGCGTCGAACGTCCCGAGCGAGGAGCAGATCCTCGCCGAGCCCACGATCCTCGTCCGCGACGACAAGGTCGACCTCATGCCGGAGCCCGAGGTCGAGGTCCCGCCCGACGTCGACATCGCCGTCCCGGACGACATCACCGTCGGCGCGTCCGCGCCCGTGATCTCCGATGTCGCTCCCGTTCCGGGCGCCAAGAAGCAGCGCTCGGGCCGCCTCGACCGCAAGGAGTTCGAGCGCCGCTCGAAGCTCCGCATGGGGTTCGAGGGCATGACCATCGGCGACTACGAGATCGCCGGCGAGCTCAGCCGCGGCGCCTTCGGCGTCGTCCTCAAGGTGAAGCCCGGGACGCAGGCGCGCGCGCTCGCCAAGCAGCGCGGCTTCTCGGCCGAGCTCCTCGCGATGAAGGTCATGCTCTCCGCGAGCGACCCGGAGGAGGCCCGGCGCTTCACGGACGAGATCCAGGTCCTCATCAACCTCGATCACCCGAACATCGTCCGCATGTTCGATGCGGGCGGCGATGCGGGGCTCCAGTACTACGCCATGGAGATGATCCAGGGCGTCGACTCCCGCACCCTCGTGCGCGAGAACGGCGGGAAGCTCCCCGTCCTCTACGCGGCGCGCATCGCCCGCGACGTCGCGAGCGCCCTCGAGAGCGTGCACCAGAAGACGATCTACCACCGCGACCTGAAGCCCGCGAACGTCATGATCGACCGTGAGGCGCAGCCTTATCGCACCGTCCTCATCGACTTCGGTCTCGTGGCGAAGCGCACGGTCAGCAAGGGCGACGAGGGACTCATCCTCGGCACGCCCTCCTACATGCCTCCGGAGCAGGCGAAGCCGAAGGGCGGCTTCGGAGAAGTCAACGCGACGAGCGACATCTACTCCCTGGGCGCGACGTTCTACTTCCTCATGACGGGCCAGGCTCCGTTCCCGGGGAAGGACCCGCGCGAGATCATCAAGCGCGTCTGCACGGAGCCGCCCCCCGACCCGACGACCCTCAACCCCGAGATCCCGAAGTCCATCGCCGCGATCTGCATGAAGTGTCTCGCCAAGCCGCAGCGCGACCGTTACCACTCGGCGACGCTCCTGACGAAGGATCTCGACCGCGAGCTCTCGAGCGGTCAGCTGAAGCTCAAGGCCATGGGCTTCATGCGAAAGATCTTCGGCGGCGGCTCGGGCCGCACCCCTGCGCCGGGCGCTCCCCCCGCTACCCCTCCCGCCGCCCCCGGCGCTCCGCCGAGTCCCGGCTCCTGACTCTGGCCACCGCCCCCCTGCCGAAGACGGGCGAGCGGGACCCCTCGATGTTGCCTCCTCATCGCTCGTCCGCGTAACTCGCGCCACAGAGGGTCGGGTCGTTTGATTTGATCAATTCAAACGACCCGGATCGTGGGGTGCCTTCGCGCGCAGGGCTTACGCGGGGAGTGTTCTCGGTGGTGGCGAGGTGCCGATGGAGGCACTTGCCCGGCTCTCACTCCCCTGGGCACGGGTGTCCGTGGTTCGTGTTATGTTAGGTTCATGCTCGAGATCCCGAAGCGCCGCCGGAGATACAAGCGCGACAGCGCCAATGGAGTGGTCGTCCAGCGGACCGCTCGGAGCGTTGCGACGCTGCTCCCCGTCGTCTACAGGCCGCTGCTCCAGTCCCCGCCGCCCGGGCTGACGCACCAACAGATCCGGACGCTCCATTCTCTCGACCCGATCCAGCCGATCTGCGTGACCGACCTCGCCGCGAAGATGGGCATCAAGAAATCCGCGACCTCGATCATGGTGTCCCGGCTCGTCGAGCGGGGATGGGCGTGGAAGGAGCGGGCGATCGAGGATCGGCGCATCGTGCTCGTGCGATTGACCCCCGAGGGGGAGCGCGTGAAGGAGGCTCCCTGCGCGATCGACGTCTCCAAGGTCGAGGCGCTCGAGGACCAGCACGGGTTTCCCT
>CAZYLP010000444.1:0-7288 GCA_964648345.1 uncultured Planctomycetota bacterium
CGTGGACTTGCCCGAGCCCGAGCTGCCCATGATGGCGACGAGCTCGCCCGGCTGGATCTCGAGGGAGACCCCGCGGAGAGCGGGCACGTCGTGCTCGCCCATCCGGTAGACCTTCCGGACCCCCTGGAGCTCGATGAGCGCGGCCACGTCAGCGCATCCCCCGGCGGCCGCCGCCGCCCATCTGGGGCGCGAAGGGGTTCTTCGCGGCCTCCTCCTCCTCGGCCTGGACGCCGATCACGACGACGGCGCCCTCGACGAGGAGCTCGGCGTCCTTCTCGAGGCGCGCCTCGATCTCGGCCTTGGCCCCGTCCGACACGCCCACCTTCACGGGCACGGGATGGAGCTGGTTCCTGTCGTTCTTCACGAAGACCCGGCCGCCCTTGCCGCCCCGCCGGCCGCCTTCGCGCGAGCCCTCCTTGCCGTTCTCGCGCGCGGGCCGCTCGACGACGGCCTTCGCGGCGCCCTCGCCCTTCGCGCCCTCTCCGCGGCGTTCCTTCTTCTCGCCCGGCGCCTCGCGCGCTTCGGGCTCGAGCAGCTCCGTGGGCGGCTGGTAGCGGAGCGCCGTCGTCATGACGTGGAGCGCGTCCTTCTTGCTCCGCGCGATCTCGAACGTGACGTTCGCCGTCATGCCGGGGAGGAGGAGCGACTCGGGGTTCGCCGCATCGACGATGACCGTGTAGGTCACGACGTTCTGGACCGTCGTCGAGGCGAGCCGGACCTGCGAGACGCGCCCCTCGAACGTGTGGTCGGGGTGCGCGTCCACGGTGAACGTCACGCGCTGCTTCTCGCGGATGCGTCCGATGTCCGCCTCGGGCACGCTCGCCTGGACCTGGACCTTGGTCAGGTCGTTCGCGATCACGAAGAGCGTCGGCGCCTGGAGGCTCGCCTGGACCGTCTGGCCCACGTCCACGTTCCGCGAGACGACGACGCCGTCCGTGGGCGCGGCGATCGTGCAGAAGCGGAGGTTCACGAGGTCCTGCTCGAGCGCCGCGCGGCTGAGCGTCACGACCGACTCGCTGAGCGCGAGCTGCGCGCGGAGGGCGCCCTCGTTCGCCGTCGCCGCGTCGAGCTCGGCGTCCGAGACGAGCTTCCTCTCGTGGAGGGTGCGCGCGCGCCTGAGGTCCTTCTCGGCCAGCGTGAGCTGGGCACGGACGCGCGCGACGTCGGCCACGGAGCGGCCGAGGGAGGCCTCGTCCTGCGCGACGACGGCCGCGTAGCGCCGCGAGTCGATGAGCGCGATGACCTCGCCGGCCTTCACCTTGTCGTTGAAGTCCTTGAAGAGCCGCTCGATCACGCCGGTCACCTGCGTGCCGACCTGGACGTTCATGAGCGGCTGGACGGTCCCCGTCGCGTTCACGCCCTCGACGACATCGCCCTTCTCGACCTTGACCGTGCGGAACTTGACCTCGGAGGACCGGCCGGCGCCCCGGACGAAGAACCACCAGTAGCCGCCTCCTCCCGCGGCGCCGAGCACGAGGACGAGGAGCACGAGCTTCTTCACGAGGTCCTCCCGAGCGACTTCCAGAGGAGAGCGATCGCGGTGTCGTAGTCCGCGCGGGCCTGCACGCGGTCGGCGCGGGCGGTCGCGAGGGCGACCTGGGCGTCGGTCAGCTCGACCGCCGTCGCGCGGCCGACCTCGTAGCGGCCCTGGATGAGGTTCAGGTTCTGCTCCGCCTGCCGCACGATGAGGGCGGTGAGGTCGAGCCGCTCCTTCGCGCCCTCGAGGGACACGTAGGCGCTCCGCACCTCGAGCCACACCTGCTGCTCGACCTCCGCCTTGCTCGCCCGCGCGGAGCGGAGGTTCGCGGCGGCCTCATCGATCGAGTAGTAGTTGTTGAAGCCGTCGAACAGGATCCAGCTCAGGCTCGGCCCCAGGCTCCAGTTCCAGGTGAGCGGGAAGGTGAGCCCGCTCGCCGAGTATCCGGCGCTGAAGTTGATCGACGGGAGGAGCGCCGCGATCTGCGCGTCCACGAAGTGCTTCGCGCCGAGCTCGCGCGCGAGCGCCGCCGCGAGCGCCGGCTGGTTCTTCCGGGCCTCCTCCCACGCCTCGTCGAAGAGGAGCGTGAAGGGAGGGAGAGGCGGCGCCTCGGCCGGCGTCCAGGCCGCGACCTCCGCGAGGCCGATCGCGTTCGCGAGCTGAGCCTCGGCGACGCGGAGCGCGTTCCGCGTCCGGATCTCGTTCAGGCGCGCGTTGCCGAGGTCCACCTGCGCCTTGGTCAGGTCGTAGGGCACGCGCGTGCCGACCTTCACGAAGCCATCGACGAAGACGAGGCGCGTCTCGAACTGCCGGACGTTCTCCTGGGCGACGACGAGGAGCTCGCGCTGCTTGACGAGGTTGAAGTAGGCCGCGCGCGCGTTGAACGCGACGCCGACCTCCGTCGCGCGGAGGTCGCGCTGGGCCGCGAGCGACTGCGCGGCGCTCTGGCGGTAGAGCGCGGGCGTCTTGCCGAAGTCGAAGAGGAGCCAGCTCACGTTGAAGCCGAACGACTGGAAGGAGTGCGCGATGTGCGTCTGGTTCTTCCCGCCCGAGTTCGTCGTCTGGTACCGGTACGTCGCGAGCGGTCCCGTGGAGACGGTCGGCCAGAACGCGGCCGCCTGCTGACCCAGGCGCGCCTCCGCGGACTCGGCCTGGTGCCGCGCCTGGAGGACGGACGGGTGGACGTGCAGCGCGGCGTCGACCACCTGCGCGAGCGTGATCGTCCCGCTCGAGGGCAGGCCGACCTCCTCGGCGGTGGGAGTTCGCTCTCCCGGGACGGCCTTCGCATCGTCCTGCGCGTCGCGCGCGTTCGAGATCGTCCCGCACCCCGCGAGCACGACCCCGAGCGCCACGACGAGACTCGCGGCCCGCTTCAATCGACCGGCGACCCCCTCAGCGCATGCTCTCATCGCGCTGCTTGTCGCGCTTGATGCAATACTGGTCGAATCGCGTCCTCTGCTCGTCGCGGAGGATGGTCCTCAGCTGCGTGCGGACCTCGGACCGGAGGACGGCGAGCTCGGGCTCGATCTTGAGCTTGACCGTCGAGAAGCGCGGGTGGTTCGCGATGAAGACCTTCTCGAAGGCCGCCCTCTGTGCGGCATCGAGACTCACCTCGCGGTCGTACGCCTCCAGGGCGTCCTTCCATCTGGGGAGGTCGTTCGAGCGCGGCGCCGGCTGGCTCCGCCCGACCAGGTAGCCCGTCGACGCGCCCGAAGCGAAGACGACGACGAAGAACACCGCGGTCCAGGGGCGCATCTCAGAACTCCCCCATATCAAAACTCGAGGTCGGCCGTGCCGAAGGGGTCGCTGGCGATCGTGCGAGGAGCGGGCCGGGAGGCGACGGTGAAGTAGGTGCCGACCGGGATCAGGATCGTCGCGATGACGGCGGCGACCGCCGCGAAGCGCGCGAGCGTGCGCGAGCGCCGGCTCGACTCGCGCGCGCGGAGCGCCATGAGCTGGACCGTGTCGCGCGAGGGCGCCGGCACCGGCGCCGCGAGCAGGCCGTTCAGCTTGACGAGGCGCGCCTTGAACACGCGGCACTCGTCGCACGCGGCGAGATGAATGTCCACCCGCGCCGTCTCGTCCGGGGAGCACTCACCGGCGAGGACGAGCCCAAGAGCCTGTTGGATGTCGTGGCAATCGGTTCTCATGACTCGGATCCCTGAACTAGACCAGGGTTTGACCCCGTTTCTTCTCGCGAACATCCCGTTTTCTGTCAAGTCGAGGCCTCATTGGACCCTAGGAAGATCGAGGAGACCTTCGCCGCGCTCGTCGAGAGCGAGAGCCGGGCCCTCCACGCCTTCCTCCACTGGTCCCTCGGCCGCCCCGAGGAAGTGCCGGACGCCCTCCAGGAGACCTTCCTCAGGATCCACCGGAGCCTTCCGGAGCTCAAGTCCGAGGGCAGCCTCAAGCGGTGGGCGTTCCGGATCGCGACGAACGTCGCGCACGACGCCCGCAACAAGCGCCGGCGCGCGCTCTCGACGTATGGGCTCGATGCCGACGAGGGGGCGCCCGCCGTCCTCCACGGCGGCCACGTCCGTCCCCCCGAGCACGACCTCGTCCAGCGCGAGATGAACGAGCGCCTCCGCCGCGCCCTCGAAGGCCTCTCCGAGGACCTCCGCGCTCCGCTCCTCCTCCACACGGTCTCGGGCCTCAAGTACCGCGAGGTCGCCGACGCGCTCGACCTGCCGATCGGCACCGTGACCTCGAGGATCCACACGGCGCGCACGCGTCTCGCCGCCGAGCTCGGCGAGCTGCTCGACGACTGAGGGGGGCGTAGGGAGCGAAGCCCCCAGATCAAGGCCCAGTAGGATCGAGAGCGGGGAGACGCTGCGAGGAGGTGAGCGGCCTCGAGGGCGGCTTGAGGAGGCGAGCCATGACCTCGCGGCAGAGCTCGACGTAGCTCCGCGCGAGGCGCGACCCCGGGTCGAGGTCGAACGCGGGGAGGCCGCGCGCCTGGCACTCGGCGAGCGAGCGGGCGTCGTAGGCGATCGCGGAGTCGAGGAGCATGCGGTCGCCCTTGTCCGAGTTCGGGAGCTCGGGGGCCCGGCCGAGGAGGAACTCCTCGCGGCGGAGACCGATCCTCACGCCGGCGACGATGGGCGCGGGGAGGTCGGGCGGCCGGACGCGGCGCGCGGCCTGGACGGTCTCCTCGACGGCGGTCGTCGCGTTCGCGCCGCCCGAGAGCGGGAGGAGGATCGCATCGGCCGCGGCGAGCGCGTTCCGGCCGAGCGGACCCAGGGCCGGCGGACCGTCCACGATGATGACCTCGTAGCGCTTCCGGGCCTCGACGAGCGCGTTGAGGAGCACCGCATCGCGGCCCTCGGGGCCACGAGCCCAGAGGAGCCCCTCGACGGTCTCGAGCGTCGGGCCGCCCGGCCACACGTCGAGCCCTTCCGGGCGGGGCACCGGCCGGGTCGCCTCGAGGAGGCGAAAAGGGTCCACGAGCGCCTGGAGGTCGGCCCCCGAGGCACGCGGCAGCCCGAGCCCGGCGGTCGCGTCGCCCTTCGGGTCCAGGTCGACGAGCAACGTCCGCTTCTTGGCCAAGGCCAGCATCGCCGCGAGGTTGACGGCGGTCGCCGTCCGTCCGACGCCTCCCTTGAGGCCTGCTATGACCAGGATCGGGGCAACCATCGGGCCCGACTCTAACCCGGAGTCACCGTTTCGTCTTGACTCGACCCGTCCACTTCATGTAACAATCAACCCAGTCGCACTTTGCTGCTCCGCCGCCGGTCCTGCCCATGAGGGGAGCTTCGCGTTCATGAAGTACGCGCTCGTCTCCGACATCCACGCCAACCTCGAGGCCTTCACGGCCTGTCTCGAGGTCGTCGAGCGCGAGAAGTGCGACAAGATCATCTGCCTCGGGGACATCGTCGGCTACGGCGCGAACCCGCACGAGTGCATCGAGATCGTCCGCAAGTACAACATGGCGACGATCGCCGGGAACCACGACTTCGCGTGCATCGGCAAGACGAACATCAACTACTTCAACACCTACGCGAAGGAAGCGACGCTCTGGACGCGGAAGAACACGACCGATGAGGACAAGGAGTGGCTGAACAGCCTCCCCCTCGTCGACTACCACGACAACTTCACGGTCGTTCACGGCACGCTCTACTCGCCCGAGCTGTTCGACTACATCCAGACGACCTACGACGCCTACCTCTCGCTCCAGCTCCTCGAGAACCAGGTCTGCTTCCTCGGCCACTCGCACGTGCCGATCACGTTCTTCCAGGGCGAGATGATCAGCTACACGCTCCACCCCGAGATCATCCTCGAGGATGGGGTGAAGGCCCTCGTCAACATCGGCTCGATCGGCCAGCCGCGCGACGACAACCCGAAGGCCTCGTTCGCGATCTACGACACCGACGCGAAGAAGATCAACATCCACCGCGTCGAGTACGACATCGAGACGGCCGCGGAGAAGATCCGCAAGGTCGGCCTGCCGGAGCCGCTCGCCGAGCGCCTCAAGTACGGCCGCTGATCCTCTCGCATCTTCGATGACTCGCCGTGAGCCTCCGTCGAGGAGGCGCGCGCGTCCTCCTCGCCCATCCTCATCCCCCAAGGGAGCGACCCAATCAATGTACAAGGCCGAGTTGATCGACCTCATCATGGCGGACAAGAAGTCGGGGTTCGACTCGAAGGCATCCGCCGAGCGCGCCGTGAACGCCGTGGTCGATGGGATCCGCGCGGGGGTTCTCAAGGATAAGAAGGTCCAGATCATCGGCTTCGGGACGTTCACCGTCCGCGACCGCAAGGCGCGGATCGGCCGGAATCCGCAGACCGGGCAGGAGATCAAGATCAAGGCGTCGAAGACGGTCGGTTTCAAGCCCGGACAGCAGCTCAAGGATCAGATGTAACCGGGGTCGCGCCCCGCTCCCTCTCCTCGTGCTGGAACCCCTCGGACTCATCGAAGCTCTCCGCGCCGCGATCGGCGCGCCCGACCTCGAGACCCTCCTCGCGCGCGTCGCCGAGACGTTCGCGCGCGCCACGGGGGCGGCGCGCGTGTCCATCGCGCTCCCCCACCCGGACGCCCCCGCGGCGCAATTCATCCATCGCGCGATGTTCGGCATGAGCGAGCGCGAGAAGGCCTTTCTCCAGGGGGTCCCGGTCCGCCGGAGCGTCGACTTCGTGAGCCGCGCGCTCGACGAGCGACGGATCACCCTCTACGAGATCGGCGTCCTCGAGAACGAGCTCGTCCGGAAGTTCTTCGAGCGCGCGGGAGAGCACCACCACGCCGTCGTCCCGCTCCTCGCGCGCGACACCGTCGTCGGAGTGGGCCTCCTCAGCCGCGGCGCTCCGTTCGAGGCCGCGGGGCTCGCCGCGCTCGAGGCCATCCGAGAGGACCTCGCGCTCGCGATCAGGTCGGCCGCGGAGCGCGACGCCGCGCTCCGCTCGCTCCAGCGGGCGGTGACGCGCGCCGAGATCCGTGCGCTCGCGGGCGAGGCGGGCGCGATCGACTCCGTCCTCGACGGGATCGTCCAGCGCGTCGCCTCCGCGCTCGGCTGCGCCCGCTGCTTCGTGGCCCTCCCCTCCCCGGCAGGCCTCGTCGTCCGGAACGAGCGCGTCCGCGCCGAGCTCGCGCCCCTCGCGGGCCAGCTCCTCGCCCGGAGACCGTCCTTCCCCGCGGGGACGCGCTTCGTCGCGTGCGTGGACGCGACCCGCGACCCGGGCCGGGCTGCCGGTTCGGGCGTGCTCCCCGACGCGCGCGCCTTCGTGCTCGCCCCCGTCGAGCTCCCGGCCGTGCCGGGGGCGGCCCCCGGACACGGCGTCCTCGCCGCGGTCGAGCACGAAGGCCCCCGCACGTGGACG
>CAZYLP010000445.1:0-7282 GCA_964648345.1 uncultured Planctomycetota bacterium
CCCAGTTCTCGGAGGTCGTCGTGAGGATCGGCGTCGCGTTGAACTCGCCGGTCGCGCGGGCCGAGCCGACGAAGCCCGCGAGGACCGCGAGCGCGATCATCGGCACCGCGGTGCTCCCTCCGGTCGCCCTGGTCTTCACTGCGGCCTCCCTTCGAGCTGGTAGATGCCGATCGAGCCGTCGTTCGCGGCGCAGGCGATGAGCGCGCCGTCGGGCGACGCGGCGAGCGCGCCGGTCGGGACCGTCGTGATCCGCGTCCGCTTCGTGCCCTTGAGCTCGTTCTTCGCGCCGAGCTCCGAGACCGAGAGCATCTCGTCCGCGACGCTCGCTCCGACGAGGGTGTTCTTGCCGGCGAGGAGGATGCCGTTGGCCGCTCCGCGGTGCGGGTCCACCGTGGCCAGCACCTTGAGCGAGCCGGGGTCGAGGAGCGCGACGCCCGTCTTCCACGAGCCGACCGCGAGGAGGCGGCCGTCGGCCGAGGCCGAGAGAGCGGTCAGCTCGACGTTCGAGACCTTCGCGCTCTTGAGCTCCTTGCCGCTCGACGTCTCGGTCAGCTTCACGAGGCCGTCCCAGCCGGCGCTCGCGACCACCCTGGGCACCGCGGTGCTCCCTCCGGTCGCCCTGGTCCCGATCACGGCGAGCGCGACGAGGGAGCCCTCGTGCCGCTCGACGGTCCTCTCGACGAGGATCTGGTCGCCGAGCTTGACGATCGCGAGCGAGCCGCGCGCGCTGCCGACGGCGACGTGAGTCGCATCGAGCACCGCGAGCGCGGTGAGCGGCCCGAGGCCGAGCGCGCGCGACGCGCTCGAGACGGGCGCGAGGCTCGCATCGAGGAGCGTCACGCGGAGGAGCTCGTCGTCGCCGACGCTGACCACGCCGATGCCGTTCGCGACGGGGAGGAAGGCGACGCCCGAGACGGCGCCGAGGTGCTCGGCGACCCGGGTCCAGCCCGCGACCGAGTCCGACGACTCGGTGACGCCCGTGACTCCGACGCCGCCGTCGATCGCGCCGACGGCGATGAGCTTCCCGTCCGCGGAGAACGCGACCGAGCGCGGACCGCCCTCGAGCTGCCCCGCCTTCGTCGGCGTGGTGTCGGCGCCGATGAAGCGGACGCGCTTCACCTCGCTCGGAGCGCCGCTCGGGATCTGGGGCTCCGAGCGCTGCTTCGCCTTGTTGTCGTCCGCGAGAGCGACCGCGGCGAGCGCGAGGAGCGCGCCCGCGAGCGTGGCGAGATGACGGCTCACAGCTTGCCGCCGGCCACGACGAGCGCCTTCCCCGGCGCGATCGTCGAGTAGAGGTCGCGGACCTTCGCGCGGGCGATCTTGCCGGTCTCGGTGCGGGGGAGCGAGTCCACGAAGACGAACGTCTTCGGCACCTTGAAGCGCGCGAGCCGCCCCGAGAGCCAGCTCGCGAGCGACGCCTCGTCGGTCTTAGTACCGGCGCGGCGCACGATCACGGCGCGGCCGACCTCGCCCCACTTCTCGTCCGGCACCCCGAGGACGACGACCTCGGCGACCGCTTCGTGCGCGGCGATCGCGGCCTCGACCTCGCCCGCGAACACCTTCTCGCCGCCCGACTTGAACATGTCGTTCTTGCGGCCGACGATCCAGAAGTAGCCGTCCTCGTCGCGGCGGACGACGTCGCCCGTGCGGAAGTAGCCGTCGGTGTCGAGCGCGGCGCGCGTCGCGGCCTCGTTGTTGAGGTAACCGCCGAACACGATCGGCCCGCGGAGGCGGAGCTCGCCCTCGGCGCCCGGCGCGACGGACGCGCCCGTGTCGTCGGTGACCTTCCACTCGAGGTGCATGTTCGGCTTGCCGATCGAGCCGTTCTTCCTGAGGGCGTCCTCGGGCGCGAGGCCGAAGCAGTTCGGGCCGACCTCGGTGAGGCCGTAGCCCTGGCGGAGAGCGATGGCGCGGCCCGCGTAGGCGCGGACGAGCGCGGGCGGGCACGCGGCGCCGCCGCAGAGGACGACGCGGAGCGAGGAGAAGTCCGCCGTCGCGAACGCCGGCGTCTCGCGCAGAGCGGCGAGCGTCGTCGGGACGCCGAAGGCGACGGTGATCCGCTCGCGCGGGATCAGGTCGGCGATGACGGGCGCGTCGAACTGGGGGAGGAGGTCCACCCGGCCGCCCGTGTACCAGAGCGGCGTCGAGAGGACGTTCCAGCCGCCCGTGTAGAAGAGGGGCGTGTAGGTGATCGTCGAGTCGTTCCGCGTGAGGTCGCACGCGACGAGAGTCTGGAGCGCGTTCCACACGATCTGCCGGTGCGTGACGAGCGCGCCCTTCGGCACGCCCGTCGAGCCCGACGTGTAGAGGACGAGCCACGGGTCGTTCTCGTCCACGATCGCCTCGGCGTCCGAGCGCGGCCCGGAGATGACCTGCGTCCACTCGATCGCGCCCTTCTTCGCCCCGTCGAAGGAGACCTCGACCGGCGTGCGGACCGCGGGCGCGGCCTTCGCGTAGGCGAGGAGGAGCTCGTCGGCCATCCGGCTCTGCGGCCCCGAGGCGAGGAGCGCCTTCGGCGCCGCGTCCACGAAGACGCGCCCGAGCTCGAGGGCCGTGAGCTTGCAGTTGAGCGGCACGAGCGTCGCGCGGAGGCGCGCGACCGCGAAGAACGCGACGACCGTCTCGACGCGGTTCTCGGCGAGCACCGCGACGCGGTCGCCCGGGCCCACGTGCGCTTCCTTGGCGAGGAAGTGCGCGAGCGCGGCGGCCTGCTCGTGGATCGCGCGCCACGTGAGGCTCATGCCCCTCTGGGGCTCCGTCACCGCGATCCGCTCGGGCGCCGCGGCGGCCCAGCGCGCCGGCCAGTCGTTCAGGAACTTGCTCACGTTACACCCCCACCTTCTCGAGCGTCTTGACGCCCTCGTTCTCGTTCTCGTTCTCGTTCGCGTTCTCGGCGATGGCCATCCCCGCGAGGATCTTCCCGACCATCACGATCGCGAGCCCCGTCACGACGCCCGCTGCCCCCGTCACGTTCGGGTTGGCCGAGATCCCCGTCCCATAGAGAACCCCATGCACCGCCGGCCCCACGATCGCCGCCACTCCCACGAACCCCGCGTGCGGCGTCGCGCCTCTCATGCACCCGACGAGGACCGCCGGGCACGCCGCCTCGACGAGCGCGTAGACGCCCATGACTCCCGTGATCCACACGAGCTTGGGCGGGCTGTAAGCGAACGCGACGACCGCGATCCCGACCATCACGGTCGCGATCCGTCCCCACGCGAGGGCCGAGCTCTCGGAGCTCGCGCGGCCCGTCACCTTCGCGACGAGCGGCCGTGCCACGTCGTGGGCGAAGGTCGAGCCGAGCGCGAGGAGGAGCGCGTTCAGCGTCCCGATCGCCGCCGCGATCATGATCACGCCGATGAGCGCGGCGAGCGCCGGGCGGAAGGCGTGCGTGACCCAGAGGGCCGTCGCCGCGTCCTGCCTGAGCGTCGCGCCGAGCGCCGCGCGCGCGGCGAGGCCCGAGAGGAGAGCCGGTGCGCCGAGGAGGAGGAAGATCGCGCCCGTCGCGAGGCCCGTCTTGCGGATCGCGCGGGGGTCCTTCACGTAGAGGACCTTCACGAGGATGTGCGGCTGGCACGCGAGCGCGAAGCCGATCACGAGCGGCGCTATCAGCACGTCGAGGACGTTCGCGAACCGCGCCGAGCCCGCGCGGAACGGCGCGAGGAGCGCCGGGTCGAGCGCCTCGATCTTCGCGAGCGGCGTCGCCCCCGAGAAGAGCTCGCGCGCCGCCGCGGCGCCCATGGCCGTCGCGGCGAACAGGAGGAGCCCGCCCTTCACGACGTTCGTCGAGGCGTGCGCGTGCGTGCCGCCGATCGTCGTGTAGGCGACGACGAAGGCCATGATCGCGATGATCGCGTGCTCGATCTTCACGCCGAGCGTGGCCGACGCGACGTAGCCCGCGCCGACGAGGATCAGGATCGCGTAGGAGAACAGCGCGAGGACGAGGACCGCGAAGAGGCTCCGGAGCTTCTTCGAGTCGAAGCGGCGGCCCACCCACTCGGGGAGCGTGAGCACCTTGATCGAGCCGTCGGGTCCGACCGAGGTCTCGCGGAGGCGCGGCCCGAGCGTGAAGAACGCGAGCGTCACGCCGAGCGCGACGGGGATCGAGAAGGCGATGAACGCCGCGAGCCCCTCCGCGTAGACGAAGCCCGGGTTGATCGAGAAGGTCGCCGTCGACGTGAGGCACGCCGCGGCGACGAGCGCCGTCGGGATCACGCCGAGCTGCGCGCCGCTCGCCGCGAAGGCCGCGAAGCTGTTCGTCTTCTTCGCGCCCGCGCGCGTGAGCCACGTCGTCACGGCGACGTAGAGCACGAGGAACAGGGTCGCCCACATGGCGGTCGTCATGACTGCTTCTCCCCCTTGAAGAATCGTGCGAGCGCGACGTGAGTCGTCGTCCTCGCCTTGCGTCCGGTCGTCATCCCGATGTGGCCGCCGGGCACCTGGAGCGTCTCGACCCTGCCGCTGCCGACGAGCCCGGCGAGCGGGAGGGACGCCTCCTCCGGCACGATCGTGTCGCCCGAGGCGACCATGTTGAGGATCGGCATCGCGAGCGCGCGGAGCGCGACCTTCGCGTTCTTGAGCTCGAGCTCGCCCTTCGCGAGGCGGTCCTGCTGGTAGAGGTTCACGAGCAGCTCCTCGTAGAGGAGGCCCGGGAAGTCCACGCAGGAGTTCGCCCACTTCTCGCAGGCGAGGAACGACTCCATGAAGCGCTCGTCCGAGAAGTTCTCGGCGACGGTGAGCCACTTCCTGCCCTGCCCGATCGGGTCGAGCCAGCGGAACATCTCGCGGAGGAGCTGCCCCGGGACGTTCCCCGCCGCGGTGAGCGCGAGCTTCGACGGCGACACCGCGTTCGAGTGCGCCCACGCGGCGAGCGTGCCGGCCTTCTCGAAGACGACGGGCGTCGCGAGGAGACCGATCCGCGCGACGAGCGCCGGCTCCGCGAGGCCGAGGAGGAGGCTCATCGTCCCGCCGAGGCAGTAGCCGAGCACGGAGACCTGGTTGGAGGCCGCGAGCTTCGCGGCCTGGCGGCACGCGCGCGCGAGCCGCGCGACGTGGCCGTCGAGGTCGAGCTCCGCCTCGAGGGCGCCCGGGTTGCCCCAGTCCACGAGGAACACGTCGTGCCCCGCCTCGAGGAGGGAGCGCACGACGCTCCGGTCGGGAAGGAGGTCGAGGACCGTCGGCTTGTTGATGAACGAGTAGACGAGCACCACCGGCGGCGTCTCGACTCGCTGCGCTCGCTCGACGAGATCGGAAGGGGCGTACCTGTAGAGCCGCAGGCAGCCTTCCCGGTGCACGAGGGCGCGCGCGGCGCCGGTGGTCTCGGTCGCGATCACCGGGTGCCGCGCTCCGCGATCCAGGAGGCCAGCATCTTCGCGACCTCGTGCCGCGCCTTCGGGCCCGTGAGCGAGCGGACGTGGCCGCCGGTCAGCTCCACGCACGACTTCACGCCGCTCTTCACGCTCTCGACGAGCGCGCGAGCCTGGTGCGGGAGGCAGATCCCGTCGTCCTTCGCGCAGAGCGCGAGCACGGGGCACTCGATCGCCGCCATGCTGATCGGCTCGCCCGCGATCGTGAGCTCGCCCCTCGCGAGCTTGTCGCCGCGGTAGAGGTCCTTGATGAGGCGCTCGTAGAACGCGCCCGTGACGGGCACGTTGTCCGAGTTCCACTTCTCGAGGGCGATGAACTCCTCGACCGCATCGCGGTCATCGCACTTCTGGACGAGCTTCTTCAGCTTCTGCGCGACGGCCTTCGGCTGGTTGCCGCCGAAGCCCTGCTGGAGGAGCCAGCCCGGCATGTTGCCGAACGCGGCGAGGAGGGCGTCCACCGGGAAGTTCTCGGGCGCCGTCATGACGCCGAGCGGTCCCGCGTCCGCGAACGAGACCGGCGCGTGGAAAGTGATCAGGCCCGCGAAGCGCTTCGCCTCCGCCGGCTTCTTCGCGGCGTGCGCGACGCGCGAGACGGCGATCGTGCCGCCGAGGCAGTAGCCGCCGAGGACGAGCTGCTTCGCGTCCGACGCCTCGAGGACGGCCTTCTCGATGCGCGGGAGGAGCCGCGTCACGAGGTCGTCGAGGCCGCGCCGCCGCTCGGAGAGCGTGGGCTTGCCCCAGTCGACGAGGTAGGTCTCGACGCCCGCCGCCTGGAGCGCGCCCACGAGCGAGGTCGAGGGCGTGAGGTCCACGACGTAGCTCCGGTTGATGACCGGCATGACGAGCAGGAACGGCAGGCCTCTCGACTCGCTGCGCTCGCTCGAGGAGATCGGGGCATAGCGCAGCACGCGGATCGAGCCGAGCTCGAGGACGAGCTCGGCCGGAGTCGCGCCGATCCGCGGCCAGGCGTCGGCCGCGGACTGGAGCGCGGTCGTGAGTCGCGGCGACGCCGTGGCCGTGGAGGTCATCTAGCGGGCCTCGCTCTTCGCGCCGACGAGCTCGCGGGAGGCGAGCTGTTCCTCGAGGCTCGCGACGCGGGCCTCGAGGTCCGCGACGTGCGAGGAGAGCGCCTCGACATCCTTCTGAGTCGGGATCTTCCAGGCCTCGCACCACATCTCGACCATGCGGTCCGTTCCGGACTTCATGCCGAGCTGGGCCTCGAGGGTCTTGCCCATGGCCTGGAGGAACTGGGGGCTCTTCGACCACGTCTCGAACCACTGAGACGCGGCCTTCTCCCAGGTCTCGTACATGCCCTTCGCGTCGAACATGGCCTTCGCGTTCACTTGGCCGACGCCGTGGCCATGCCGGCCGCTTCGCGCGCGATCGAGACCGTCTTCGCGCGGAGCTTCGCAGCCGTCTGCATCATCTCGATCGACATCGCCTCGAACCGCTTCGCGTTCTCCTCGGCGGCCTCGATGAAGGCGTTCGCCATCTTGTTCTGGAGCTCGAGCATCTGCTTCGGCGTCGTGAGGATCGTCTCGGTCATGTTCCTTCACTCCCTGAGGTTGTCGGTTTGAACGAACGTTCGTTCGTCCGTTGAGGCGAAAGAAATCCGGTGCCCTTCGAGCGCCGACTCAGCGCTTGAGGATCCCGAGCCTGAGGACCTTCGCGAACTCGCGGATGACCTGGTCGTCGTCGAGGCCGTAGTGCCCCTTCACTCCGAAGAGGTGCTCGACGGTGAAGTAGTACATGTAGAGGATCGTGCTCATCATGGCCGCGATCACGGGGTCGGCCTGCTCGCTGAGCTCGCCCTTCTTCCGGCCCTCCTCGAACCGCTTCGCGAAGACGGCGCGGTAACGGTCGGCCATGCCGGCGTAGAGCTTGGCGATGTGCTTCCCCTCGAACTCGATCACGTC
>CAZYLP010000446.1:0-2923 GCA_964648345.1 uncultured Planctomycetota bacterium
ATGAGCGTCTTCGCGAGGCCGGGGACGCCGACGAGGAGGCAGTGGCCCTTCGAGAAGATCGAGATGAGGAGCTGCTCGACGACCTCCTCCTGGCCGACGATCACCTTCCCCATCTCGGCGCGCAGGGCCTTGTAGCCCTTCTGGAGGCGCTCGACGGCCTCGAGGTCGGCGTTGTCCATCTTGGCGGTCGTTTCTTCGGCCATGTACGGTCCTGAGCCTCCGTGGGCGCTTCAAAAGACGGGGATGACTCTCTTTACGGTGATCGCGACGCGGCTGTGAGGCACGGGCAGGAGTCGGAGTTTACCCGTGTTCGCGCGACACGTAAAGGTT
This sequence comes from uncultured Planctomycetota bacterium, assembly GCA_964648345.1. GTDB lineage: Bacteria > Planctomycetota > J058 > J058 > JACQDU01 > CAZYLP01. Next base: position 331 of record CAZYLP010000446.1, read on the forward strand.
GGGTGCGCAAGCGCCGCACTTGTTGACAAGCCTAGGCGCTCGGGTAGAATCCCGCGCGCCGTGACGGAAACGACGACAGTCGTTGGCGCGCGGCGAGACTTACGTCTCCAGACGAGGCTTTGACAAGCGGGCGTAGCTCAGTGGTAGAGCACAACCTTGCCAAGGTTGGGGTCGAGGGTTCAAGTCCCTTCGCCCGCTTTCACACGACCCGCCAGACACCGACGATTCGGTGGTGGCGGGTCGCGTCGTTTCACGCCGAGCCTGGACACGCGGTCTTCCTCGAGAGCCGATGATGACTTCCCTCACGAGCTGATGACGACAGGAGCCACGCGTGGCCGAGCCCCAGACGACCCCCGCCGAGACCGATCACGATCACGATCACGCCGGACATGACCACGGTCATGGCCACGGCGGCCACCACCACACGGTCCACTCGACGCTCGAGGACCTCGGCCCCTGCAAGCAGCTGATCAAGGTCTCCGTGCCCGCCGCCGAGGTGAAGAAGGAGATCGAGGACCAGCTCCAGGACGTGAGGAAGACGGCCCGGATCAAGGGATTCCGGCCCGGCAAGGTCCCCATGGACATGGTCCGGAAGCTCTACGGGCAGCCGGTCCAGGACGAAGTGAAGAAGCACCTCCTCGAGCATGCCTACTTCCAGGCGCTCAAGGATAAGAAGGTCGACCCCGAGACGGTCCTCGGCGAGAGCCGCGTCGAGAACATGAAGTTCTCCCCCGAGGAGGGGCTCTCCTTCGAGGTCACGATCCAGCTCCGTCCGAAGTTCGAGCTCCCCGAGTACAAGCACGTCCACGTCGAGCTGCCCAAGCTCAAGGTCACGGACGAGGACGTCGAGAAGGCCCTCGAGGGCTTCCGCCGCGCCCGCGGCGAGATCCGCCCCGTCGAGGACGCCAAGGCCGTCGTCGAGGCCGAGGACTTCCTCTCCTGCGACGTCGAGATCTGGATGGCCGACGAGTGGGAGAACAAGCAGGACGAGTCCGACGAGAAGCCCGCCGGCTCGACCACGGTGAAGCCGCTCAAGGAGCTCAAGGATCAGGAGGTCCACGTCCCCGTCGACAAGGTCGGCGACCTCGACGTGGACGATCTCCAGGACTCGCTCGTCGGCCTCGGTCTGAACGAGTGGGGCGAGGTCGAGACCTCCCTCCCGAGCGACTACGAGGTCATGGAGGGCCGCGGCCAGGCGGCGATCGTGCGGCTCAAGATCAACTCGATCAAGCGCCTGTTCCTCCCGCCGCTCACGGATGAGTGGGTCAAGGAGTCGGGCTACGACTCGGTCGAGGACCTCCGCCGCGAGGCCCGCGAGGACATCTTCCGCCGGAAGGAGCTCGCCCGTCAGAACGACGTCGAGACTCGCGTCCTCGACAAGATCCTCGACAAGATCGGGCACTTCGAGCTCCCCGCCGACCTCATCGACGCGGAGAACGCGGACGCCACGCGCCGCCGCGAGCTCGAGCTCCGCTACGAGGGCAAGACGGAGGAGGAGGCGAAGGGCGTCGTCCAGGGCGAGGAGCCGGAGATCCACTCCAAGGTGATCCAGAACCTCCGCTACTTCTTCGTGCTCGACGAGGTCGCCAAGCGCGAGAAGATCCGCGTCACGGAAGCGGACGTGGAAGCCCGGATCTCGCGCATCGCCCAGTCCGCGGGCCGGCCGCCCGCCGAGATCCGCAAGCACTTCGAGGAGCGGAAGGTCCTCCCGCAGCTCCGGCACGAGATCCAGAACGAGAAGACGCGGGCCTTCCTGCGCGAGAACGCCAAGATCGCTGACCGCGAGGACTAACGCCGCCTACGACGCAGACGGTCGTGACACGCCGCCGAAAAATGTCTCACGTCGTCGCATCCACCCCCTATAATCCGTCGGCCGTCGATGGTTCGCTGTCGACGGCCGGCTCGTATCCGGAACGCATCTCCGGCGAGGACAAAAGCATGACCCTGATCCCGTTCGTCATCGAGAAGACCGGCCGCGGCGAGCGCAGCTACGACATCTTCTCGCGGCTCCTCAAGGAGCGGATCATCTTCATCGGGACGCCCATCGACGACACGGTGGCGAACCTGATCATGGCGCAGCTCCTCTACCTCCAGTTCGAGAACAAGAACCAGGACATCCAGCTCTACATCAACTCGCCGGGCGGGAGCGTCACGGCCGGCCTCGCGATCTACGACACGATGCAGTTCGTCAAGTGCGACGTCGCGACCTACTGCATCGGCCAGGCGGCGTCGATGGGCGCCGTCCTGCTCTGCGCCGGGACGAAGGGCAAGCGCTTCGCGCTCCCGCACTCGCGCATCATGATCCACCAGCCCTGGGGCGGCGCCCAGGGCACGGCGTCCGACATCGAGATCCAGGCCGAGGAGATCAAGCGCCTCAAGAGCGCGCTCTACGAGATCCTCTCCAAGCACACCGGCAAGCCGGTGAAGTCGATCGAGAAGGACGCCGACCGCGACTTCTTCATGAGCGCGGTCCAGGCGAAGGAGTACGGCCTCGTCGACGACGTCGTGGCGAAGACCGTGAAGTCGACGGGCGAGCCGCCGGCGCCGAGCCCGAAGACGACCTGATCGAATGAAGGACCGCGGACCTGCACGG
>CAZYLP010000446.1:2933-7265 GCA_964648345.1 uncultured Planctomycetota bacterium
GCTCGCGGTAGGGCCGCCGGGGTTTCACGTTCCACCTGATGCAAGGAGAATGTCGGTGCGGGGCGGCGCAAGCGAGATCGAACGTTGTGGCTTCTGCAAGAAGAGCCGGAAGCTCGTGGACCGGCTCATCGAGGGCCCCTCGCACAACTACATCTGCAACGAGTGCATCGAGCTCTGCCACAAGCTCATCACCGAGGAGCGCCGCCGCGGCGACGACAAGGGCGCCGTCCCGATCACGCTCGAGGACATCCCGCCGCCGCGCGAGATCAAGAGCTTCCTCGACGACTACGTGATCGGCCAGGAGCACGCGAAGAAGGTGCTCTCCGTCGCCGTGCACAACCACTACAAGCGCATCCTCACGCCGCCCGATGACGACGTCGAGCTCGAGAAGTCGAACATCCTGCTCATCGGCCCCACGGGCTCGGGCAAGACGCTCCTCGCGCGCACGCTCGCGCGCTTCCTCGACGTCCCCTTCGCGATCGGCGACGCGACGACGCTCACCGAGGCCGGCTACGTCGGAGAGGACGTCGAGAACCTCCTCCTCCGCCTCCTCCAGAACGCGGACTTCGACATCGCCCGCGCCGAGCGCGGGATCATCTTCGTCGACGAGATCGACAAGATCCAGAAGACGACCCAGAACGTCTCGATCACGCGCGACGTGTCGGGCGAGGGCGTCCAGCAGGCCCTCCTCAAGATGCTCGAGGGCACGATCTCCAACATCCCGCCGCAGGGCGGCCGCAAGCATCCCGAGCAGCAGTACATCCAGATGGACACGAGCAAGATCCTGTTCATCTGCGGCGGCACGTTCGTCGGCCTCGACGAGATCATCAGCTCGCGCGTCGGCAAGCGCATGATCGGCTTCACCAACACCTCGGCGCAGGACGAGAAGGAGCGCGAGCTCGGCGACCTCCTCGAGCAGGTCACGCCGGACGACCTCCTCAAGTTCGGCATGATCCCCGAGTTCATCGGGCGCCTGCCGATCATCTCGACGCTGCGGCCGCTCGGCGAGAGCGACCTCGTCAAGATCTGCATCGAGCCGAAGAACGCGATCGTCCGTCAGTACAAGAAGTTCTTCGAGCTCGAGGGCGCCGAGCTCGAGCTGCCCGAGACCGTGATCCGCTCCGTCGCCCGGAAGGCGCTCGAGCGCAACACCGGCGCCCGCGGCATCCGCGCGATCCTCGAGCAGGCCATGCTCGACATCATGTACGACATGCCGTCCCGCCGGGACGTGCGGAAGTACACGATCAGCGAGGAAGTGGTGAACGGGCAGAAGTACCCGTGGCCGCCGCTCGCCGAGGGGACGAAGCTCGAGCCCGAGAAGAAGCCGCGCGCGCCCAAGAAGGCGCCCCGGCGCGACAACGTCGCTTGATGATGACGGCGGCGTAGGGAGCCCGCTCGCTACCCCTGAGGCAGCGGGATGGGCTCGGCTCCGACACCGGCGAGGATCCGTTCCGCCAGCATGAGGCGGGACGGATCCTTGTCCTGGACGCCGACGAGGATGTCGCCTTCCTGGAGGTCCTGGTCGAAGAAGTTCTCGACCTCGCCCTGCCAGGCACGCGAGATCATGGCGCCGATGAACGCGCCCCAGACGAAGCCCGCGAGCGGGAGCGCGACGTTCAGGATCGCGCCCGGCGGCCCGTAGGCGCTCCGGAACAGGTAGACGCCCACGAAGCCGACGACCACGCCCACGGCGGCGCCGACCCCGGCGGCGAGCATGCTGACCTGACCCGGCGACCGATGGACGGGGTCCTCGCAGGCGCCGCGCACGGTGCAGAGCTCGCGGAAGCTCTCCTGGATCGCCAGGTCGTCCGTCACCACGGTCACGCGGCGGAAGCCGCTCGCCCGCAGCTCCTCGACGACGCGGCGGGCGCTCGACCCGTCACGGAACACGCCCACGCGGACCGGCCTGTCGGTTCTCATGCGTTGCCCTCTCGCGCTCGTGCGCGGAGTCTCGGCACGCGAACATCGTTCCGAGCCGAGGCAGCGCCTCAGTGATCCGCCGCCGGACGCGCCCAGATCCGCGAGCCCGCGTGGGCGCCGAGGAGGAGCCAGCCGGGGTAGGTCGCGAAGAAGCAGACCGCGAACGCCCGCGCGATGCCCGAGGGCTCGTGGTGCTCGAAGTGGAAGACCCCCGAGTTCAGCATCCAGTCGCGGCCCGTCGTGGCGCGGGGCATGGCGTGAACGAAGCCATCGACCCAGGGGAGGTTGAACCAGAGCGAGATGCTCACCGAGTAGAAGATGACGAGGATCGCCGCGGCGATCCCGAGCGGCAGCGCCTTCGAGAAGCGGCCCTTCCAGTGGCGCTCCCAGAGGAAGGCGAGCACGAGCCCGTCCGTGAACAGCAGGAACGGGTCGATCAGGAAGGAGTCGGGGGACACGGCTGCTAGCTCCCCGCCTGGTTGAGGACGACGCCGAGGACCTTCTCGGGGCCGATGAGGTCGCGCGCGCGCTCGATCTGCTCGCGCGGAGTCACGTCGGCGCGGACGACGAGGACGACGCCGTCCACGTGGCGCGCGAGGACGAGCGGGTCCGGCGCGTGGAGCACGCTCGAGCCGTCCACGATCACGACCGAGCTCGGGTAGCGCGAGGCGAGGCCGCGGATGATCTCGCCGATCCGGTCGCTCGAGATGAGCTCGGCGGCGTCGCTCCCCGGCACTCCGAGCGGGAGGACGTCGAGCTTCCCGAACTTGAACTGGAGGATGTAGCTCGAGGGGTCCTTCCCCGACTCGAGGGCCTCGAGGAGGCCCTCCGCCTTCATGCGGAGGCCGAAGCTCCGCATGAGGTCTCCGCCGCGCGGGTCGGCCTCGACGAGGAGCGCGCCGCGGCCCGGGATGCGCGCGGCGACGAGCGCGAGGTTCGCGGCGACGGTCGTCTTCCCCTCGCCCTTGGACGCGCTCGTGACGAGGATCACGCGCGGCGAGCTGCCGTTCCTCGAGTGGAAGATCCTCTGGTAGAGCTGCTTGAAGTGGTCCGCCTCGGGCGAGCTGGCGTCGCGCGCGCAGACGAGCCCGGCGTCGAGGTCGCTCCGGTTGAACTGCTCGACGACGATCCCGGAGGCAGGAGCCTCGGCGGGGCCGCGGGCGCGCCGGTCGCTCGCCGTCCGGCCCGTGTCCACTCGCGGGACGCGCCGGCTGTCCGCGATCGGGGTGCGCCGGGCGGCGTCCTCGGCGCGCGCGGCGTCCACCTCGGCGCGGAGCTGGGCCGTCCGCTCCGGGTCCCCTATGGTCGTCGGGGCGTCGGGGTCCACCTTCTTCTCGGCGGCCTCGCCCTCGCGGCCCGGGTTGTCCTTCGTCTCGTCGTCGTCGGCCTTCTTCTTCCCGGGGACGAAGTCCTTCGTCTCGTCTTCCTTGGCGGCCCCGTGACCCGCGTCCTCATCGTCCACGGCCTTCGCGGCGAGCTCGCGCACCTTCTTCGAGTCGAGCTTCTTCGCGGGGTGGCTCGTGTCCTCGGGCGAGCTCTCGTTGCCGTGGAGGCTCCGGGCCTCGAGCTTCGCCTGGAGCTGGCGGACCTGCTCGGCGTCCGCCTCGCTCGTCGGGGCCATCGTCTCCGGCAGGCGGATGACGACGCGCGACGCGTCGGGGTCGCCCTCGCCGGTCTCGGCCTCGGGGAGCGCCTCGTCGAGGAGGGCGTACCAGTCGAGGTCCTCGGCCGACGCCGCGGGCTTGGCGGACGCGGCCGGCGCTCCCTTCGCCGGTGGGGTCGCTCCGCCGGCTCCGGACGCGGCCGCGCCCTCGACGCGCTCGTACGTCCGCGAGCCCATGCCCGTCGTGCCGGCCTTGGGCTCGACCACGGCGATGTCGTCGAGCGGGTCGTCCTCGGGCGCGGTCTCGTCCGAAGGCTGCGGCGCCTCGTCCGCGAACGCCGGATTCTCCTCGTCGTGGGTGTCCTCTTCGCCGGTCGCGGGCGTCGAGAGGAACGTGCCCGCAGCCGGCGTGGGGTTCTTGCGGGCGAGCTCGGCGACCTGCTGCGTGTCCCCCCCGTCCCAGTTCGGGAGCGGCGGCACGTCGGGCGCGATCGCGTTCTGGAGCCGCTGCTCGACGCCGTTCCGCGGGCGCTCCGCGCGCGGAGGCTCGGGCGGCGGGCTGATCGGCACCGCGTTCCGGGTCACGCGCACGGTCTCGCGGGCCATGATCGGACCGGAGTCGGCGCCGGACTTGACGACGCCCGTCGGCTTCGCCGGGCGGGGCTCCGGCCCGGGCACGGGCCGCTTCATGCCGCGGCTCGCCGTGTTCGAAGGCGGCGCGGGGGCCTTGTCGAGGTTCCGGGCGAGCTCGGCGAGCTCGCGCACGCTCGTGTCACGGAGGGGCGCCGGGCTCGGCTCCGGTCGCCCGG
>CAZYLP010000447.1:0-453 GCA_964648345.1 uncultured Planctomycetota bacterium
GGTGCGCGCGTCCACGTCGCGGTGGCGGCCGAGCGCCTGCTCGTACGACATGTAGTAGGGCGTGCCGAGCAGCGCGCCCGTGACGGTCAGCTTCTTCTCCTTCGCGTCCGTGCTCTTCGCGAGGCCGAAGTCGAGGACGAAGACCCGGTTCGTCTGCTTCTCGATCTTGATGTTCTCGGGCTTTAGGTCGCGGTGGACGATCCCCATCGCGTGCGCGGTCTGGACCGCGAGCGCGACCTCCTTCAAGATCTGGAGCCCGCGGTCCGTCGTGAAGCCCGGCTCGCGGAGGACCGTCGCGAGGTCGGGCCCGTCCACGAACTTCATCGTGAAGAACGGGAGGTTGCTCGCGGTCATGCCGACGGCGCGGATCGGCACGATCCCGGGGTGCTCGAGGCGCTTCGTGATCTCGGCCTCCTCCTCGAAGCGCGCGCGCGTCTTCGGGGAGGCGAGCTC
>CAZYLP010000447.1:463-7257 GCA_964648345.1 uncultured Planctomycetota bacterium
AGCTCGGCCATCATGAGGATCTTGAGGGCGACGATCTCGTTCGTCGGGATGTGGCGCGCCTCGACGACGACGCCGACGCCGCCGCGGCCGAGCTCGTCGAGGATCTCGTAGTCGGGGAGGTCCTCGTGGAGGCGGTCGCGGAGCTTGGACACGTGGTCCGGTCCGTCGAGCCCCTCGATCTGGATGTCCGCGTTCTCGGCGGGCTGGGTCATCGAGCGCCGCGCCTCGCTGCCGCTCGTCTCATTGACCTTCCCGCTTGTTGAAGTCGCGGATCATCGAGACGAGCTCGTCCCGCACGGACGACTTGAACTTCGCCGTCTCGAACGCCTTCCCGACGCACTTGTCGAGCGTGTTGACGGTGCGGCGGCCGTTCGCCTGCATGGTCACGGGCCGCTCGGGCATCTCCTCGATCTCGACCTCGCGCGGCGGGATCACGTGGCCGAGGACGGTGTCCTCGAGCCGGAGCTTGACGCCGCCGAGCCAGATCTTCCGATCCTTGACGCGCGTGAGGACGTCCACCGAGAGGCGGAGCCGGCCGTCGCGCGGGAGCTCGCTCGCGAGGAAGTCGAAGTAGCCGGGAGTCGGGCTCACGTCCACGGGGCCGCCGCCCAGGATCTTCTGGATGTCGGCGCCGCTCACCTCGCGCACCTCGAAGCGCGACTTGCGCTCGGGCGGCTTCTCCCCGTCGTCGTTCCTCTCGGGCGTCTCGGGGTCGGGACCCGTCGCGCCGCCGATCGAGATCTTGCCCTTGGGGCTCTTGTCGGGCTTCGTCGTGCCGCCGCTCGCCGGGTTCGTGGTCGTCGGCGTCGTCGTGTCGTTCCCCGGCGTCGGGTTCTTCTTGTCGGGCACAGCCGCGTACGCCGGATCGCGCTCGAGGTTCACGCGGATCGACGACGAGGCGTTCGAGAGGAGGTCGATCCGGCGGAGGTCGGACTTCCAGCCGGCGCCGGCCTCGCCGCGCGCGTTGAGCATGGCGTTCCCGGGCACGAGCGGGAGGAACACGAGGTAGAAGTTCTTCCCGGGCGACGAGACGCGCTCGCCGTCCCAGTCGATGATCGCGTTCTCCGGGCGCTCGACGACGATGCGGATCGGGACGCGGAGCTCCTTCCACTGCCCCTTCCAGCAGCCGTACTTCTCGACGAGGTTCCGCGCCGCCTCGAGGGCGCCGTTGAAGTCGTTCGCGTCGAGGCCGTTCTTCACGCGGTCGATCTCGTCGCGGCAGAGCTTGGCTTCCTTGTCGAGCGCGGCCGTCACCTCGGAGAGCCGCACGCGGAGCGCCTCGGTGCGCGCGCCGTCCACGACCCTCTTCATCGCGACGCGCGCGGCCTCGGGGTCCGTGGAGGTCTGCCAGTCGAGCGCGGCCTTGTTCTCCTGGAGCCACTTCCGGTCCGCGGCGAGGTCGCCCATCCGAGCGGCGATCTCCTTCGCGCGGCCGGCGGCCGGGACGACCATCCACCGGTCCGCGATCGACTGGAAGGTCTCCGCGAGCTCGGGCGTCGGGCCCTCCTTCTCGAGCCGGACCTTGGCGTCCGCGGACGCCGCGACGAGGGAGGACTCGGCGAGCGCCTGCGCGCCGAAGCCGGCCGCGACGACGAGCGCGACCGCGGCGACCCCGACGGCGAGCTTCGCCGTCTTGCTCTCGGCCCGGACGCCGGCGAGCGCGAGGGCGCGCTCGAGGGACGGCCCCTTCGCGTTCTCGGCGAGCGTGCGCGCGAGGCCGCGCCGCTCGGAGCGGCCGAGCCGCGGCGCGAGCGCCTCCGCGCGGTCGAGCGCCTTGCCGATCTGCCCCGCGCCCGCGAGCGCCTCGACGAGCTCGAGCTGGTAGGGGAGCGGCGAGGATTCGTCGAGCGCGCGCTCGAGCGAGGCGCGGGCCCGGTTCATGAGCCCGAGCGCGTGGTAGGTGCGCCCGAGCTCGAGCGCGACGCGCTTCGGGTCGAGGACCGGCTTCGCGTCGGGCTGACGGCGGGCCTCCGCCTCGATGGCGATGAGGAGCCCCTCGAGCGCGGCCACTCCCTGGTCGGGGAGCGTCTTTCCGTCCTGGGCGCAGGCCTGCTGGAAGTCGTCGAGCGCCTCCGCGACGCGCCCCGCGGAGAGGCGCTCGTGCCCGGCGCGCACGAAGGCGCTCGAGGCGCGCGCCGCATCCTTGGCGAGGAGCGCGCGGGCGGCGCGCTCGAGGCGGAGGCCGGGGCAGAAGCCGCCGCCCTTCAGGGCCGCCTCCGCGCGCTGGGCGCTCGCGACGGGGTCCTGCTTCCGAGCGACCTTGGCCTCGTTCGCATCGAGGAGCTCGGCGAACGCCGAGGCCACGTCGGTCAGCGAGAGGCCCTCGGCCCGCGCCCAGTCGAGGAGCGAGAGCTCGGCGTTCTTGGCGACGAGGGCCGCGCGGAGCTTGGCCGCGACGGGGGAGCCGCCCTTCGCGTCCTTCGAGGTGGGGGTCGCCGTGGCGGTGACGCTCAGGCTCGGGACGCGCCGCCGCACGGGCTCGATCTTCGCGACCCCCTCGAGCACGGCGCGGCAGACGTCGCGGGTCGCCTCGGGCTTCCCGAGGTGGAGTCGCGGGCGCGGCCTGCCGCTCGGGTCGTCGGCGATGGGCCAGGGAGCGCCCGGGTTCACGTCGTAGACCGCGCCGTCCCAGAACACGCTGTCCTGCACGGCGCGGACGATGGCGGCCTCTCCCGCGAGACCCTTCGGGAGCTCGTGGCCGATGAGCTCGAGGTCCACCTGCCCGCGCTCGACGGACACGCGGACCTCGCAGACGCCGTCCGTGGCGACCAGCTGCCCCCGCGCGATCGAGAGGGGCTCGAGGGCCTTCAGGCACTCTTCGAGCGATCTGGCTTGCACGGGGCTCCCCTCTCCCGACCTCCTGCAACGTAGATCAGGACTGGGGCCCCGTGCAAACGTCGGGGGCCGGGACTTACTTGCTCTCCCCGCCGTCGTGCCGCTTGGCGGCCTCGAGGAGGAAGTTGATGATCAGGTTGAAGAGGCACTGGCCGTCCTCGGTGCCGCCACCCTGCTTGCCGAAGTGGCTCATCGTGTGGAGGACGCGACCGCCGGCCGAGTTCGTCGCCCACTCGCCGGTGCCCTTGACCGTGCCGCCGTCGCCGCCGGGGCCCGTCGCCTGCTTCTTCGGGGTCGGCTTCGCCTTGCCGGTGCGGAACGTGATCGCGACGACCTGCGAGAAGCCGTCGCCGATCTTGACGAGGTCCGGCGCCTCGAGGAGCGGGATGACGCTCTCGGCGTCCTTGATGTCGATCGCGGGCGACTCGTCGTCCACGTCCCACATGTGCTCGAGGGGCTTCGCGGGCGAGTTCTCGCGCGAGACCGTGCCGCCCGGAGCGGCCCCCGGCTCGGGCTTGGCGGGCTCGCTGGTCTTCTTGGGGTTCTCCCAGACGCCGCGCATGAGCGGGTGGCTGGTCTTGCCCTTCGCCGGGACGAGCTTGCACGGGATCTTCTCGTACCAGCCGGACTTGTCTTCCTTCTGCTTGCGGACGAGCTTCGGCTTGCCGTCGCCGCCGCAGCCGACCTTCTCCGGCCAGAGCATCGCGGTCGTCTCGATGAGACCCCAGTCCTCCGTGTAGAGGAAGCCGCCGTCGTTCTCGACCCAGTTCTTGATCGCGTCGAGCGCGTCCTTCTTGAGGCGGTAGCTGACCTCGTTGTGGACGTTGCAGCCGGTGCAACGGTTGAGGCGGTTGTTCTTGTCGCCGCCCGGCTGGCACTTCTCGCAGATGCACTGCTTGTTGATCTGGTGGCAGTTGATGAGGAGCGCGTAGCAGTCCTTGAGGTACTTCTGCGGGTCCTTCTCGAACGACTTCCGCTTCACCACCATGTGCGGGATCTTGTGCTGCGCGAGCACCTGCTGCATGTGGTCGTAGTCGAAGTCGTGGAACTCGTTCTTCTCGTCGCCGGGCTCGTCGCCCGTCGCCGCGAGGACGATGACGCGCTTCGGGGGCATCTTCTCGACGGTGCCGCCGAACTCCTTGTCGCGGGGCTTCTCGGTCGTGCCGCCCGCGGCGCCGCCGCCGCCACCCTTGCGCTCCGGGACGCCCTTCGACTTCTGGCCATCCCAGTACTTCGCCCAGTCGGCCGGGTCCTCGAAGGTCTCGCCGGTGAGCGACTTGAGCGCCGCGATGATCCGCTTGCGGAGCTCGGGGTCGCCCTTGACGCCTTCCTTCTTGTAGACCTCGACGAGGGCGTCGATGCCGTCCGAGCTACGGACCTGGGCGAGGTGGTCCACCGCGACGAGCTGGAGGTCGTACTTGCCCTTCTTGAGGACCTCGCCGACCGCCTTGGCGACCGGGTTCGCGCTGTTGTTCTTCATCGCGAACAGGAGGTCGCGCGAGAGGCCGGCGCGCGCGCCGCCGCCGTCCTGGTTGCCGATGATGAACTTGGCGAGCTCCATGAGCGCGGGCTCGTCCGTGAAGCCGGACGCGCCGCCGCAGAGCTGCCAGTAGATCGTGTCGTTCGCCTTCGGGATCGCGTCGAGGATCGCCTTCAAGGCGTCCTTGCCGCCGCACTGGATCAGCTCGACGCAGGCCTCGTTGACCCCATCGGAGCTGCCCGCCTGGACGGCGGCGTTGAGCTTCGCCTGGGCCTTCGCCTTGTCGGCCGCGTGAGCGACGACCGCCACACCCAGAACGAGCGAGACGGAGAGCAGGAGCGCGGAGCGCACGAGCTTCATGGTTCCTCCCCGGAGAGCGCCGAGCCTCTCAGCGAGGGGCATCGGTGTCAAGGCCAGCCAGCTGATGAATAGCCCCAAATGGGGGGCGTTCGTGCAGCAGAAGTGTAAAAGATTCAAAGACTTTTTGCCCGTCGGCACGTCTCGATCACGGCGCGAGAGCCATCCGGATACCCGGAGACGGGACGTTCGGTTCCCGGGATTCCTTCACCGCCTCGAAGTGAGCCCTGGCGCGGCGCGTCAGGCTCTCGAGGTCGATGTCCTGGAAGGCTCCGGCCTTCCGGGCTTCATCGAGGCGGCGACAGGCCGTGTCGGCGAGCCTCCCGGCCCCGGAGGGGACGCGGAGCGCCTCCTTCAGGTTCGCGGCGGCGAGCTGGATCAGCCCCTGGAGCCCCTGCCGCACCGGCCCCTCGGGGCACGTCTGCCAGAGCTCCTCCCAGGCTTCGTGTGCCTCCCAGAAGAACGAGCGGTTGAAGAGGTCCACGCCGAACCGGAAGAGCTCGGTCTCGTGGAGACGCTCGGGGGGGACGAGCGACGCGGCGACGTCCGCCGCGTGCTCCTCGGGGCGTGCGTTGAATCCAGGCAGGTAGCGATGGGATGGGAGCGACCGCAAAGGTGCGTACCGGGGCGCACCCTCGTCGATCGGAAGCGGCTCGTGGAGGCTGTCTTCCGTCATCGCCGCGAAGGAGACGCTCCTTTTCGACGGATCACATTTTTCTCACCGCCCGTTGATCCGTTCCGGCGCGACATTAAACCCTAGCTGCCAGGAGGAGGGAAGCAGCCGCATGGCTCGTGTCCTGATCATCGAGGACGACTCGAACTTCCGCGAGGTGGTCGGCCTCGCGCTCCGCGAGAGCGGATACGAGGTCCTCCAGGCCGCGACGAGCAGCGAGGCCCTCACCGGGCTCGAGACCGGCGTCGATCTCGCGCTCCTCGACCTCGGCCTGCCCGAGAAGGACGTGGGCTTCACGATCCTCGACGAGATCAAGAAGAAGGCCCCGCGCCTCCCCGTGATCATCATCACGGGCGAGAAGGACATGGGCTCGCACGTGCGCGCCATGCGCGACGGGGCGTTCGACTTCGTCACGAAGCCCGTGGACGTGACCCAGCTCGAGCGCGTCATCGAGCGCGCCCTGTCGCCCTCGGGCGAGGGCGGCGCCGAGGAGCAGCTCGGCCTCGTCGCGAACGCGCGCCCCTCGATCGACGAGGAGAACGCGCCGCCCGAGCTCCTCGGCGAGTCGCCGTCGATGCGCGAGGTCTTCAAGGCGCTCGGCCTCCTCTCCGCGAGCCGCGCGACCGTCCTCATCCGCGGCGAGTCGGGGACGGGGAAGGAGCTCGCCGCGCGCGCGCTCCACAACTTCTCGAAGGCCGTCGACAAGCCCTTCGTCGCGGTCAACTGCGCCGCGCTCCCCGGCACGCTCATCGAGGCCGAGCTCTTCGGCTACCAGCGCGGCGCCTTCACGGGCGCCGAGCGCGACCGGACCGGCAAGCTCGAGGCGGCCGAGGACGGGACGCTCTTCCTCGACGAGATCGGCGACGTCCCGCTCGAGGTCCAGGTGAAGCTCCTCCGCGTCCTCCAGGAGCGGAAGTTCGAGCGCCTCGGCGAGACGGAGTCGCGGCCCTTCCGCGCGCGCATCGTCGCGGCCACTCACCGCGACCTCGAGGTCATGGTGCGGGAAGGAAAGTTCCGCGAGGACCTCTACTTCAGGCTCAACGTCGCGACGGTGACGCTGCCGCCGCTCCGCGAGCGCCGCGAGGACATCCGCCTCCTCACGAAGCGCCTCCTCGTCGAGATCAGCCGCGAGATCGGCCGCCCGATCGAGGGCCTCTCGGTGCGCGCGCTCGACCGGCTCCTCACCTACGACTGGCCGGGCAACGTCCGCGAGCTCAGGAACGCGCTCACGCGCGCGGCGCGAGCGCCGAGGCCGCGGCCGAGCAGCACTCGCGCTTCCCGACGCTCGACGAGGTCGAGTGCGAGCACATCCGCCGCGCGATCGCGCGCGCGCGCGGGCACCGCGGGAAGACGTGCAAGCTCCTCGGCATCTCGCGCCCCACGCTCGTCCGCAAGCTCAGGAAGTACAAGATCGACGCCGGCCCCGGCGGCTCCGGCGCTCCCGCCATC
>CAZYLP010000448.1:0-7226 GCA_964648345.1 uncultured Planctomycetota bacterium
GCCCGTCGCGACCCCCGCGATCACCGCGGCGCCGACGCCCCCGATCGAGCCCTACCGGGACGAGCGGGCCGAGCGGATCGCGGCCGGCGAGCGCCGGCTCTCGGAGGTCGAGCGCGACGACCCCGTCATGGCGATCGGGTGTTCGCTCGAGCTCAGGAGCATCGTCACGCGGCACGACCGGGCTCCGGTCTCCTCGGGGACGAACGCCGAGCGGCGGGCGCCGCGGGGCCTCGTCTACTGCGGCGACCTGCTCGTCCGGCGCGGCTGCGTGACGAACGCGGAGTTCGCGCGCTGGATCGAGGCAACGAACCGCATCGGCTCGGCGCCCTGGGGCTCGGCGACGCCTCCGCGCGGCGAGGAGTCGAGCTGGGTGCGCGACGTGTTCCTCGAGGACGCGCGCGAGTTCGCGCGGTGGCGCGGCGAGCGTATCCCGACCGCCGCGGAGCTGACCCGGATCGCCTCCCAGCTGACGCTCGAGCCGGGCGAGGGGCCCGCCGTGGCGGGCGTGCTCCGCGGCCCGTGGCGGACCGTCGCTACTTCGACTCCTCGACGGTGAAGACCTGCTCGTCCTTCATGGCGTCGAGCTTCTGCGCGGCCTCGGGGAACTTCGCGTACTCGACATCGCGGATCTCGTCGCGGAAGGCCTTCACGAGGCGGTAAGTGAGCGTCCGCTTCGTCGGCTTGTGGAGGACGACGGTCTCGAGCTGCTCCTCGCTCTCGACGGCCTCGTGGAGGAGGTTCATCTTCCCGGGCGACGCGCCGGTCGAAGCCAGGAAGCCGTCGAGCATGCACGTGTAGCGGACCGACTTCGGCGCCTTGTGCGTGACGACGATCTCCCACGACCTCTCTCGCGCGATCCCGAAGCGGTGGAGGGCGTCCTTCCCGATCCGGTGCGCCGTGAGGGCCCACGGGCCCGGGACGCCGTGGGACGGCGCTCCGTGCACGAAGCGGACCTCGCGGACCGCGTCCGTCTCCGCCGCCGTCTTCGCGGTCTTCACCCACTGGAGGTAGTCGTCCCGGTGCTTCGCGACGCCCTTCTCGGGGCCGATGAGCCAGGCCGTCCACTGCTCCCCCTTCGAGCGGATGTGGACGGCGAGGAGCTTGAAACCGGGCTTCGCGGGCGAATTCTTGTGCGTGTACGTACCCGACTGCTCGATGAGGCGGAGCTCGAGCTCGCCGGCCGCGAGCGTCTCGACCTTCTGGTCGTCGAGCGTGATCGGGTCGCCCTTCGCCGTCTTCCAGCTCGCGAGGATCTTCGCGCGGTACTCCTCGAAGCCGACCGGGAAGAACAGCACGTTGACGCGCGGCCCCTCCGCGTCGCCGTCGGCGGGCGTGAGGTCGAAGTCGCAGACGAACTGCTTGTCGCCCTCCTGGGCGCGCGCCTTCCAGTCGGCCTTCCGCTCCGCGAACGAGAGTCGTTGCGTCGACCTCTTGTCGAGGAGGGCCTTCATCTCCTTGTCGGCCTTCTCGTCCTTCCTGTCCTGGGCGAAGGACGGGGAGGAGAGGAGCGTGGAGACGAGGGAAGCCGCGAGGAGAACGTGAAGGCGCATGGAGCCCTCCGATAGGGGGGTGCGGGGGGGCCGCCCCCCGCGCCGCAGCGCACCGCGCCGTTTGCGGTGCGCGAGGACCGGTCTCGGGGTTCGGGGGCGAAGCCCCCGGTCCCAGGCGTTCTACCACGGAGCAGCTCAGGCGGCGGGGAGGGTGAACCAGAACGTCGAGCCGCGGCCGAGCTCGCTCGCGACGCCGATCTTGCCGCCGTGGGCCTCGACGATCCCCTTCGCGATCGAGAGGCCGAGACCGAGCCCGCCCGCCTGCCCGCGCTTCGTCTGGAACCCGCGCTCGAAGACGTTCGGGAGCGTGTCGTCGGGGATGCCGGGGCCCTGGTCCACGACGCTGAACCGCACGAACGCTCCCTCGCGCGCGGCGCGCACGCGGATCTTCGTCCCCTCGGCGCTGAACTTCTTCGCGTTGCCGATGAGGTTCGAGAACACGCGCGAGACCTGGTCCCGGTCGCAGCGCACCGCGCCGGGGCCGTCGCCGACCTCGCTCGCGAGGTCGATGCCCTTCTCGATCGCGAGCGGGCTGTGGAGCTCGATCGCCTCGTTCACGAGGTCCGCCGCGTCGATCGTGTCCAGCTCGAGCACGAGCTTCCCGGAGTCGATCGCCGCGGCGTCGAGCAGGTCGTCGATGAGGCGGCTCGCGCGCTCGGCCGAGTGCCGGATCGTGTCCGCGCGCTTGTGGAGACGGACCTCGCTCTCGGGGAGGGCCTTCTGGAGGAGCACCGAGCTCATGACGATCGTGCCGAGCGGGTTCCTGAGGTCGTGCCCGAGCACGGCCATGAGCTCGTCGCGGATGCGGACCGCGTCCTGGAGCTGCCGCTCCGAGCGGCGCGCCTCGTCGTAGAGGTGCGCGTTGTCCATCGCGACCGCGGCCTGCGACGCCACGCCGACGACGAGGCGCTCGTCGCGCGCCGTGAAGACGCCGGCGTCCGGGTGCCCGAAGAAGAGGCCGCCGAGGACCTTCCCCGAGCGCGAGATCACCGGGACCGCGAGGTAGCTCTTCACGGCGAGATGCCCGGGCGGCATGCCGTGGTACGGCTCGCTCTTCCCGTAGCGAGGGTCCTTCGTCACGTCGTCGAGGCGGACGACGGCGGAGCCCGCGAAGGTGGGGGCGAAGATCGCCGTGTTCCTCGGGAGCGGGAAGCTCGCGAACGCCTCGCGCGGCGCGCCCGAGAGCGAGTAGAGGACGTATCCCTCGCCCGAGTCCCGCTGGACCTTGTAGAAGAACGCTCCGAACGCCGCGCGCGTGAGGCTCGTCGTCTCGTCGGTGAGGAGCTGGACGAGCTTCTCCAGGTCGAGCTCCGCGACGAGCGCGCTCCCGATCCGGTGGAACGTCTCGTTGATCCGGGCCTCCTCGGCGAGGCGAGTCGTGGCCGCGCGCTCGGCGAGGATGAGCTGCTGCTGGACGATGAGCGCCGTCGCGCGCCCGGCCATGGTCCGCAGCGCGAGCTTGTCCTGCGCCGAGAAGTCGGCCGCGGTCTGCGAGCCCATGTGCGCGACGCCGATCGCCTGGCCCTCGTGCATGAGCGGGACGCCGTAGAGGACGCGGAGCCCGCGCTCCTTGAGGCCGGCGCTCACGATGATGGGGCTCCTCGACCCCTCGAGGAGGAGGAGCGGCTCGCGGGTCGCCGCGATCTTCCCGGCGAAGCCCACGCCGATCTTCTGCGTGAAGCCGACCGAGAGGTCGCCCTCGAGGCCGACCGTCGCGCGCATCCTCAGCTGATCGCCCTCGCGGAGGAGGACCGCGACCGTGTCGATCGCCTCGGTCGTGTCCATGACGACCCGGAGGAGGCGCGGCAGGAAGACCTCGAGGTCGCCGCTCTCGAGCGCGATCGACGAGACGCGGTCGAGCATCTCGAGCGTCCGCTGGCGTGCCTGCGTGTAGCGGGACACGGCGGCGACCACGGCCTGGTCGATCGCGTTGTTGAGGAGGCGGAGCTCGCCGCGCCGGGAGATGCCGAGACGGTCCCGCTCCCAGAGGTCGAGGATGCACGAGCGGAGGACGGCGTACTCCGAGACGACGGCGGCCAGGTCGTAGCCGTCGTCCAGCCGCTGGAGGGCGTGCGTGTCGGACTCGACGCCCGAGAGCTTGGGCTGGCTCCCGGCCGTCGCGGCGCCCTCGTCGACGAGGTTCGCTATGAGCTCGAGGATCGCCGGGATGTGATCGAGGAGCCGCGGGCGGTCGAGCGTCCGCGCGATCGGGAGCGTGCGGACGGCCTGCTCCCACGTCGCGAGGATCTCGACGTGCCGCGACCGGAGGAAGTCCGACATGCACGGAGGGTCGTGAGCCGGCTGGATCATGCCGGCTCGCGCCTCACGGTGTGCGTGTCCCGGACACCGCGGCCCATGACCCGCCTCCACCGCTCATCCCCGCACGCGTCGGGCCGGGAGGGCGGTGTGGTAGTCTCCGTGCTCAAGTTCGTTCGCGCCGGAGATCCGTCACGTTGCGCCGTCTGTCACTCGAACGACAGCGGGCCGTTGGTACCCTGCCCGCGGTGCCGGACGGCGCTTCACGAGGAGTGCGCCGCGATCGTCGGCCGTTGTCCGACGCTCGCATGCCTGCCGAACACGACACGCGCTCCGGGTGCCGCGTCGCCCGTGAGCACGACTCCGCTCTCGGTCATGGCTCAGCTCCAGCTCGTGATCATCCCGGCGATTCCGCTCGCGATCTTCGCGCTCTGGTTCGGGTACCGTGCCGGGACCGGGGGGCTGGAGCCTATGTTCGTTCCTCTCCTCTGGCTCACGATGCCGTTACTGGCGATCGCGAGCGTGGGCGTGACGGCTCTCTCAGCATCGCTCTTTCGGGGGCGTCTCTCCGACCTGAGGATCGGATTCCTCCTCGCCGCCTCGTCCTGCGTTGCCGTGTTCGTCTGCTCCACCTTCAAGGAGATCGGAGAATGGGAGTGGGAGCAGACGGTCCTGCGGACGCGGGCGGACGAGCTCCGTCGATCGCTCGAGTCGGCTAACCCCGCGATCGAGGGGCTCCACATCACGAGGGTCGTCCGGGGCGAGCAGGGGTTCTTCCTCTACAGGAGCGGCGGCGCGAACCCGCTCTCCTGTGCACACGGACTCTTCGTCCCCCACGACCGGGATCGGACGCCCCGGGCCCAGCACCCGTTCAGTTTCTCGGAGTCGTCAGTGCGGGGAGTCTTCTACTTCCACGAGTGCAACTGATAGGTCCCCGGGTGGTCTGCTTCGAGGTCCGTCAGTCGACGATCACCGAACGGTGGCTTGGCGCCGACGCCGAAGGCGCCGAAGTCGGCCGCGATAAAGAACGATCAGCACCAACCGCAGAGGTAACCGCCGCGCTCCGGGTCGTAGGGCGACATGTGCATGCAGTACCCCTCGACGGCGTGGATCCACTCGTGCTCCTTGAGTCCGAGCGAGGCGAGCCGCTCGGCCGGTTCGATGAAGCGGTTGCGGAACACGAGGCGAAGCCGATCTGCGCGCGCGCCGGGGAACGTGCGCGACTCGGCCCACTTGATGAGGTCGACGCCGAGCGCGGTGTCGGGGAGCTCGGCGATCTGACCGGAGACGTTGATGCGGATCACGCACCCATGGTCGCTCGATGTAACGTTGGGCGCCATGGACTCCGTGCTCCGCTGGCTCCGCTTCGCGCTCGGACTCGCGGGCTCGTTCTACGTCCTCATGACGCTCTCGCTCTTCGTCCACGAAGCGCTGGGCCACGGAGTCGCGTGGGCCGTCTTCGGCGCGAAGAAGATCGTGCTCTCGGTCGGCCCCGGCTTCGCGGGCTACGTGAAGGCGACGCGAGACCACGAACCGGAGCCGCTCGCGCGCTGGATCATCATCTTCGCGGGGATCGGCGCGAACGCGATCGTGGGCTCGGGTGCGCTCGTCGTCTCGCGGTGGCGCAAACCGGCGCTCACGCCGGCCGGACTCGCGCTCTTCTGGATCGTGACGACCGAGCTCGGCCAGGCGCTCGGCTACACGCTCATGGGCCTGGTCTTCAACCAGGGCGACGCCGAGAACCTTCCGATCGGATGGGCGCGGTGGCCGCTCGCCGCGGTCGTCCTCGCCGGGTTCCTGGCGATGGCGAGCTGGAGCTTGAACACGATCGCGCGCTTCGTGTGCGAGCACTTCGAGCCGGCCGACCTCGCCGCGTTGAGGAAGACGTTCATCCTCGGCTTCGGAGTCCCTCTCGGAGCGATCGTGATCCTCGCGCCGGGCTATCCGGGCCGCGAGCTCTGGACGATCGTCGCCTTCGACGCCGCGGTCCTCGCGGTCCTCGTCGCGGGGACGTTCTGGATGGTTCGCCGCATGCCCGAGGTCGAGAGGAAGGGACACCCGATCACGTGGCTCGAGGCCGCGGCGTGGACGGCCTCGGCGGTCGTGACGTTCCTCGTGACGTGGCGGTGGCTCGACGCGGGGGTGACGCTCGGGCTTCGCTGAGCCGCGTCAGTGCCTGAAGGCGCCCGTGTTCAGGATGCCCATGCTGCGCGGCGGGGAGCTGAGCTCGCCGAGCTTGTGCTCCGGCCCCTTGACGTCGGACTGGGGCGGGATCGGGGTCGTCTGGGCTTCGCGCTGGGCCTGCGCCGCCGTGATCGCGCCGTCGAGGCGGAGCCGCTCGAGCCGTTCCTGCCAGGCCTCCGGGCTGCTCGAGGCGCGACCGAAGGAGGCGCGCTCGATGGCGAGGAGCTTCTCCTGCTCGGCCGTGACCATGTCCGGCGCGAGGAGGCCGTTGGTGCCCCGGAGGACGATGTGACGGGCGAACGCGTCCGGCGGCATGTCGCGGAAGGCCCGGCGCTCGAGCTCGAGGAACTTCTGCTGCTCCGCGCGGACGAGCCTCGGCGGGAGGGCGCCGCGCTTCCCGAGGTCCACGACGTGCTTCACCCAGAGGTCGGGCGGGACGTTCGCGCGATCGGAGGAGCGGCGCTCGAGGTCGAGGAACGCTTCCTGTTCGGCGGTGAGCTGCTCCTGGGTGAGCGCGCCCGCTTCGGCGAGCTCCTTCACGTGCTTGACCCACATCTCGGGCGGCATCTTCGCGCGCTGCGCCGACGCGCGCTCGATCTCGAGCCGGGCCACCGGGTCCTGCATAGCGGCGACGTAGTCGGCGGCGGGGCCGGCGTGCTGCGCCGCCGCTTCTCCGGTCTGATCGATCGTGGAGACGGGACGCGTGCCGCCCCCGGCGGAGCCCGTCGCGATGCCGATGGCCGCGAGGACCGCGCTCGCGCGAGGTCCCAGACTTCCTAGAAAGTCGAGGAGTCCGGGCATGGCCCCATCCCTGTCCGACGAGATCCTCCGCAGGACGCGTGCCGCCGCCGCATCTCCTTCCTGCGTCGAGGAGACGCCGCGCCGCGGCAGAAGGGATGGAGCGTGTTCGCGACGATCTGCGCTCGCCGTCACCAGGCACGGGCGCTGATAGAATCCCGGGCCACTGGTCTGCAGAAGGAAAGGAGCCCCACGTTGGACAAGCGCGTCAAGAGCGCCCTCGAGGCGCTCGCGGACGTGAAGGACGGCTCGACGATCCTGCTCGGCGGCTTCGGCCTCTGCGGGATCCCCGAGAACCTGATCCTCGCGCTCCGCGAGAAGGGCGTGAAGAACCTCACCTGCATCTCGAACAACGCGGGCGTGGACGAGTGGGGTCTCGGTCTTCTCCTGAGGACGCGCCAGGTGAAGAAGATGATCTCGAGCTACGTCGGCGAGAAC
>CAZYLP010000449.1:0-7219 GCA_964648345.1 uncultured Planctomycetota bacterium
CCGATCGGGCCCGGCGCGCCCGACCTGCCTCCGGGCGGCGACGTCATCCCCGACAGCGGCGTGCCGCCTCCGAACACGCGGGGCATCAACGGCCGGCTCGACCTCGAGCCCCCGGGCGCGACGACGCCGACGGGCACCCCCGGCGGACACCCGACGGGCCGGCCCGCGAATCCGCCAGCGGCGACCGGGAACCCCGACACCGACGACGTGATCCGCTCGCTCGTCCGTCAGAACGAGTCCGCGGAGACGCTCGCGAACCGCGGCTACCGGGTCGAGCAGATCGAGCGCACGCAGCCCGGCGCCAGCAACTCGGGCGGCGCGGCGAACAAGAACCCCGACTTCCGCATCGAGGGGAACGTCTTCGACAACTACGCGCCGCGGACGGGCAGCGTCCGGAACATCTGGACGACGGTCCAGGAGAAGGTCGCGTCGGGTCAGGCGAACCGCGTCGTCCTGAACCTCGACGACTCCCCCGCCACGCTCGAGGCGCTCCGCCAGCAGTTCGCGGACTGGCCGATCGACGGCCTCAAGGAAGTGATCGTCGTGAAGGGCGGCCAGGTCATCCCGTTCTTCCCGTTCTGAGGCGCCAAGGAGCGATCCTCACGGCATGGCCCTCGACTACGGCCTCAGGCTCACCACCCGCCGCGAGCCCGCGCGCGTCCTCGACGACGCGCGCCGGGCGCTCGACGGTCAGGCGGTCGAGGTCGGAGTGGCTCCCTCGACGCCGGTCGGGCGAGCCGTCATGCGCGAGGCGCTCGGGTTCGAGCCGGACGTGACCGTCGTGTTCAAGGTCCTCGCGCGCGAGGAGGCGGACGCCGCGATCCGCGCGATCGTCGAGGCCTCCCTCGGGCTCCTGGCCGCCGAGCCGGGTGACGCGGCGCTGGTCGCGAACGGCGAGACCGTCGTCTTCGTGAAGCGCGCCGACGGCCTCACGATCCACGAGGGTCACTGGCCCTCCGCGCTCGCGGAGCCGCCGGGCGCGAAGCGCGCGAAGTTCGCCGTCATCTGAGGACGTCTCCGGCCCTCAACCGCTCGTCGCGCCCTCGCCGCCCGCGAGCTTCTCGATCTCGGAGCGGTCGTAGAGCCGCCCGCCGTCCTTCCCGCGGCACCAGTCGATCGTGCGCCACGCGTCCCTCGATGCGATGAACTCGGGCCAGAACGGGAACGTGCGGCACTGGGCCGGCCGGTCGTCGTAGACCCGGCAGCCCTTCTCCTCGTCCCAGAAGATGCAGTCGTGGTTGTACCGCTCGACGAGCGAGTACCTCGACCCGATCTGCCGGAGGTAGAGACGCCCGAACGCCTCGACCGTCATGTCGAGGCGCTTCGCGAGGGCGCCGATCTCGTCGAGCGTGACCCAGACGTAGCCCGGGTCGGGACCGCGGCAACAGTTGCCGCACTGCTGGCACGTGAACCGGAGCCCTTCGTGGAACCAGGGCCGAGTGGTCACGCCTTGAGCACCTTCGTCGCGGTGTGGAGGTTGATCCGCTTCGAGAAGGCGCCCTCGAGGGGCCGCGTGCTCGTCACGAAGACCTGGGCGAACTCGTCGTCGAAGCTCCTGAGGAGCTCGAGGAACGCCTGCCCGCGCGACTCGTCCGCGGAGGCGAGCGGCTCGTCGAGGAACAGGAAGTGAGCCCCGTGGAGACCGCGCGAGGCGACGAGCGCGCGCGCGAGGCCGAGACGGAGCGCGAGGAGCACCTGGTCCGCGGTCCCGAAGGAGATGTCCACGAGCCGCACGAAGTCGCCGCGCTCGTTCGAGAAGACCCGGACGTCGAGCTCCTCGTCGATCCGCGTCTTCCGGTAGCGGCCGCCCGTGAGGCGGGGGAGGACGACCTCGATGTAGCGCGCGATCCCGGGGCCGAAGCGGGCCTTCATGGCCTTCACGAGGTCGTCCTGGAGCTTCAAGCACTCCTCGCGGACCGTCACGTCGTGCGCGAGCGGCCCGAGGACCTCCTCGAGACCGGCGACCTTGACCTCGAGCTCCTGCGAGCGGCTCCGCCCGATCTGGGCGCGCTCGCCGCGGGCGCGGGCCTCGGCCAGGCGCGACTCGGCGCGGGCGCGCGCGTCGCGGGCCTTGCGGTAAGCCTCCTCGGCCTGGCCGACGAGCGTGCGCGCCTCGTCGTCCGTGCCGAGCGCGGCGCGCAGGGTCTCGCGCTCCTTCCGGAGCGTCTCGCGGAGCTCGTCCGAGTTCGGCAGCGTCCCCGCGCGGAGCGAGTCGACGAGCGCACGGAGACCGCTCTGCGACTCGTACTGGCCCTTCGCGTCGGGCCGAGCCTCGTAGACGCGGGCGAGCGCGTCGTTGAGCGCGCGGCCGGCCTCGGGGATCGTCCCGTCCTGGCCCGTCGCCTGGATCGCCTCGAGCTCGATGCGAGCGCGAGCGGCCTTCGTCGCCGCCTGCTCGAACTTCGCGTCGAGAGCGGCGAGGTCGAGCGCTCCGAAGTCCTCGGCCGATGCTCCGGGCGCGCCGGTGCGCGAGGCCTCGGGCAGCGACTTGTCGGCCTGCTCGAGGGCCTTCTGGGCCGCGCGCTGGAGGCGCGAGGACTCCTGGAAGCGCGGCTCGGCCGCGACGCGGTCCTTCTCGATCTGGTCGAGCTTCTTCTGCGCGTCCTCGACGGCCGCGTCGGCCCCGAGGTCGCTCTGCTCCGCGCCCTTCGCGGCGTCCTTGAAGGCCTGGAGCGCGCGCGCGACCGCCGGGTCGTCGATCCGCTTCGCCTTGACCTCGATGTCGCGGAGCTTCTTCGTGTCGAACGCCTCGGCCGCGGTGAGGTCCGTCTTGAGCTTCTGGACCGCGCCGCCGAGCTTCTCGAGGTCCGCCTGGCTCTCGCGCACCTCGCCGGTGAGCGAGGAGCGGCCGATGAACGTGAAGATCGACCAGACGAGCGAGACCGCCGAGAACGCCCCGAGGATGAGCGCCGTCACGAAGTGAGTGAGGCCGATCGGGTGGCCGGGGATCGGGAGGGTCGCGTCGCCCTTGTAGAACTGGGCGAGGAACGGGTTGCCCTCGGGGAGGAGCATGCCCGCGGCGCCGACGCCGCCCACGACCGCGAAGACGAGGAGGACGACCGCGAGGATGAGCCGCCGGCCGGCCTTCGTCTGGAGCCGCGCCGCGCGCTCGTTCTCGCGCGCCGTGCGCTCGCCGAGCGAGAGGCCGGAGCCCGTCGCGCCGCCGCGCCCCTCGGCCGCCGCGACCTCGCCCTTGAGCTGGGAGACGCGGGCCTCGACGACCGCCGCGAGCGCGCGCGCCGCTTCGCGCGCGGCGCGGGCCTTCTCGAGGTTCGCGCGCGCGTCGCTCCGCGGCTTCTCGCTCGTCTGGAGCGTCGAGCCCGCCTTCTCGGCGATCGCCCGCGCCGCCTTCTCGCAGCCGGCGAGCTCGCGCCGCGCCTGCGCGAGGAGCGCGCGCTGCGTGCCCGCGAGGATCGCGCCCTCGAGCCGCGAGAACGCGGTGAGCGCATCGCGCCGCGCGTCGCCCGCGACGACCGACTTCTCGCGGTGCGCGCGGGCCGACTCCTCGGCCGTCGCCGCGGACGCGGCCTCCCCCTCGGCCGACTCCTTATCCTTGATCGCCGCGTCGCCGTGCTCGCGGTCGCCCTGCGCCTCGTTGAGGAGGGCGCGCGCGACGACGAGGTCGCGGTCGAGCGTGCGCGAGCGCTCCTTCGACTCCTCGAGCTCGCGGAGGACGAGCGCGCGCGCGCGCTCGACGGCCGTGATGCCGAGCATGTCGTAGATGATCCGGCGCGTGTTGTCGCGCGTCGCGTGGCGGACGAGGTCGAGCTCCTTCTGCGCCACGTAGAAGCTGTAGCGGAACTCGGGGAACGAGAAGCCGAGCACGCGCTGGAGCGCGCGCGCGACCTCGCGGTGGCTGGTCCCCATGAGCTGGCCGTTCGGCGCGTAGAGGCGCGCCTCGGCGTGGCCGCCGCGCTCGATCGAGCGCTCGATCTTGTAGATCCCCTCCTGACGCTGGGCGATCTCCGGGTTCGCCGTGCCGTTCGTGTTCTTGAGCTCGAACTCGATGGTCGTGGAGGCCTTGTCCGAGTCCCAGTGGATCGCCTGGGCGGGGTCCGTCTCCTCGGTGCGGACGGTGCGGCCGAACAGGCCGAACGCGACCGCCTCGCCGAGCGTCGTCTTGCCGGCCTCGTTCTCGCCCTCGACCGCGATCGCCCCGCCGGGGAGATCGGTCAGCTCGAGGTTCTCGTACTTCATGAAGCCTTCGGCCTTGATCGTGCGGATGATCACGAGCGGGCTCCCGGCTTCTCGGGGACGCCGACCCCGGTCACGCGTGCGATCGCCTTGCGGCCGAGCTCGAGCGCCTCGGCCGTGATCCCGGCGCGCTCGGTGTCTCCCAGGCGCGCGAGCGTGTCGATGCGCGCGCGGACGTAGCTCTCGAACTCCTCGAGGGGCGTGCGGATCTCGAGGACCTCGTACGCTCGGCGCGGGTCCAGCGCGGCGTCGGGCAGCGGCTCGTCGCCCTCGTCCTCGACCGCGGCGATGTCGGAGGGGTGCTCCTTGGCCGAGTCATGCCCGGGCAGCGAGGACGGGGCGCGGCGGAGCGCCGGCGCGTCGCCCTCGGGAGTCGCGTCTTCCATGGTCTTTTCCGGTCTTCCCTGAGGGCCGAGATTCTATGGCGCCAGACAGGACACGTCCATACCCAAAGGCGCGGGGAGCACGGGACTTGACGCACCTTGACTCGCCGCGCAGGCCGCGCCGCGCCTGGGCTCCAGCGTCCAGTGACCGGACGCCGGTCCGGGCCGAAGTCGCAGGCCGCTGTTATACTTCCGGCGAATGGCGTCGAAGCTCAAAGTCGTGGTGAGCGATTTCCACATCGGGGAGGGCCAGGAGCGAGGCTCCCTCAACCCCTGGGAGAACTTTCACTACGACGACAAGTTCGCCGAGCTCCTGCGTTATTACTCAACCGACTACTACGAAGACGAAGACGTCGAGCTCATCATCAACGGCGACTTCTTCGACCTGCTTCAGGTGCATTACGACGGCGAGTTCACCGACATCATCACCGAGGATGTCGCCGTCGGAAAGCTCAAGGCCTGCATCGACGGCCACCCGACGATCATGCGCGCGCTCGCCGCGTTCGTCGAAGCTCCTCGCAAGAGGATCACCTACATCCCGGGGAACCACGACTTCGACCTCGTCTTCCCGCGCGCGCGCCGGCTCTTCCGCGAGGCCGTGACGGGCAACCCTCTCGATGAGCGCGTCCAGTTCATCGTCGAGAAGGAGTTCTACGAGTTCGACGGGATCCAGATCCACCACGGCCACCAGTTCGAGGCCATGAACGCCTTCAACTGGAAGCAGCTCTTCCTCACGAAGGGCCTGCCGGCGCCCGTGCTCAACATCCCGTGGGGGAGCGTCTTCATCCTCAAGGTGCTCAACAAGGTGAAGGAGCAGCGGCCGTACATCGACCACGTCCAGCCCTTCAACCTCTACCTCATGGGCGCCTTCATCCTCGACACGCGCTTCGCCTTCAAGCTCGCCGCGCTCGCGATCTACGAGTTCCTGAAGACGCGCGTCTTCACGCCCTTCTCGCGCAAGCGGCGCGCGCGGCTGATCAAGACGCTCAAGATCATCTTCGAGTTCTCCGCGTTCCCGGAGCTCGACCAGGACGCGCGGAAGATCCTCGAGAAGAACAAGCACATCCACGCGGTCCTCATGGGCCACACGCACCTCGCCAAGGTGCGCCGGTTCGCGCGCGACAAGATCTACATCAACACCGGGACGTGGACCGATCTCATCTCGCTCAACGTCTCGAACCTCGGCATGAGGAACGAGCTGACCTACGCGCTCATCGAGTATCCCGAGGGCGAGCCCAGGCCGCGCGTCGGATTGAAGGCGTGGACCGGGTACCACGAGCTTTGGAAGGACATCAACTTCGCTTAGGAGTGCGCGGAGTTCCTCCAATGGAGAGCGTGGAGGAGCGTCCCCTTCGTCTTCTGACGCAGAGGCGCAGAGGCGCGGAGGCGCAGAGGCGGTGTCGGCGAGTGCCGACGCCCTCGCGATGGCGTCGTCCTTTGAAGAGTCAGGAGTCGGAGCGGCGAGGAAGGCGAGTCTCGAGCACCTCGAGAACGGCCCGGCGTGAGGAGTCGTTCGGTGTCGGAACCTGGAGACGAGCTCCCTCCCGACGGATGAGGGCAACCGCGTCGGTGGAGCCGTCATCGAAGGACTCGAACGCGGACCAAAGGAACCGGCCGCGCTGACCGAAGTCGACGCCTGCATCGTCGAGCTCGACACGACCCGTCGGCGGCAGGAAGCGTAGAGCGAGCGCGACCCAGACGAGCGCAGCGACGATCGTGATCGACATCGTCTCGATGGGCCCCATGGAGCCGTCGCCGACGGGGGCCGGGAGTGCCGACTTCCTGACTCCGAACGCGATGCCGAGCGCGACGAACAGCGAGACGAAGAGGAACGCGTGGTGGCGGCAGCCCAGCATCCCCTCGACGACGACCGGCTTCATCCGAGCGCTGCGCGGACGAGCTCGACGACGAACGCGACGTCCTTCTTCGAGCTCATCGAAACCTCGACCCAATCCGCCGACGAGCTCTTCCGAAGCTCGACCCGTTTGTCGTTCTTGAGCTCCTCACGCCGCGCGCGAATCAACTTCCTGCCCAGCCTAAGGTCTACCGCCGCATCGCCGTGAAAGTGCAGCAGCTCCTTCCCGCTCGCGAAGTAGGCCGGCGCCTCCGAGAACTTCGACTTCTGGAGAAACAGGCCCGGAACCTTCGCCAACTCCGCCGACAATCGCTCGACCCAGCTCACCTTCGCCATCGCCGGGGCGCCCCTCTCGCCCGACACCGCCTCTGCGTCTCCGCGCCTCTGCGCCTCCGCGTTCGAAAACGATCGGAACGCTCCTCCACGTCAGGATTCTCCACGCTCTCCCGACCGCTCAGCGGGCTCCGAGAGGAATCGAGACGCCTACTCCTCCATACCGATCCGCCCACCACCTCTCCCAGGCAGGCCTCCCGATCACGATCTCGCTCGGCTTCGCCCTCCTCGCGAGCGCCTCCCTCGCCGCTCTCCTCACGAGCTCGTGCGGATCCGAGATCGCCGCCACCCACCGCGAGCTCGCCGCCGCGCCGTCGCCCGCCTCATCGAGCTCTTCGAGAACGGCGACGCGGTCGAGCGCGGGGACCTTGGGGTCGAACGCGACGACATCGATCTCCGCGAGCCCCTGCCGGTCGAGGAAACCCAGTTTAACGAGGTTCCCGAGCATCTGCTC
>CAZYLP010000450.1:0-7214 GCA_964648345.1 uncultured Planctomycetota bacterium
GCGGCGTCGAGGGTCGGGATGTCCTCGTCGGCGCGCGCGTGGATCGGCGTCCGCTCGTCGATCGGCAGGAACCCGCGGACCAGGCCGACCGCGCGCTGGTAGGTCGCGATCGCACGGAGCCGCTCGCGGAGGAGCGGGACGTCGGCGAACGCCGGGCCGTCGAGGGCCCGCAGCGCCGCGGCGAGGCGCTCCGCGAGGCCTCGCTCGCGGGCGGCGGCGCGCGCCTCGGACCAGCGCGCGAGGTTCTCGGCCTCGAAGTGGAGCCCGAAGATGAGCGCCCCCACGCTCGCGAGCCCCAGCACGGCTCGCTGGCGCTCCGAGAGCTCGTCCGGCGAGCGGCCGCCGCAGAAGAACGCATCGATCGTCTTCTGCTCGTGCCGCGTCGGCGTGAACGTCATCACGTTGTCGATCGAGTCCTGGCCGTGGCGCATCGCGAGCGCGTACGACTGGAGGAGCATCTCGCGCGACCCCGCCTCGTCCGCGCGGCGCACGGCCGTCTCGGTGAGGATCGCGACGATGAGCTCGAGGACCTCGGGGTCGGCGTCGCCCGTGAGGTCCGCGACCGGCCAGAGCATCGCCAGGCCGTTCTTCATGAGCGTGGCGTCACCGCGGCGGGTAGCTTCCTCGACGAATCCGGCGATCCGCGCCGTCTCGGCATGACGGAGGGCATGAAGCTGGACGTCCAGAGCTTCGCCGGGCGCCGCGACGCGGAGCGCCCGGGCCAGCTCGAGCGCCGCATCGGACGCCACGCCCGCGCGCCGCTCCTCGGTGAAGCGGACGAGCGCGCCCGAGGTCGCGGCGGCGACGGCCGCCGCGACGTGCGCCGCCGTCGGCGGGTCGGCCGCCCAGGTCCGCGCGAGCGAGCTCGCGAGAACGCGGAGCTCGGAGACGGTCGAGGCCGGGTCCGCGAGGAGGGACGCCATCGACTCGCCCGCCGCGACGCGCAGCGCGGGGAGCCAGGGCGCCTCCTTCGCGGCGAGGAGGCTCGCGTAGCGGGCATGGCGCCGCGGGCCCGTCCGGAGCTCGAGGAGCACGCGCGCGAAGGTCGCGTTCGGGTGCTGCTCGAGGTAGAGCTTCACCTTGGCGAGCGCGTGCGCCCTCGTCGCGTCGTTCGAGACGAGGACGAGAGCCGCGGCGGCCTCCTCGGCCTCGCACGCCTCTTCCTCGAGAGCGCGCGCCGGCTCGTCCCAGTAGCTGTGCACGAGGAACGCGCGCGCCGCGTCGGGGTCGTCCTTCCGGAAGCCCTTCTTCTCGACGTCGTCCTCGCGGAAACGAGCGAGCGCGGCGTCCGCCGCGGCGCGGCCGGGCGCGCCGGGGCCCGGCGCGTAGCCCCACGAAGCGAGCACGGCGATCGTCGCCGCGGTCCGCGCGCGAAGGTCGCGGCGCTTCGCGTTGTCCTGGATGGTCGTCGCGACGATGTAGATCCCCGTCGCGAGGAACGCGAGCGCCGCGCCGGCGATGCCGCGCTTCACGCCGGGGCGGCGCGCGATCCAGCGCCGCGCTGCTTCCCGGCGTCCGATCGGCCGCGCGATGATCGGCTCGCCGCGCGCGAGGCGCTCGAGCTCCTCCGCGACCGCGAGGGCCGTCTGGTAGCGGTTCTCCTTCTCCTTCGCGAGGCACTTGAGGGCGATCACGCCCGCCTCGGGCGGGAGCTCCTTCCGGCGGCGGCAGGGGTCCACGGGGTCCTCGAGGAGGACCTTCTTGACGAGGCCCATGGGCGAGCTCGCCTTGAACGGCGGCTCTCCGACGAGGCACTCGTAGAGGACCGCGCCGAGGCCGTAGACGTCGGTCCGGCGGTCCTGCTCCTTCGACTGACCCTCGGCCTGCTCGGGGGCCATGTAGGCGGGCGTGCCGAGCACCTCGCCGGTCTTCGTGAGCGCCTCGAGCTTCTCGTCGCGCGCGAGGCCGAAGTCGGTGAGGAGCGGCTCCTCGTCCTCCTCGCGGATGAGGACGTTCGCGGGCTTCAGGTCGCGGTGGAGCACTCCCTGCTCGTGGCAGTGGTGGATCGCGCGGGCGACCTTCGCGACCACGTCGAGGGCGCGCGCGAGGGGGAGCGGACCCGCGCGGACCTCCTTCACGAGGTCGCGCCCCTTCACGAAGTCCATGACGGCGAAGGGGAGCCCGCGCGGGCCGTGGGTCCCCGACGCGCGGATCCGCACGATGCCGGCGTGGCGGTCCACCTTCGCCATGGCCTCGGCCTCGCGGCGGAAGCGAGCAAGGAAGGTCTCCGCGTCGTCCCCCTCGGCGAGCATGACCTTGATCGCGGCCTCGGCGCCGGTCCTCGCGTGGACGCCCTTGAAGACGGCGCCCATGCCGCCCTTCCCGAGGAGCGAGACGACCCGGTAGTCGCCGACGACGGTGCCGGGCTCGGGGAGCCCGCCCGGCGCGGCCGGCGGCTCGAGCGCCTTCGGCGGCTCGAGCGCCCGCGCTTGCTCCGCGGTCAGGACGCCGCGGCGGATGAGCTCGTCCTTCAAGCTCGCGTCGGGGACGAGAGCCTTGAAGCAGTCGCTCACGGTCTTCTGCGAGGCCAGACCGCGAGCGATCGCGAGCTTCCCGAACTCGATGTCCCGTTCCCGCACGCTCCGGCCAATCTAGTGGCGGCCGGAGCGTCGCGCTATTTGTTCGAGGGCGGCAACACCCAGCCGAGCGGAGTGCCGAAGCGGCTCGACGGGACGGCGGCGTCGATCCCGCCCGACGCCATGCTCGTCGAGATCACGGTCCCGTCGCCGTTGCTGAGAGCGACGTGACCCCAGTCCTTGGTCACGCCGTCGATCGTTCCGACCCACGACCAGAAGACGATCGCGCCGCACGGAGCGGTGCCGCCCGTCTGGACGAGGCCCTCGCGCTTGAAGGCGTCGTAGGCCTCCTTCGCGCAGCTCGCGTTCAGCTCGCGGAGCGCGCGGCCCGCCTTCTGGAAGGCGGCGTTCACGAGCCTGAGGCACCAGCCGCCCCAGGAGCCGCGCGGGTCCGAGGGGTTCTTCGTGCCGATGAGCGAGCGCGCCGCGTCGTTCGCGTCGCTCGACCCGCCGGTGAGCGGGTACGAGCCGCTCGAGAGGGCCGTGCTCCCGGGCGTCGAGCTCGACGGGCGCGGCGGCCGCGCGGCCGTCGGGACCCCGCCGTCCGTCGGGATCGCGACGCGGTCGCCGGGCCAGATCTTGTTCGGGTCGCGGATCTGCGGGTTCGCCGCGACGAGGCTCTCGAGCGAGACGCCGTGGCGCGCCGCGACCGCGGTGAGCGTGTCGCCGCTCACGACGGAGTACTGACCGCCCGGCCGCGCGACCTGGCCCTGCGGCGCGACGGGCGCGCTCGGCGCCGCGGCCGGGGGCGGGTTCGAGTAGACCGGGCCGCGGTACGTCGGAGCGACGACCGCGGGCACTCCGGGCGGCGGCAGCGGCGGCTCCGCCCAGCACGGCGACAGCACTCCCAGGAGCAGCGTCCCAGCGATGACGCTGCCGAGCACGAACTTTCCCATGGGCCTCCCTGCGGACTTCATCGGACCGAGTCTCAGGGAGCGAGCCCCGAACCAACGGAGGGCCCGCGACGGAACGGTCGTCGAGGCGAAGAGTTGGGCGCCGAGCTCGAGATGCGACGAACGGCGACCGGGACCGTGGACGGACCCGGTCGACGACGGGCGGTCGATGGCGGCGGGTCGAGGAGCGCGCCCGGGCTACCGGGTGTTCGCGAGGCTGCGGGAGATCTTCGGGACGACGGCGCGCACGAGCCGCACGAAGTCGGCCGCGACCCGCTCGCCCGTCTCGATGACCTCGGCGTGCGTGAGCGGGACCTTCGAGATCCCGGCGGCGAGGTTCGAGATGAGCGAGATCCCGAGGACGCGGACGCCCATCTGGCGGCAGGCGACGACCTCGGGGATCGTGGACATGCCGACGGCGTCGGCGCCGCACGAGTGGAGCATGCGGACCTCGGCCGGCGTCTCGTAGCTCGGCCCCGAGAGGACGCAGTAGACGCCCTCGCGCAGCGTGAGCCCGACCTCGCGCGCCGCCTCGTGGGCGAGCGTGCGGAACGGGATCGAGTACGCCTCCGACATGTCGGGGAAGCGCGGCCCGAGCCGCTCGTCGTGCGGCCCCGCGAGCGGGTTCTGCCCGGTGAGGTTCAGGTGGTCCGCGATGACCATGAGGTCGCCGGCGGAGAACGCCTTGTTGACGCCGCCCGCGGCGTTCGTGATCACGAACGCCTTCACGCCCGCGCGCGCGAGCGCCCGGATCGGGAAGACGACCTCGGCCGCCTCGTAGCCCTCGTAGAGGTGGAACCGTCCCTGGAGCGCCACGATCGGCGTCCCGTTGAGGGTGCCGACGACGAGACGGCCCGCGTGCCCCGCGACCGTCGAGACGGGGAAGTGCGGGACCTCGCCGTAGGGGATCGCGATCGCGTCCTTCAAGTCGTCGGCGAGACGGCCGAGGCCCGAGCCGAGGATGACGCCGATCGACGGCACGGGCTTGCCGCCGAGGCGCATACGGATGAACTCGCCCGACTGATCGAGCATCTCGACGACGCGGCCGTGGCCGGGGGTCATGGCGCTCACGCGGGTCAGATGTACCGCTTGTAGGTCTTGCGGCGGAGGAACTTCCCGCGGCCCTTCCGGCCGAGGAACTTCGTCCCCTCGACGATCACCTCGCCGCGCGAGATGACGGTCCGCGGCGCGCCGATCACGGTCTTCCCCGGGTAGGCGGCGTAGTCCACCTTCATGTGGAGGTTTTCCTTGTCGAGCGTGAAGCGCTTCTCCGGGTCCCAGATCACGATGTCGGCGTCGTAGCCGACGGCGATCGTGCCCTTCTCCGGGTAGAGGCCGAAGATCTTCGCCGGCGCGGTCGAGGTGATCTCGACGAACCGGTTGAGCGAGATGCGGCCCTCGCGCACGCCCTCGTACATGAGGTGGAGGCGGGTCTCGATCCCGGGCATGCCGTTCGGGATCTTCGCGAAGGAGTCGCGCCCGAGCTCCTTCTGGCCCTTCATGCAGAAGGGGCAGTGGTCCGTGGCGACGACCTGGAGGTCGTACATCCTGAGCCCGCGCCAGAGGTGGTCGTGGTGGTGCTTCGGGCGGAGGGGCGGCGTGCAGACGTACTTGGCGCCCTCGAAGGGGTCGTCCTTCGTGCCGCGGAGGTCGTCCTCGCTGAGGAAGAGGTACTGCGGGCACGTCTCGGCGAAGACGTCGAGGCCGCGGTCGCGCGCCTCCATGACGCGCTCGAGCGCTCGCTGCGCGGAGAGGTGGACGATGTAGAGCGGGACGTTCGCCATCTCGGCGAGGGCGATCGCGCGCTCCGTGCCCGTCGCCTCGGCAGCCTCGGGGCGGGTGAGGGCGTGGTAGATCGGCGCCTTCTTCCCCTCCTTGATCGCGCGCTCGACGATCACGTCGATCGGCAGGCCCGACTCGGCGTGCATCGTGATGAGCGCGCCGATCTCGCCGGCGCGGAGCATGGCGCGGAAGATCGACTGGTCGTCGAGGAGGAGGACGCCCGGGTAGGCCATGAAGAGCTTGAAGCTCGTCACGCCCTCCTTGACGATGTCGTCCATCGACGTGAGCTGCTTCTCGGGCAGGTCCGTCGCGATCATGTGGAACGCGTAGTCGACGCAGGCCTTGCCCTCGGCCTTCGCGTGCCAAGTGTCGAGCGCGCCCTTGAGCGACGAGCCCTTCGCCTGGATCGCGAAGTCGATGATCGTGGTCGTCCCGCCGTGCGCGGCCGCGAGCGTGCCCGACTCGAAGTCGTCGACCGAGGTCGTGCCGCCGAAGGGCATGTCGAGATGCGTGTGGGCGTCGATCCCGCCGGGCATCACGTAGCAGCCCTTGGCGTCGATCTTCTCGACGTCCTTGGGGCCCGTCCCGGGCCGGAGGATGCCGACGACCTTGCCGTCGTCTAGGAGCACGTCGGCCGCGTAGGTGTCCGACGCGGTGACGACGGTGCCGTTGGTGATGAGCTTGGCCATGATCGCCTCCTGCGGTGGGAGGGCCGAGTCTACTACTTCTTCTCCGAGCCGGGGCCGGTGACGATCCGCTCGGGGAGCTTCACGATCGGCGTCGTCCCGCGCGAGAGGAACAGGAGCGCGAACATGGTGTCGATGACCGGGCCGACCGTCGTGCGGTCGCCGGCGTCGAAGCAGCCGTCCGGCTTCTGGCCCGCGATCAGGAGGTCGCAGCCCTCCCTGTCCCAGTCGTGCTTCCCGTAGACGGGGATCATGTTCATGACGGACGCGCGCTCGAGCGAGTAGAGCCAGTAGTAGTGGTGCCACGAGCGGTTCGGGTTCTTCTTGATCGTCCAGTTCTTCTCGAGCCACGCCGCGCCGTCGCGGATCGCCTGGTTGACGCCCTTCTCGATCGGCTTCCAGTGCGGCGTGCCGTCGAGGTGCGCCTTGCAGATGAACAGGCACGCCATGCCGCTCGCGGTCATCGCGCCCGAGATCGAGACGTCGTCCGGGTCGCCCGTGTCGTGCGGCGCGTAGGGGAAGCCGCGGGCCTTCATCTTCGCGAGCTTCTCCGAGGTCTTGAAGATCCTCTTGGCGGCGTCCTGCTCCGTCTTGTTGACGAGGTCCTCCTTCACGTGGCCGTCCGAGTTCGTCTCGCCCGGCTTCTTGCCCTTGAAGGACGCATCGATCTTCTCGAGCTTCTCGCGCGTCTCCTTCTCGACCGCTCGCAGCTCGGCGAGGGAGAGGTCCGCTCCGGGCACGGGGAACGCCGGGACCTCGGGGCCGTCCTTCTCCTGGAACTCCACGTAGAAGGTCTGGGCCTTCACGTAGATCTCCTTGTTCACCGCGACGCCGAGCCTCTCCGCCGCGTCGAGGCCGAGGAGCGCGTACTGCGCGTTCGAGGAGTCCTCCCCCGACGACTTGGACGGGTAGCGCCAGAGCGACTTCTTCTGGTGCTTCTCGAGGAAGGCGACGCACTTCTCCGCGAGCTCGAGGTCCTGCGGGCCGAGCCTGACCGGCGCCTTCTTCTCGCTCGTCTTCTGCGGCGTCTTGTCGAGCGGCTGCCACCCGACGAGCGCGTCGAGCGCGAGGAGGACGAGCCCCGCCGAGTAGACGTGCTGGAGCTCGGCCGTCCGCATGTAGGCGAGGGCCTTCTTGACGACCGGGTCCTCGGGCGAGACCCCGCACTTCAAGAGCGTGAGCGCGCCCATCGCGGCCGTCCCCTGCGACATGGGGTAGGCCTTGAGCTTCGGGTGGAGGTTCTCGTAGTTCCAGAACCCCTCCGGCTGCTGCTGCTT